>JAAVCH010000023.1 GCA_014802425.1 Bacteroides sp.
TAAATTCACAAAAAAAGAATCTGATTTTAAACACTAACTTGCTTAAAATCAGATTCTTAAAATTTGTGGTCCCACTTGGGCTTGAACCAAGGACTCCCTGATTATGAGTCAGGTGCTCTAACCAACTGAGCTATAGGACCGGCACGTGCAGTGTCTGCGCGTTTGTGAATGCAAAGTTACGAAATCATTCCGAATCCTGCAAGTCCGCGAGGAATTTTTCGCTGATTTTCTTGCGGAATTGCGCGCGGTTGGAAATTATTGCGTACCTTTGCACCAAAATAACGTTTCAACGACCCACAGTACGATGCATGATGTTAAGAAGGCTGTCCTGATTCTCGAGGACGGCACCAAGTTTGAAGGTAAATCTTTCGGATATCCGTGCTCTACGGCCGGAGAGGTGGTGTTCAATACGGCTATGACGGGGTACCCCGAAAGCCTCACCGATCCCAGCTACGAGGGGCAGATACTGGTCACCACCTATCCCATTCTCGGCAACTACGGCGTGCCCCCGCGCCGTGAGAAAGACGATGTCAGCGAATACTATGAGTCCGACCATATCCACGCCCGTGCGATCGTGGCCCAGGACTACAGTTGGCAGCATTCCCACTGGCAGGCCGACCGCTCGCTGGCCGACTGGCTCAATGAAGAGAAAATTCCGGGTATCTACGGCATCGATACAAGGGCTCTGACGAAACTCCTGCGCGAGAAAGGCTCAATGCTGGGCAAGATCGTTGTGGAAGGTGCGGAAGAGCCTGATTTTTATGACCCCAATAAGGAGAATCTCGTGGCGAAGGTGTCCTGCAAGGAAGTGGAGCATCACGGTGCCGGCGACAAGACGGTGGTGCTTGTGGACTGCGGCGTGAAGCACAACATCATCCGGTGCCTCACGCGCCGCGGCCTCAAGGTGATCCGCGTGCCCTGGGACTATGACTTCAACCGGCTCCCCGACATCGACGGAATATTCATCTCCAACGGCCCCGGCAATCCCGACATGGTCGACGCCACCGTGGAGAACCTGCGCCGCGCCCTCGACGGCGACACACCCATCTGCGGCATCTGCATGGGCAACCAGCTCCTCTCCCGCGCTGCCGGAGCAAAGACCTACAAGCTCAAGTACGGCCACCGGAGCCATAACCAGCCAGTGCGCCGCGTGGGCACCGACCGCTGCTACGTCACTTCGCAGAACCACGGCTTCGCCGTCGACGACTCCACTCTGCCCGCCGACTGGGAGCCGCTGTTCGTCAACATGAACGACGGCACCAACGAAGGCATACGCCATCGCTCGAAGCCCTTCTTCTCCGCCCAGTTCCACCCCGAGGCATCCTCCGGACCGAAGGACACGGAGTTCCTCTTCGATGAATTCGTGGCGATGCTCTAAGCCCTCACTCTCCCAATACTTACCTTAACATTTCTTCCCTCCGCAATCCGTCATGGATCATAACATCAACCCCAACCTTAACTCCAAGATAAAGAAAGTACTCCTCCTCGGCTCCGGCGCCCTCAAGATCGGTGAGGCCGGTGAATTCGACTACTCCGGCTCGCAGGCCCTCAAGGCCATGAAGGAGGAGGGCATCGAGACGGTGCTCATCAATCCCAATATTGCCACGGTGCAGACCTCCGAGGGCTTCGCCGACAAGATCTACTTCCTTCCCGTGACCCCCGAGTTCGTGGAGCGCGTCATCGAGAAGGAGCGCCCGGACGGCATCCTGCTCGCATTCGGCGGCCAGACGGCCCTCAACTGCGGCGTGAAGCTTTACGAGTCGGGCGTGCTTGAGAAGTACGGCGTCGAAGTGCTCGGCACCCCCGTGCAGGCCATCATCGACACCGAGGACCGCGAGCTCTTCGTGAAGAAACTCGACCAAATCGGCGTCAAGACCATCAAGAGCGAGGCTGTCGGCTCGGTATCGGGCGCCGTCGAGGCCGCCCGCCGTCTCGGCTATCCCGTCATCGTCCGCGCCGCCTACGCCCTCGGCGGACTCGGCTCCGGATTCTGCGACAATGAGGAGGAACTCGTCTCGCTCACCGAGAAGGCCCTGTCGTTCTCCCCGCAGGTGCTCGTGGAGAAGAGCCTCAAGGGATGGAAGGAAGTGGAGTACGAGGTGGTGCGCGACCGCTTCGACAACTGCATCACCGTCTGCAACATGGAGAACTTCGATCCGCTCGGCATCCACACCGGCGAGAGCATCGTCGTGGCCCCCTCGCAGACCCTCTCCAATGAGGACTACCATTACCTCCGCAAGCTCGCCATAAAGATCATACGCCATATCGGCATCGTGGGCGAATGCAACGTGCAGTACGCCTTCGACCCCGAATCGATGGACTACCGCGTCATCGAGGTCAACGCCCGCCTCAGCCGCTCGTCGGCCCTGGCGTCGAAGGCCACCGGGTATCCGCTGGCTTTCGTGGCCGCCAAGCTCGGCCTCGGCTACGGCCTCTTCGACCTCCGCAACTCCGTCACCAAGGATACATCCGCCTTCTTTGAGCCGGCCCTGGACTACTGCGTGGTGAAACTGCCGCGCTGGGACCTCGGGAAGTTCCACGGCGTGCGCCGCGAGATCGGCTCGTCGATGAAGTCGGTCGGCGAGGTCATGGCCATCGGACGCACTTTCGAGGAGGCCATGCAGAAGGGCCTCCGCATGATCGGCCGCGGCATGCACGGCTTCGTGGAGAACAAGGACATAAAGATCGACAACATCGACGAAGGCCTCAAGACCCCCACCGACAACCGTATCTTCGTCATATCCGAGGCCATGCGGCGCGGATATTCGGTGGACCGCATCCACGAGCTGACGAAAATCGACCGCTGGTTCCTCTACAAGCTTGAGAACATCATGGCCACTTCGCGCGAACTTGAAAGCTACGGCTCGCTTGAGGAATTGCCCGACGAGCTCCTGCGCCGGGCCAAGCAGCAGGGTTTCTCCGATTTCCAGGTGGCGCGCTCCATCTTCCGCGATTCCGATGAATCGCCCGAAGCTCTGAGCCTGCGTGTGCGCCGCCACCGCAAGGAGCGCGGCATAGTGCCCGTCGTAAAGCAAATCGACACACTCGCCGCCGAATACCCGGCACAGACCAATTACCTCTACATCACCTACAACGGCTCCACCAACGACGTCAATTTCCTTCATGACCACCGCTCCATCGTGGTGCTCGGCTCCGGCGCCTACCGCATCGGGTCCTCCGTGGAGTTCGACTGGTGCTCGGTCAATGCCCTGATGACCGTCAAGAAGGAAGGGTGGCGCTCCGTGATGATCAACTATAATCCGGAGACCGTGTCGACCGACTACGACATGTGCGACCGTCTCTACTTCGACGAGCTCACCTTCGAGCGCGTGATGGATATCCTCGACCTCGAACAGCCCCACGGCACGATCCTCTCCGTCGGCGGCCAGATTCCCAACAACCTCGCCATGCGCCTCGACGCCGAAGGGGTCAACATACTCGGCACCTCGGCCAAGAGCATCGACAACGCCGAGGACCGCCACAAGTTCTCCTCCATGCTCGACCGCCTCGGCATCGACCAGCCCCGCTGGCGCGAGCTGACCTCCAAGGAGGACATCGACTCATTCATCGAGGAGGTGGGCTTCCCCGTGCTGGTGCGCCCGAGCTACGTGCTCTCCGGGGCGGCCATGAACGTCTGCTCCAATCCCGAGGAGCTCGACCGCTTCCTGCGTCTGGCGGCCAACGTCTCGAAGCAGCACCCGGTGGTGGTCAGCGAGTTCATCCAGAACGCCAAGGAGATAGAGATGGATGCCGTGGCTCAGAACGGGGAGATCAAGGCCTACGCCATCTCGGAGCACATCGAGTTCGCCGGAGTGCATTCCGGCGACGCCACCATCCAGTTCCCCCCGCAGAAGCTCTATGTCGAGACGATGCGCCGTATCAAGAAGGTGTCAGGCCAGATAGCCAAGGCGCTGAACATCTCCGGCCCGTTCAACATCCAGTTCCTGGCAAAGAACAACGACATCAAGGTCATCGAGTGCAACCTCCGCGCCTCGCGTTCGTTCCCCTTCGTCAGCAAGGTGCTCAAGATCAACTTCATCGACCTGGCCACAAAGGTGATGCTCGGCATCCCCGTCGAGAAGCCCAACAAGTCGGCCTTCGATCTCGACTATGTAGGCATCAAGGCCTCGCAGTTCTCGTTCTCGCGCCTGCAGGGCTCCGACCCCGTGCTGGGAGTCGACATGAGCTCCACCGGCGAGGTGGGATGCCTCGGCACCGACACCGGCGAGGCCGTGCTTAAGGCCATGCTCGCCGTGGGCCACCGTATCCCGCGCCGCGGAGTGATGCTCTCCACGGGCTCCGCCCGCCAGAAGGCCGCAATGCTCACATCGGCGCAGCTGCTCCATAAGAACGGCTACACCATCTACGCCACAAAGGGTACCCATGCCTTCCTGAGCGAGAACGGCATCCCGGCCGTGCGCGTCTACATGCCCTCGCAGCCCGACGAGCACCCCCAGGCTCTCGAACTGCTCCACAACAAGCAGATCGACCTCGTGGTCAATGTGCCCAAGAACCTCACGCCCACCGAGCTGAGCAACGGCTACAAGATCCGCCGCGCCGCCATCGACCTCAACATCCCGCTGCTGACCAACACCCGTCTGGCCGAAGCCTTCATATCGGCGTTCACCTCCCTCAAGCCCGGCGAGATAGAAATCAAGTCCTGGGATGAATATTGACCTTGCACTGCGTCAGACCCGTGCCCGCATAGCCGCCGTCACCGGCGACCCTCGTGAGGCCGACGCCATGGCGCGACTCATATTCCACGCCCTGAAGGGATGGTCGTCGACCGACCTCGTCATCCATTCGGCCGACGAGGCATCCCCCTTCATGCTCGGGCGCATCGACGAAATACTGGAGCGACTCGCCAAGAGCGAGCCGCTCCAGTACATTCTCGGCGCCACCCGCTTCTACGGCATGGACCTCGACGTGGACCGCCACACCCTCATCCCGCGTCCCGAGACGGAGGAGCTCGTGGAGCTGATGGTAGGGGAGTACCGTGACTATCCCGACCTCCGTGTGCTCGACATAGGCACCGGCTCCGGCGCCATAGCCCTGGCGCTCAGCCGTAATCTCCCGTTCTCGCGGGTCACGGCCCTCGATGTCTCCGAAGGGGCCCTTGCCGTGGCGCGCCGCAACGCCGCCCGTCTCCATGCCCGCATCGACTTCCTCTGCGAGGATGTCTTCGCCTACACACCGGCCCCCGGCTCCTTCGACCTCATCGTAAGCAATCCTCCCTACATAGCCCTCTCCGAATCCTCCTCCATGGACTCCCGTGTGCTCGACTACGAGCCCCACGGCGCCCTCTTCGTCCCCGACTCCGACCCCCTCCTCTTCTACCGCCGCATAGCCGCCATCGCCCTCCGCGCCTTCTCCTCCGCCGGTTCCGGCCATTCTTCCCTCCCGGCCCTATGGCTGGAGATAAATCCCATCTTCGCCGAACCCCTGAAGGAGATGCTGATAGGGGAGGGCTTCGAAAATGTGAGCCTTATTAATGACATGACCCGCCGCCCGAGATTCGCCTATGCCCAAGCGCCCCGTATCCGTTGAGGCCATGCGCCTTCGACTGGCCGGCCTGTGCTCGCGCACCGAGCAATGCAGCTCCGACCTTCGCCGGAAAATCCTGCGTGCAGGCCTCACCTCCGCGCAGGCCGGGGAAATCCTATCGTTCCTGCGTGAGGGGCGCTTCCTCGACGATGCGCGCTACGCCGCCGCCTTCGCTTCCGACAAAGTGCGCTTCGCCGGCTGGGGCACCGCCAAGATCCGCGCCGCCCTCGCCGCCAAACACATCCCCTCCGACACCATAGCCTCCGCCCTTGCCTCCATTGACCGCGCCGAATACATCGCCGCCTTCAAGCGCTCCGCCCTTGCCAAGGCCCGCACCCTCGACCTCTCCGATTCCGCCGACATCCAGCGCCTCTACCGCCACCTCGCCACCCGAGGCTACGAATCCTCCCTCATCGCCCGCGCCATATCCCGCCTGAAAAAATGATAGACTTCCTCTTTCCTCCACGTTGCCCCGGCTGCGGCCGCCCCATCCCCTCATCCTCCGTTACCGGCAATCCTTCTTCGGCCACCGGGGCCGCGCGAAGCTGTTCCCGCCGGTCGCTCTGCGGCCGTATCGCCTCCATACCTCCGGCCATCTGCCCCCTATGCGCGGCCTCCCTCCCCCGCACCCGCTACGAACTCAACCCCGACAACCCCGTAGCCCTCCGCCTGGCCTCCCTGACCCCTTTCCACCGCGCCCACTCCCATTTCTTCTACACTCCCGATTCCCTCCTTGCCGCCCTGATCCACGACTTCAAATACCGATTCCACCCCTCCACGGCCCGCTACCTCGGCGCCCTGATGGCCTCCGACCTCGCCCCCCACGGTTACTTCGCCGACATCGACGCCATCCTCCCCATTCCCATCCACTGGACCCGCCGTCTCCGCCGAGGCTACTCCCAGACCCGCCACCTCGCCTCAGGCATCCTCTCCACCCTCCTAACCACATCGGCCGTGCCGACCCCCGCTTTCCCGACCTCCCCCGCCTCGACCCCCGCCGTCCCCATAATCTCCGATGCCCTCCGCGCCATCCGCCCCCACCGCACCCAGACAGCCCTGACCCCCGCCGGGCGCCTACAGAACACCCGCTCCATTTTCCGCCTCGACCGTCGCCTCCTCCTCGATGCCCTCCCGTCGCCATCCGATACCCCGCATCTTCTCCTCCTCGACGACGTCTGCACCACCGGCGCCACCGTAGCCTCCGCCGCCGAAGCTGTACTCGATGCCATCCCCGGAGCCTGCCTGACCATCCTTACCCTCGCCACTCCCGGCTGAAAAAAACGACGGCGCCCCCACGACCGAAGTCGTAGGAGCGCCTGTATGTGTCTTATCATCACGGCATCCGGTCCAGTGCCGCGGCCATAGCTCCGGCCAATCCCGTGCCGCAGCCATCCGTCCCCGACCTTAAAGCAGCGGCTCCGGGTCGAGGATTTCCGCCGGCGTCAGAATCTCCAGGGCGTGCGCGCCACGGCGCGTGCCGGTAAGATAGGCTATCCGGTCGTCGGCCGCCAGATTGTCCTCCTTCACTATCTGCTCCACGGCCTCGACGCAGTGGCGTGCGACAAGCGCCGCCGTCTCGGGATAATAATAGGCGTCCACGCCGTAGCTCAGAGCCAGCCAACGCTGCACACTGCGGTTGTGGCAGATGGCGAAAGTGGGGTTGTTGCCTCTGAATGAGGCTATGAAACGCGCCGACACTCCGCGGTAGGCATCGGTGAAGATAGCCTTCGTGCCGAGCAGCGACTCCGACTTCACCGCCTCGCGTGCCAGAAAGGCCGTGACGCTCGCATCCTTCATCGGAGGCACCGTAAACTTCTCACTCAACGACTTCTCCACCTCCCGGGCCACACTCGTCATGGTCCGCACGGCCTCCACCGGGTACTTGCCGTAGGCCGTCTCGCCCGACAGCATCACCGCGTCGGCACGCTGGTATACGGCATTGGCCACATCCGAAATCTCGGCCCGTGTCGGGCGCGGATGCTCGATCATCGTGTGCAGCATCTGGGTGGCCACGATCACCGGCTTATGGTGCTCGATGCACCGGTTCACCATCATGGTCTGCATGCCCGGGATGCGCTCCGCGGCCACCTCGATGCCCAGGTCGCCTCGTGCCACCATGATGCCGTAGCTCGCCTCAAGGATCTCGTCGAAATTGTCGACTCCCTCCTGATTCTCTATCTTGGAGATTATCTTGGTGTCGGCTCCGAGGGAGTCGAGTATGTCCTGCACCTCCTTCACATCCCTGGCCGAGCGCACGAACGAGTGGGCGATGAAATCCACGCCCAGCTCCACGCCGATGCGGATGTTCTCGGCGTCGCGGGCCGTGACGGCCGGAAGGTCGACCGAGGTGCCCGGCAGATTGACCGACTTGCGGGAGCCGAGCTCCCCGTCGTTCTCGGTCTCCGCCATGGCGAACCCCTCATGCACCTCTACGGTGCGGAAGGCGAGCTCGCCGTCGTCGATGAGTATCCTTGCTCCGGGGCGGAGCACTTCGGCTATGGCCGGATAGTTGAGGCAGATGGTGTCGTGGGTGGTCTCGCGGTCGGGGGCGCCGAGGATTTTGACGCGGTCGCCCGTGTGGAAGGTGATCGGATTGCCGTCGAATGTGACGGTGGTGCGGATTTCCGGCCCCTTGGTGTCCATCATGATGGCCAGGGAGTCATCGGCCGCGCGGGTGTTCTCCACGATTTTGCGGAATCCCTCGTAAGAGAGATGGGCGGAGTTCATGCGTACTACATTGATTCCCTCGCGGGCGAGCTGGCGGATGAAGTCTACGTCGCAGCGCTTATCCGATATCGTGGCGACGATTTTGGTGAATTTGAGCATTATCGAAAGAAGTTTTTTCTTTTCAACGCATGGGGGAGGGGAGTGGTTCGCTCCCGCTGGGAGTGGCTCTCTCCGGGGCATTCCGCCGCTCCTGCGGAGAGTCGGTGCGGGAGGGGGAGGGACCCCCGGGGCGCGCCTGCCTGACGCGTCAGCCCGATTTTGTGCCGCAGAGGATGCCGTGAAAAACATGTTATTAAACATGTTTTGGTTAATTATCAGTCTGTCAACGCATTAATCGGATGCGCCGTGAAACGCCGTAAAAAATCTATTTTCCCCTCTACCATCTTTCCAAAACTTTCCTTAAATTTGCATCACCTTTTCGTCCCGGGTACTCACATTCATAGGCCGACGCCCGGAAATAAGGTGTCAATCGGGCCCCTTCACATCAGCCCCCCCTGACCGCTGAACCTGGCTTTAAACGCTGCACTATCCTTGAAATCAACTGCCCGCCTCCCGGGCCTTACACAATAAGTAAAATGAAAAGATCGACTCTACTGGCAATTCTTTTCTGCATGCTCGCCCTCGCCACGCCCAAAAAAGCTTCCGCGCAGGACTTCGCGATT
Organism: Bacteroides sp.; assembly: GCA_014802425.1. Taxonomy (GTDB): domain Bacteria; phylum Bacteroidota; class Bacteroidia; order Bacteroidales; family Muribaculaceae; genus Lepagella. The sequence goes on from JAAVCH010000023.1 coordinate 8,934, forward strand.
AAATCCAACCTTCTCTACGACGCCACGGCCACCATCAACCTCGGCGTAGAGTTCAAGGTAGCACCCAAATGGACCATCGAGGCATCAGGAAACTTCAACGACTGGACTATCCGTACAGACCACCGCTGGAAGCACTGGCTCGTGCAGCCCGAAGTGCGCTACTGGCTCTGCGAGGCCATGCACGGCAACTTCTTCGGTCTTCAGCTCCACGGCGGGCAGTACAATATGTCGAAAGTGCCCCTGCTTGAAAAGATCAACTTTCTCGGCACCGACTTCCGCGGCCTCCAGAACGGACGCTATCAGGGATGGTACGCCGGAGCGGGCATCACCTACGGCCACGCCTGGATCCTCGGCACCCACTGGAACATCGAGGCCGAAATCGGCATCGGCTGGGCATATACCCGCTTCGACAAGTACCCCTGCGCCTCCTGCGGACGCAAACTCGAGGAAAACCGCGTGCACAACTATGTAGGCCCCACAGAGGCGGCCGTCAACCTCGTATACATATTCTGATACTGAGCCATCAATAGTACCGTCATGAACATCAACAGATACCACATAGCGGCCGCTCTGATGCTCGCCGCCACATCCGCCGCAGCACGTATGCCGGAGGCCTCCGACATCTCCGTGCGCGACATCAACGTCAGCCGCAACGGCGGAGCTCTCGACCTCGCCTTCGTCATCGACGCCTCCCGCATGCCCTCGGGCATCAACAACGAGACCTGCATCACCCCGATGCTCGTCACTCCCACCGACACACTCCGTATGGAAAGCGTGACCCTCGCCGGGCGCAACCGCATCGTGCAGGCCCGCCGCACGGGAGTGTACGACAATCCCGCCAACACCTATTACCGCCTCGGCAAGACCCCTGAGATAGCCTACGCAGCCTCCGTCACCTGGATGCCCTGGATGGACCACGCCACTCTCCAGCTCGACATGGAGAACGTCGGCTGCTGCAACTCCGTAAAGGACCTCGGCGACCTCGGACTGGCGCGCCTCAACATGGGACGCCGCACCTTTGACGTCGACATGAGCTACATCACCCCCGTCGAGGAACGCGTGAAGATGCGCAACGCCAAGGGTGAGGCCTACATCGACTTCATGGTCAACAAGACCAACATCCTTCCCGACTACCGCAACAACCCCGTGGAGCTCGCCAAGATCCAGGCCACGATTGACTCCATCAAGTCCGATTCCGACACGAAGATCACAACGCTCTCCATCACCGGCTACGCATCCCCCGAAGGCTCTTACTCCAACAACGAACGCCTCGCCAAGGGACGTACCGAAGCCCTGGCCGATTACGTGCGTAACCTCTACACCTTCCCCGCCGACCTCATGAAGACCTCATGGGTGGCCGAGGACTGGGCCGGACTCCGCACACGCGTGGCCGAAAGCACGATCGAGAACAAGGACGCCATACTCGCCCTCATCGACTCCGACCTCGCTCCCGACGCCAAGGACCAGAAGATAAAGAAGGAATTCCCCACCCAGTACGCCTTCATGCTCCAGGAATGGTACCCCGCGCTCCGTCACTCCGACTATGAGGTGGCCTATGAGGTGCGCAAGTACACCGATCCCGCCGAAATCGCCCGCGTGCTGAAGACCAATCCCTCCAAGCTCTCCCTGCGCGAGCTCTTCATCCTGGCCGAGACACTCAAGCCCGACTCGAAGGACTACCGCGAAGTGTTCGACACGGCCGCCACTCTCTATCCTGACTCCGAAGTGGCCAACCTCAACGCCGCCAACTGTGCCGTAAAGGCCGGTGAGCTTGCCCAGGCCGAGCGTTACCTTGCCAAAGCCGGCAACACTCCCCAGGCAGCCTATGCCCGCGGCGTCCTCGCCGCCAAGCAGGGTAAATACGCCGAAGCCCGCAAATACTTCCAGACGGCCCGTGCCGGAGGCATCAACATCGACGCTGCCCTCCGTCAGCTCGACACCGCCGAAGCTCCGGCCGTAGAATTCCTCTGATTCCCCATCACTGACATACAGCCCCACGGCCGGAGCCGTGGGGCTCCCTCCTCCCCCTCCGCTCTAGTCCTCCTCCCTCCAAAAAACCTCCCTCCGCAAGCTCCCCGCTACCCCCCGCCTCTCCCTCCCTGCCTCCACACGAGGCCCCAAACATGCTAACTAACAATCAACTAACAATAATAACTAACCAACAAAATTTTTCAGAACATGAAAAAAACGTATGCATTTGCGTTTGCATCCGGCCTCTTCCTCCTCGGAAGCTGCGCCAGCGACGCACCGGAGATGGTGAACACTCCGGGAGCAGAGGAAGGAGGAGAATACTTCCTTCGCATTGAACTCCCGACGGCTACAGCCACTCGTGGTGACAACGATCCCTATGTAACGGACGTCAACAATGCTTCATTCGCATTCTTCGACGCCAACGGCAACTGGATTGCCACTCGTCGTGTAGGTTATGGCACTACCGGTACAGTTCAGAATGACGGTGGCGTTATTTCGTGGCTTGATTCTGACGAACAGGGTGCTGACGCACACAGCGCTGCCGCAAGATGCGCAGTCCTTCAGCTCTCTTCCATTCCGGCTTATGTGGAGTGCCTCGTGAATGCCAATGACGAAGCAACTGCCATTGAGGATTCAATGTATGAGACCAAGCGTAAGGAGAGCCGCACCCATCGCTCGGCTACAGGTAAAAACTACCTGAAGATGAGTACTGCCGTATACTTCCCGGAGAGTGTTACTGCCAGCACTGCCGCTGTCTACAGAACAGCCATTGATCCTGAAAAGAATCTTTTCACAGACGAGGATAAGGCAAAGGATCTTTCCGAAACAGGCAAGGAACCCCTCAAGATCTATGTTGAGCCCATCGTGGCAAACGTAAAGGTGACTGAGGAAATCGCCGCTACCATCAATAACATCGACCAGGTTAAAGAAGGTGAAGCTACAGTCGACGAAGTAAAGGACGCAACTGTTTCGTTCGTTCCCGAATACTATTTCCTCACCGGTTACCAGATGGAAGGTTACACCGTAAAGCAGCTCACAACTTGGGGCGCTCTTCCGACAGCTATTCAGGGATGGGCCGGCCGCGTAAACGAGGATAATGAATATTCCTTCAACTGGGTAGGCTCCAATCCCTCTGATGACGTGACTTATGCAAAGTGGGATAATGTGGTGAAGGGCAACAGCCAGTACTATTGCTTTGGCACTGCCGCCAATGCCAACCGCTATAAGATGCCGACCACAGGCACTCCCGAACTTCAGTTCTTCCCCTTCGAGAACTACGGTGGTCAGACTCTGGCTGAGCACACTTCCATCGTAGTGGCCGGTAAGTACACTGTAATGGGCAAGAATGAGGCTGGTGACGATGTAAACCTCGCTTATGGAGCGACTCAGAAGGCTGAAGATGAAGCATGGAATAATGACGCAGCAAATGCCGACAAGAAGAAACGTACTATCGAAACAGAAGGTACATTCTATCTCGTAGGTATCGGCGAGCAGTTCCAGGTATATGCTTCCGAGCGTGAAGTGCTCGAATCTTTCAACCTCTCGCATGAGACTGACGAACTCGTCCTTGATGGTGTCGTAGGTAACGATTACTCCGGCTGGAGCGGCAAGCTTGTGGTTAAGGGTAAGACATATCTTCCCAAGGTCATCAAGTACAACGGTGGCTACGGATACTATTCAAGAGCTATCCTCCGCGCAACAATCGGCACTACAAACTACAATGCCATTGTTCGTAATACACAGTATCACGTGAACATCAAGTCCATCTCCGGTATGGGTGTAGGTATCCCCGGCCCGAACGACCAGATCGTACCGCTCGATCCCCCGTCGCCGAAGGACGAGAGCACATACCTCCATATGGCTGTCATCATCAATCCTTGGGTTGAAGTTGGCAAGCAGGACGTAGAATGGTAATCCGGCTCTGATTAAATAAATTCCCAATATACGTCCGGGACACCTTCCCGGTGTCCCGGACGTAACCTCTTTCTTTCCGACGCATCGTCGTTTCCCCTTGTCGTGGAAGTGGTTTCCGATAGGATGCGTCCGTTTCGAATAGGGCAGGGTAGAGGTACGGCGTATGGAAGCGCCATTAAAGAATATCCCGAAGCCCGAAGACGACCCTGAGCCGTGATACGCTCCCGGTTGACCAATAACTAACTAAGTAAAACCAACGCCTGGCGTCTTGATTGCGTTACACTCTCCGATCGGGTTCAATCGCTCGTGACGGGCTTAACTCAATCACCTTAGCCTCTCAGGCTTTTAGAACTATCATACATCATGAGTCTTTCGACCATTAAAGCAGTAAGCACTCTCAAGGCAGCCGCAGCCGCAGCCGTCGTTCTCTCGATGGCTTCCTGCGACAGCATAATCTATGAAGACCTGCCTCTCTGCTCGCCGACATACAAGGTGCGTCTGAAGTACGACCGCAACATGCGCTATGCCGACGAGGTGCAGAAGGTACAGGCCGCCGAGGTATATGCCTTCGACGCCGACGGCGCCCTCATCACCTCTTCCTCCGCTTCACTCTCCGACCTCAAGGCCAATAACTGGACACTTCCCCTCGACCTGCCCCAGGGAAAGCCCCACCGGGTAATCGCATGGGCAGGCCTCACGGATGACGCTCCGTTCACGCTTGACGCCACACGCGCCGTCAATACTGTCGACGACCTTACCTGCCGACTCAACACAACGCTTGACGCCGACGGCAATCCTATCTCGAAATCCCGTCTCACCGACCTCTTCCATGCCGACCAGACCATGACTTTCTCGGCTGAGGACGGCACCGAGGAGCAGTCGCTCTCGCTTACTAAGAACAACAACGACCTGCGCATCATCCTGCGCAAGAGCAACGGCGCCTCCATCTCGCACGCCGACTATGATTTCTTCGTGGAGGAGGACAATGCCGTGATGGGGCCCGACAACAAGGTGGTGCGTGGCGAAAAACTCTGGTATCACCCTGTGGACCGCGACGGTTTCGAAACCGCCATCCCCGACGGTCACGGAGGCCTGACGTCCATAAAGGTGCCTGCCGCAGTGGCCGACATGCACCTCGCCCGCCTCACTCCTGACTCCAAGGGCCGGGTGATCGTGAAGCGCACATCCGATGGTGCCGAGCTCATCAGCTATGACCTCATGCCGCTCATCCTGGCCGCCAAGGAATTCGAGGCCCCTTCGATGGACGACCAGGAATACCTCGACCGCGAGGATAACTTCACCATCCATCTCGTGCTTGACGAGGACGAAATCTGGCTTAGCACTGAAATCTACGTCAATGGCTGGGTAATCGTACTCCAGTCGATCGAGTGGTGATCTTCCCTCCGTGCCCTCTGCGTCTTCGCGAGGTGATGGCGATGACATCCTCATCCTCCTCTTAAACTGCCAAATAACATCCAGATATATGCGCCAGCCATATCTTCTTTCTTCCATGATACTCTCGGCAGCCGCCGGCCTCCTGTTGACGGCCTGCGCCTCCACTCCGCTCGACGACTCCGACGGTGGCCTCTCCGCACTCGACCAGATGCAGGTGCCCGTCATCATGTCGGTGCTCCCGAACGTCGACGATGCCTCCGATCCGTATGACAACGGGAAAATGCCCGTCGATGCGAATAATCCCCTCCTGGCCGCCGAGTCGGCCATCAATCCCAACCGGCTCTTCGTGGCTGCCTACAACGCCACTGACGACAGGCTGCTTGATGTGCTCTATGCGGGTGGTGACGCTTCGAAGGTCACGACAAACACTGTGCGTTACACCAGTACTCTCTGGGGCACGACCTTTGCCTTCACTCTTGATAATTCTCCCGTAGGAGGAACAGGCAAGGGAAAATACGACGAGGACTTCTATATAGTGGCCCTTGCCATTCCCGCCGAGGCCAAAAGCGAATATACGTTTCCGGCTGAATTCGCTGATGTGGAGCTCTCCATAGGGGAGGCCATGAAGGATTTCAGCGGAACCCTCAAGGAATATCAGGAGAACGTGCTCGACAGAAACCTGACGACGCAGCCCGATGTATTCATCCCTATGGCAGGCTGCGAGCTTATCACCAACGAATGGTTCAAGGATATGTTCAACAGGGATAGGGACGGTCTGGAGGCCCTCCGTCTTCCCAACATCCGGATGACCCGTGCGCTGGCTAAGATAATCATAGAGGATGTGGACGGCATACTTGACTCCGCCGAAATCACACATAACGCCGCCGGCCAGCTCCTGCCTCCCGGAAAGAACGGGGGAATATGGTGGTCGACTGACGGCGTCAATTTCAGCGATATGCCGGATGCCGTGCCTCATATGCCCTCCGGAGCCGTACCGGTCAATACCCTGACCCAGACCTCCTTCACCATAGCCGGCTCAGAGGACGGCGACAATCCGAAGAAAGGCTCCAAATACGTCTTCTATTCCTATGAGCACGACTTTACCTCGGACGGAGGTAAGGCTGCCGACGATGCGGCTCGTGGACTGATAACCCTCACGCCCACTGCCGAGTCCAATCTTCAGGGTACAAAGACCATCTACATAGCCCCTTACGAAGGGGGCAAGGTGTCTGAAAAAACATATGATCAGATAAGCGACCTTGAAAACGGCGCATGGCGCGGCCTCCTCCGCAACCATTGCTACACCTTCTCGGTGACCAAACCCGCCAACGGCGACATCCAGATCTACGTCAAGGCCACGCAGTGGACCCATCACCGCATTCCCTTCGACTTCTAACCTAACCAACCTAAGGCCGCTTCGGCGACCCTCCATGACAAGATGAAACGCATCAACCGAAATATCACAAAAGCGCTGGCAGCCCTTACACTGACTCTGGGGGCATGCAGCGAAGACTTCGACCTCCGCGAAGGTGAAATGCTGCCTGACGGACAAGGTGTTGTGGTCTACGTGCCCCGCGTCACCGGCGAGGCCGCCACACGCGCTGCGGAACCACGTTACACCCGTGCCGATGGTGATGCCTGGGATTTCGAGGAAAACGAAGGCAGGATCAACGAGGCTTATATTTTCGCATTCCCTGTAAATAACGAGGGTAAAGGAACGATTATCCGTCAGAAACTCAGCGGAGGCTCGGTGGGATCCGGTGATTATACGGGCTATACCGGCTATGAACTCAGTATCCCTGCCGATACATACCGGATGTACGTAGTGGCCAACTATTCGTTTACCGATGACGAGCTTGAGGAGACAGGAGGTATAACCGAAGACAAGCTTCTTGAAAAACAGGTCGGAGCTCCGGCTGCTTTGACTGCCTCCAACGGTCTGCCTATGTCATGTGCCACATTCGATATCAAGGCCGGCTCCGAGACCAAGGCCAATGCCTCTAAGGTGGAGGTGCTCCCCGGAGGCAACATGGCAATAAAGGCCGATTTGAAGTTCGCTGTGGCAAAACTCCGTGTCACCGTGCTCAATGACCTTAAGAGCAGTGAGAAGATAGGCGGCGTGAAGGTGGATCCCGCCTATGCCACCTCATATCTGATCGGCGGTCAGGTGAATCTGTTAAATGACGGATCATCGGTGTCGGGGGGAAAGACCGTCACCGGAGGTTATTTCCAGATGCCTTCGCTCAAGGATGAAAAGGGGAACCCGATCGCGATTGCGGATGTATCGGTCGATAATCTCGAAGCCCTCTCCGGCGAGCCCGCCGAAGGCAAGGCATGGGCCTGGCAGGGTACCGCGTATCTTGGGGAAAATCTTTTCAATGCCTCGAAGACAAACACCACGACCCTTTCCGTAGAGATTGGCGATGGCGACGCTAAAGAGATGGAGATCAAGAGTGAGAACGGAATCGAGCGTTCGCACATGTATGACGTCGTGGGTACTCCCGGCGGCGATTTCGTACTTGCCATCCAACGCTGGGATCCGGAAATCATGGCCCTCAGCCTTCGCGGCGCTTATTTCCTGCACCTTGACACTACCGAAATCGAGGAACTCAAGGCCGGTGAAGGAGCCACTGTATGGTATGAGACCAACGGAGCGCTTAAATTTGACGGCAATCCCAAGCTTGATGACAGGGATATCTACAGTTTCAGTGTGTCGGAAGAGGATCAGACGATTTCCATCGACCTCGCATCCCATATCACGCGCGAAGATATCGATAGAATCAAGGCCGATGTCCCCGGATGGGATGTGATCAGAATCCAGTCAGGCACCATCATCAAGTACATAAAGATAGGGGATATCGTCTATAACGAATATCTCAATAGCGACATCGAGACCATCACGGTGGGCCTCTCCGAGCTTATCGGATCGGGTAGCTATACGAGCTACATCACGATTCCCGTGGAGACCAACCTTAAGTCCTTTACTGTGACAAAGTCCGCGACATGGAACAACATCATCCATGAGGCCAACGACGATGGTGTGGAGTATGCCGTGAAGTCGCTCATGCTCCAGACTCCCCAGGGCGACAACCTTTCGGACGAGCCGGCCGGAGTGACCAAGCTGAGCGACTACGTGTACACCATCAACACCGGCGACGACTTCACAGGCACATACAACCTCCAGCTTCAGTACAACGGCCTGAACGAGGGACGTAAGTTCTGGAACGACGACCACGACCTCGGCATCGATATCGAAGGCGACATTACGGAGGCCGACGGCTCGACGACCCATGTCAGGAAGACTGTAATCGTCAAGGTCCGCGCCAGCCAGGACAAATATAAGATTCATGTTAAAGTGAATAAGGACTGGGGAAAGGATGTGCATATATATGTCTATCAGTGTCTGCAGTTCCCCACCGACATGACTCCGTATGTAGAGGCTCAGAGCGGCCTGACGGCGGCCCAGAAAACGGAATACCTGGCGTATGCAGGTAAACCGGTAGGGGCACGCGACAACACCGGAGACGGCGACTTCACTCTTGCGGCGTTGGAGTACTCCTTCACAGGAGCCCTTGCATTCAAGGGATGGGGTCTGACCGGAGAGGACAATCCGGCGCGCGGAACATGGCTGGACAACGGATTCCGTATATTCAACTCGAATCCCGACCACTGGAACGGGAGAACCAATCTTGACAGGCACTACAATGATTTCGATTTCTGTAAGGAATACCGTGACAACGACGAGCAGGACTGCACCTACTGCAAGACCGGCTCATCCAGCTTCAATCATGGCTGGCCGGGCATAAAGATGCAGCTTGAGGACGATATGAGCGACGGCTACTGGTTCTACTTCGAACTCTCCGGTGTGGCCACTCCCGGTAAGGCCCTCATCATCTTTACTCAGAACCATGGCGGCGGCTACCAGTATCCGAGCGGCGCAGGTGTGCCCCTGTTCGACTATCCCTCCAAGGAAGGCTGGATCGACATCACGACCGGCGGCTCCAAGACTTTCCGTCCGAGTCTGGAGGAAGAGAGCGATCCCGTGCCGACGACCCAGTATACTTACCGCATCTATTGGCCGTATAGCTCAAGTTTCAATGGCATCAATATGTGGAACGGCAGTTCCGCATGGGGCGACAGCTCATATACCCAGGCTAATTACAACAGCTCGACTCCCGAGAATGCTTCCAAGGGAGGTGCGGTCTATAAACGCGACTCCGACGGAGCCTATATGGAATTCACCACATCCACTAAGCTGACAGGTGACTTCAACTATCAGAAGATGCCAGGCCATTCGAACCAGTCATCGTTCAATGCCTCCGCTTTCGAGGATCTTGGCAACAACGTGTACAAGTATACGATCGGAGACTCAATGCCGCGAAAAGTAGGATTGTACTGGGACAGGAGCATAGGAAATGAAGTCTGCTTCTATAACGGTGACTCATTCTGGCCCGATGAAAGCTGGACACGTAAGGCCGCGACGCTGATTAACAATCAATACTATCTCATAGAATTGTCGACTGCTGACGAACTGAGCGCATTTGACCGCCTGAGCTCTGAAGGCGGTGCGGGATATTCCTTTGGATACGGTTCCGAGGCTACATGGAATAGCGGCAACCATCGACAGGACACTACGGTGCCCAGTGCATTCTCAGGAAGGGACATCACCGAAATCTATCAGATTTGGAAGTAACAATATTTTGCAACGATGACAAAGAAAACCTTAATATATGCCTCTGCGCTGCTGGCCCTCACGGCCTGCAGCGACGAGGATTTCAAGATTCCCGGCGAAATCGGCCCGGACGGCGAGCTTACGCTCATGTTCAATATGGCCGAAATGACACAGGTCAGCACCCGGGCCGCCGACCCAGACGCCGTCAACGACCTGACGGTCCTCGTACTCGACAACGGCACGATCAAGCAGATTCCGGATATCGACGCCTCGCCTGTATTCACCAATGGCAAGGCCTCCGTGTCATTCACTCTCGATCCGGCGTTGCGTGCCGATACTCCCAACCTTGAGTTCGTAGTGGTCTGCAATAAACCGTCTGACGTGACATTCGCCGCGAATACCGAGTATGCTGATGTGGCGGATGCGTCGTTCGAATTTGACCTTGCGGCCGAGGACTATGTCACTATGTCCGGTTCGGCTACGTTTGCCAAGATCGCAGGGGGAGCCTCGATTCCCATCTACAGAAATGTAGCGAAGGTATCGGCCATTGCGGCGTCGGAGAATGAAGGAACTGGCGAGGAGGCGGATAAATACACCGAGGGCACGACGCGCTATCCGGTAGCTGTATATGGTACGGCCACCGATGTGACCCTCAGTGGTGAGCCTCAGTCCGGAACATACACGCTTCCCGGCAATGACGATGCACTCGGCACGGATACTGACGCGGTGCTCGTAAATCCAACGTCCAAGACAGGGGACAGGCCCTACGTCATTGTCAAGGCTCCTTTCGACGGCACGGAATACTATTATCGCGTCAACTTCGAGAAACTCGACTCCGAGGGTAATGTAGAGACCCTGGCGGTGGAGCGCAACCATGAATACAAGATCTATGTGCTCGGCGTCGCCGGCAAGGGTTACGCCTCACCTCTTGAAGCCGCCAAGAATCCGGTCGGGCTCCTGGAGACGGAGATTGTAGACGTATGTCTTGAAAGCTACAATATGATAACCGACGGAGTGCGTGAACTCGGTGTAAGCGACAAGGCTGTATTCAGTGGGTCGGCTTCATCGGTAGCCGACGAATGGAATCAGACCACATCCTTTTTCGTTAAGGTCTACTCTCCTGTAGAAGGAGAGGAAGAGGACTTCGGAGAGGATAACATCTCAATCGACTGTGACTGGCTGACATTCGTGTCGGTGCAGGAAAATACGGGAAAGGGTAACATCGGAGGCGGCTCCGGAGAGTTCACGGGCAAGGTCTATGAAGTGACCCTCCGGCTCAAGAAGACGATTGAGCCCGGAACGCTTGAGACCAACATCGGTGTCAACTGGATGGGCCTGACCCGCACGGTACCCATCATCTATGAGCGTGACTTCAATGCGGCCGACCTTATAAGCAACGCTGTCCTGACAATGCATAACGAGGACGGCGACGTGGTGGTCAATGACTATTTCGGCTTCCTCGGAGGAGCGGCGGACGGAAAGAAACTCTACGGTGTTGACAAAGCGTCGATGGCGGGCGACTCGATCCGCAACGAGGGCCTGCACTTCCCCGTGATGTACGGAAGCAGCGCCTCCTCACGTGCCACTTACAGCTATGAACTTACCTATGCCGTACCCGTGGAAACCGCTTATGACTATGAATTCGCGGCCCTCGGCATCAGCGGCATCAGTTTCGAGTCAGGTGCGGGCCTGGATGCGCGTACCGGCAGTAAAGCCGCCGGACAGGGCATCCACATTAAGGTCACATGCACTGAGACCGGGTACAACTATCAGGTGGGCACGTTCCGTCTTAGGGTAAAGGCGCAGGGTACTTCCAAATGGGTGAATCTTGACCTTGACACCTACCATACAGGTTTCTTCCATAGGGAGAACACCTCCTATGCCCAGAGCTCGTCGGCCGGTACGCAGGACTACTGCTATTATGAGGTGCTGAGGGACAGGGCGCAGCAGAACTATTGGCTCGACCGCAATCTGGGAGCGCACACCAACCGCATGTATGTGGAGACATCTTCCGGCGATGCCTATTATCCCGCAGGGGAGAAGCTTGAGGCCGGAGCCTACTACCATGCCACCGTATGGGGCGGAAAGAACGGCGAGAACGACTATAATAAGGCGAAGGTGTTTGCCGACGGTTCTGACTCGGCATATCCCGGCGGCTTCTGCCCCCCGGGCTGGGAGATACCCACCAAGGCCGTGTGGGCTGACCTGCGTTCGTCGCAGTATTTCCGCACAAGCCAGATCGACACATACTTCGACTCCTCTCTCGCCATGGACGGCGGCCGCCGTATGTACTTCCCGAAGTACGGGTACTATAACAACGGTATCCGGCAGGGCTCTTCCCGTGCAGGCTATTATTGGACGGCCACTCCGGCCGACGGCCTTGAAAAGGATGAGATCCAGAAGTGGATGCAGATGTTCGTGCTTGAAGGCGTCAATCCGGGTTTCGAGCGTGCTGCGGCCGACCAGTCGACGACAGTGCTTGACGGCGCGGCGATGGCCATACGCTGCATTCACAAGGACAATAACGATGAGGGCACCTCAAACCGTACTTACTTCAATGTCTCCGGTGCCACTCATGTATATGTGTATACTCAGGACGGCACCAACCGCACTGCGGCCACTTCATGGCCCGGTCAGTTCATCGGCAACTACCAGAACATGGAGTTCAGCTTCGATGATCCTGAGTTTGACCAGCTTTTCTATTTCACGTATACCTCCACTACCGCTGCTGCCGAACAGCTGTACGTGATTTTCAACTACACTGACTCCAACGGCCAGATCCATTCCATTTCCCGTCGTACGGCCTATGAGGCCGGGGTGAATACGGATTCATCCGCCCGTCATACGGTGGGTACTAACCCCGCTAATCTTAACGGCTGGAAAGTCACAGGCGACCGTGTGGAAAATGCCGAAGGTGAGACTGTGACTACTGCCCTCGGCGGTTACTGGCATCTCGCCTATGAAGGCAGCTCCGCCAAAATCGTGTACAGCAACGCCGCCCCCGGCGTACGCCCGGACTATATCATCGAGTGGCCTAACACAGGTGGCCAGAACAACATACTGGTGCAGTACGCGGACGGAACGTATCCTTCCGATTTCACAGGCGGCCTTATGAAATCGAACACCGGCACGAACGGTAGCAATTACGTATATCGGTTTGCCAAGGCTCCGTCAAAGGAAATGAACATCTGGATTGCCGGAGCTGATCCGAGTCAGCGCAGTCAGTATAAATCGACTGTCAAGGTGTCTGATTTTGTCAAGGAGAGTGAGACAGTGCGCCGCTTCAAGGTCAGCGATATTAATTCCTTCCAGTCCAATGTGGTGGAGCTTGTCACCGCCTATGTATATGACATGGCCAACTGGGGCAGTATCGTGGCAATGGCATTAAACGGTGCAAATGACGGCCTTACCGACGCCGCTACATTGATTGAGAGTTCCAATGGAGTTTCCGGCTATCGTTTCAGAATTCCTAAGGACTGTACGATGTTCAGGTTCCAGAATGCGAATGGCACTCAATATACGCAGGCGATTCCTTTCACGAGTGCCGATAAGAATAATGTATTCTTCAACTCACTTGAAGACGGGATGACATACAAGCCCGTCACAAACTATAAGCGTGTTGTCATAAAGGATAATGATAACTGGTCCAACAGCAGCTACAGTAAAGGTGTGGCGATATACAACTGGAGCGGAAGCAGTAAGATGGCTGCATGGCCCGGTGAGTTGATGCACCGTTGGGGAAATAGTCTGATTTACTGGTTCGATATCCGTTACGATGAGTTCATCATCAATAACTATGTATCGGACGCCGAGAACAGCGACGCCTCAAACTCCCTGCAGAAGAGACAGACACTTGACAAGGCGTATGTCGACTTCGAGAAGGGTAAGGTGCTTGTGGTAAGCAACGGTAAGTAACTGCCGCGTTCCTGATTATCCGGCTAAGCAATTCCAATTATCCAATTACCCAGAATGTCGCGGCGGCCATTGGCCGCCGCGACATTCGCTTATTGTGGGGTTCTGGCTCAGCTCGGAAGGCAGTCGCGGTTTGCCCGGTGTTGGACGGGATATAGCGGTGTGACCGAGGTGGGCGGTGTTTGTCATAGCGGTATCATAGACCTGTCCCGGGGTGGAAATGGTAGCTCGGTATAGGTATTCACTTGAATGGGGAGAGTAGGGGAGGGGTGGAATTGGCCTGTAGTTGCAGAGACGGAAATAATTGATTATATTGACGTAAAAACAAAAAAAGAATATCCAGGCTGCTTAATCCGTTCGTGGACTTCGCGTTTAAGTCCATCTTCGGTCGCGAGGGCTCCAAGCCGGTACCTGATGGATTTCCTGAACTCCCTGCTGGAAAGCGAGGCGGGGTACTCCCCGGTTGTTGACCTCACGTACCGGGACAAGGAGTCCGTCCGGAGGACGGAGGAAGAGCGCAACATGCGGGAACATTCAGGTTTCCGACTCTCGCTGCCTGACAACAGATAATAAGGGAGATGGATGGAATGGAGGCGTTCAGACTGAGTGTAAGGGCGTGGGAGAAAACTGACGGGACAATCTCGATTTAACACTCGAAATTTTTGCAGTTAAAATTTTTTTCTATAACTTTGCCGCATATATGCCGGAAAGGGGAGGGCTTACCCCGGCACGGTATCCCTACTTACATGCTGACACTCGCGCAGCACTCACGTTGACCGACTTAATACCTGACTCAATAAAAATTATGAAACGAAGTCATTGGATCGCGATCCTTATGTTGATCCTCGCGGCCGCTCCGGGTCTCGCCCAGGAAGCAGGCGTCAAAACCAATGTGCTCGGCTGGGCTACGACCACACCCAACATCGGGGTCGAGATCGGAGCCGGACGCACCTCCACAATCAACCTTACCGGTGCCCTTAACCCCTGGAACTTCGGCGACGAGAAGCACTTCCGCTTCTGGAACGTCATGCCCGAATACCGCTACTGGTTCTGCGAAAAATTCACAGGCCACTTCATCGGTATCCATGCCCTGGGAGGACAGTACAACGCCAAAAACTTCAACTTCCCCCTGAAGGCCCTCATCATCAGCAGCTCCGTCGATCCGCAGCAGACTCCCGCCGACGCGGCTTCGGGCTCCGACGGCTGGCCTGACCTGACATCCGACCTCAACAAGGGACGCCATGCCGAGGGCTGGTACGTCGGAGGCGGCATCACCTACGGCTATCAGTGGATGCTCGCGCGCCACTGGAACCTTGAGGCTTCCATCGGAGTGGGCTACGCCTATTCCAAGATGACCTTCTACGGCCGCTGCAACAAAGAGATCGACCACCGTCAGCTTCACTACGTGGGTCCCACCCACGCGTCGCTCAGCTTCATGTACATGTTCTAAACCTTCCTGCCTACAATCATGAATAAATTCATAGCTACAATACTCGCCGCCGCAGCCGTCATCATCCCCGCCACGGCAAAAAAGGCTGAATCGACCCTGCAGGAACTCAAGGTGCAGGATGTAAGCATCGTCAAGCAGCAGGGACAGCTCCACGTCAGCTGCACGCTCGACTTCTCCGATGTGGAGATAGGCTCCAACCAGCAGGTGATCTACACGCCGCTCCTGCGCGGCAACGGCGAGCAGATAACGATGGCTCCCGTGGTGCTCAACGGCCGCAACGCCCAGATGAAATGGGACCGTGAGCCGAAACGCCGCGTGCCCGGCGCGCAGGTGGTGAGCCGTAAGAAAGGGGAGACCCAAATGATGGAGGTCAGCTACGACTTCCCCTATGAAGCCTGGATGGACTACTGCCAGGTGGCCGTAAGCGAAGACCTCTGCGGCTGTGGAGTGCTTCAGGACCAGGCCTGCCGCGACTACGGCGATCCTTTCGACAATACTCCCGCCGAAGCAGTCATAATGACATATATCCAGCCCGCTGTCGAGGGCACTAAATCCCGTTCCGAAGAGGGCTCGGCATTTGTGGACTATATGGTCAACAAGACCAACATCCTTCCCGACTACCGCAACAACCGCGCTGAAATCAAGAAGATTACCGCCACGATTGACCTCGTGAAGAACGACCCGCTGGTGAGCATCACCGAAATCAACATCCACGGTTTCGCATCGCCGGAAGGCTCTTACTCCAATAACGCCCGTCTGGCCGAAGGACGTGCCGCCTCACTCAAGGACTACGTGAAATCGCTCTACACGCTTAAGGACAACCTCTTTACCTCCACATCCACTCCTGAGGACTGGACCGGCCTGCGCCGCCTCGTCGAGGCCTCGACTCTGGCCGATAAGGAAGCGATTCTCGGTGTGATCGACTCCAATCTGGAGCCTGACGCCAAGGATGCCGACCTCCGCAAGCGTTTCCCGCAGAGCTATCAGATAATGCTCCGCGACATGTACCCGGCCCTGCGTCACTCTGATTATAAGGTGAAATACGTGGTGCGCCCCCTCACCATCGAGGAGACTATCGAGGTGATGAAAGTGAAACCCAAAAACGTGTCGCTTCAGGAAATGTTCCTCGTGGCCCAGACCTACGAGCCCGGCTCGGCCGACTTCAACGAGGCCATGCGTATCGCAGTCGAGACTTATCCCGACGACCCGACAGCCAACCTCAATGCCGCCGCGGCAGCCATCGCCCAGGGCGATCTCGACGCCGCCGAGCGCTATCTGGTCAAGGCCGGCGATACCCCCGAGGCACAGCAGGCACGTGGCGTGATAGCCATGAACAAGGGTGACTTCGACGCCGCCGAGCGCTATCTCAACGCCGCCAAGGCCGCCGGAGTGGCCGACGCCGAGCACAACCTCAGCGTGCTTGCCCGCACCCGCCAGCTCGCCGGGCAGAACAAGTAAGAAATCAAAAAACAAATAAATCAAATTAACCTTTTACTTATGAAATTCTCTAAGTATGTAATGTGCGCGGGCATCGCCGCCCTTATGGCGAGCTGCGCGTCCGACGAACCCGTCAGCAATCCCTACGCCATGCCCGCCGGCGCAGGAGACGCTGATTCCTATGCCGTATTCTCCCTCGCCCTTCCCGAGGACGGCGCAACACGTGCCGAAGGCGATGTAGAGTTCGCCGCCGGTGAAAGCACGGAGTATCAGATCCAGAACGGTAAGCTCCTCGTCTTCAAGAAGGACAACCCCTCTATGGCTGACGCCGACGCCACTTTCGTAGCCGAGGTGGACCTCACAGGCGCCATCTACAGCGAATCCGACAAGGCCGACCTCAGCCGCGAGGCCCAGAACGTGGAGGTTAAGTTCAAGAAGAACACCTTCGAAGAGGGCAAGTCATACTATGTGGCTGTCGTGCTCAACACAAGCTCCAACTACAGCACTCCCACTGTAGGCATGCGTCTCCGCGCATGGAACACTTCACAGACCGAAGATCCGTTCTGGTATGAATCCAACGGCAACCACTATCTGACGTTCACCAGCGCGTCGAAGTACGTCAAGGATTCCGCCGGCACTACCGTCCTCACAGCCATCGACCCCTCCAACCTCGCTTCCACTCCCGACGCAGTCACCACCCCCATGGCCGACCTCTACGTGCAGCGTGTGATGGCCAAGGTAAGCTTCAACGTCAAGTCGAAATACACTGTCGGCGACGACGAGGCCGTTGTCGACGGCTGGTCGCTTGACCTGACTTCCGTGGACGCCAACCGCATCCAGATCACCGACGGCATCGCCACAGTGCTCGCCAAGCCCTTCGGCCACACCGAAGGCGGCTCCTTCGACCGCTGCTACTGGGCCAAGTCCATCAACTACGGCACATTCACCGCTTCCAACTGGCAGAGCAAGCTCAACCATGAGATCGTGTTCGAGAACCCCGCCACAGTGAAGTACCACTATGTGAACGAGAACACCAACCCCTACAACATGATGAAGGAGGCCTACAATACCCGCGCCGTCATCCGCGCCAAGTATACGGCCGCCGGCATCGCCGCAGGCAAGTCCTTCATCGTACTGGAAGGCTCAGGCATCCGCTGGACAATCGATGACTTCGAAGAGGCTGTCTACAGCAAGATCGTGAACCTCGACACCGACACATTCGTGCCTGCCGAGGACGCTCAGTCCGCCATCCAGTTCAAGGCTCCCGGCAGCAAGGGTGGCCTCTACAGCTTCAACCAGTGCTTCGAGAACATCGTAGGCGCTGACGGCAAGACCCTCACCGAGACTCTCGGCGCCGAGAAGACCGCCGCCATCGTCGACGCCATAGCCACTCAGATCGGTATCGAAGGCGGCGCAGCCGCTCCGGCCATCAACTACTACAAGGACGGCGTATGCTACTACACCGTATGGGTGCGTCACTTCAACGACTCCAACTCCGGCATCAAGTGGCTCACCGGCGACTATGTGGCCGCTCATGAAGGCCGCTACGGCATAGTCCGCAACAACTGGTACGACATGACAGTCAACTCCATCTCCGGCCTCGGCGAGCCCTCCATCAAGGAGCTCGACCCCGATCCGGACGAGAACATCGACAAGGAAGACGACGGAAGCACATTCATCCAGGTCAACCTCAAGATGCTCAACTGGGCAAAGCGCAACCAGAGCGTAGACCTCTAAACCCCTACTCCACTTCATAGGGCTGGAGGCCCTGACCGGCCTCCAGTTCACCAAGGGCCGGGTAGAAACCCCGCCGCAACCATAACAACGATTAAAATCTAAACCTACATCCATGATACTTAAAGACGGAATTCGCCTTGCGGCCCTCGCCGCGCTGGCCACGGCAATGGGATCGTGCTCGCTCATGCACGACGACCTCGCCCCCTGCGCCACGCAGCCTAAGACCCGCACCGCGGTAAGCTTCGTTTACGACTACAACGCCGACAGCCGCGACTCATTCGCCGACGAGGTCGGCGGCGTGACCCTCTACGTCTTTGACTCCGAGGGCAAACTCATCCGCTCCGAGGAGCAGACACTCCTTTCAGGAGCCGACGGCACACGACTTCCGGCCGCACCCGTGACCCTCGACCTCGCTCCCGGCGACTACGACTTCTACGCCGTGGCCCACGCCAGCTCCGGCTACACAGCCTCCATCGAAGGCACAGGCGCCAAATTCCGTCGGGCCGACGGCTTCGGAACCGGGTCCGCTGCGGCCGACTATATCATCCGCCTCGACCAGACGGCGGGCAACGTGGCCCATGCCGGAAGCACCCTCGAAGACCTCTGGATGACCCTCAGCCCGGCCCACCTTACCGTGACCGAGGCTCCCATCCCCGCCGAGGGAGCGGCTCAGCCCGACGATGTGGTGCTCGGTGTGACGGTGCCCCTGATGCGTGTCACCAACCACCTCGACCTTACCCTCGTGCGCGAGATGGCGGCGCCCTCCGCTCCCCGCGCCGCTTCCGCGACCCGCGCCGGCCTCGACGATCCCGTCGACACCCGCGACTACGAAGTATGGATCGAGACAGGCTCAGGCCGAGACGCCCTCGGCCTGACCGGCGACGCCCACACATCGGCCACCCCCCTCAGGTACACACCCTACTCCGTGGATCCCCTCACGGCGCAGACCGACCGCATGAAGGCCCTCTTCTCGACCTCGCGCATCATCTATAGCGCCGACGACACACGCGCCGACGTGCTCTGCGTCAAGAGCGCCATCACCGGCACGGTCAACCGCATCAACCTCGGAAGAACCCTCTCTGCGGCCATTCCTCCGTCCTCCGACTGGACTCCCCAGGAATTCCTCGACCGCACGAAGGACTTCCAGGTGACAGTGGCCTTCAACGAAACCGACGACGGCTTCCGCTACATCGAGATCAACATCCCCGTTCTCAACTGGACAAAACGTATCCAGAACCTTGACCTCTGAAAACCATACCATCATGAAACTCCATAAAACCACCAGCATCCTGCGCGGACTCGCGCTTGCCGCACTCCCGGCCATGATGGCCGGATGCAGCACCGACGAGATTCCCGGAGTCAAGGAGAGACCGGGGGCCGGAACGCTCACCATACGCCTCTCCGACGGCGATCCGACAAGGGCCGGGGAAGACCCTGTGGCCATGGCCACCTCACAGGAACGCAACATCTCGCTCCTGCGCTACTTCCTCTTCCCGACCGACGGCAAGAACAAGCCCCTTACACATGCCCTCATGACCCCTGACCCCGACGAGCTTTCCTCGGGTGCGAAGGAATATATCGTCACCGGCATTCCCAGCGGCAAATACCGCTTCTATATCCTGGCCAACATCGACGACGCCGAAGGTATCGCCACCGAAGACGACCTCAAGAAGATAATGCACGACCATTCGGAAAAATTCCCCGATCCGGGCCATCTCCCGATGGTGTATCAGAGCAACGGCGAGCTCACCTTCGACGACCAGGGCAACGTCGAGGAGGCTGCGCTCAAATACGCCTGCGTCAAGGTGAAATACAACCTTGTGTTCGACCCCGACGTGGCCAAGCCCTACGGACGCATGGGATTCAAGGTGGACGAGGTCTCGGCCGAGA
This sequence comes from Bacteroides sp., assembly GCA_014802425.1. Lineage (GTDB taxonomy): Bacteria > Bacteroidota > Bacteroidia > Bacteroidales > Muribaculaceae > Lepagella. The sequence goes on from JAAVCH010000023.1 coordinate 29,312, forward strand.
GACTCACCAGGAAGACCCCCGTCATCGAAGGCTCGCGCTTCGCCGACTGGACCACGACATTCAACACCGCTCTCCCTGCGGGTGAATATTACACGGACTTCGACCGTGACGACGCAGCCACATCCGGCGACGTGATCACCCCCTCCGGAGCCTCCGGAATCTCCGACTACACCAAGCGCAACGTCTACACCTGTACCCTCTATCTCCCCGAACGCTACGGCGAGAAGAAAGGGGATTTCTCCCGCATCCACTTCAAGGGACGCATGGTGGACGCCACCGGCAACGGCACCAATGAAGTGGAGTACTACCTCAACCTCGGCGAAGACACCGCCGGCCACGTGCTGACCGAAGAATCGGCCGAGGAACACCCCTCGTTCGGACGTGGCAGATACTACGAGATAACCGCCGACCTCAAGAAGCCCCAGGGCACGCAGGTCGACGCCACCCTCAAGGTGAAGGACTGGACAGTGTTCAGCATGAGCGGCGACCTCACGCACCCCGAGCTCCATGTCGACAAGACCCGGGTCGAAGTCACCTTCACCGCTCCCGGCGAACTGCACTATGACTCCAACCTCGCCGTGACGGGCGGATGCACGGCCACCGACGCCGATAAGCGCCCCCTATTCCTCGTCAGCTGCGAGAACGGAGTGGCCACCGTGCGTCTCAATCCCGCCATATCATATGACTCGTTCGGCGAAGGCGAGGGCCAGCTCCCCCTGAGCAGCGACGACTATTCCGTCTACCTTCAGGCCGGAAACCTCCGCAAATACATCGACGTAAGCTACGATGTAAGTCCTTACTTCAACGTCGACCCGCTGACCACCAACATCGAATGGATCGAATCGCAGACCACCGACTATTATGTACGTGAGTTCAGATACGAGACAAACCTCAGCGGCATCACTCCGATGGGCTTCGCGTTCGGAAAGCGCTACAACGCCGACGACGACGGAAATCCCGTGGAGAGCGCCGATGGCGTGGTGTATGTGGAGAATATCCCCGACGCCGAAGACCCGACACAGGGTGTAATCAAGGTGACTGCCCGCAAGAACCCCGGCCAGACCATGACATTCAACTTCATGGTGGCTCCCGGACGCACCGACTTCGTGCATCTCCGCCAGACAATCGAAGTGAGCGTCAAGCCCCCCTACACCCACTACCGCATCTACTTCCGTCCGATCAACGACGACCAGGAAGGTGAACTCAAGGACTACAGCAGCGTGTCGGCCACGGCCTTCCCCGGCACCTGGAGCAAGTGCCACTACTACATCTACACCCAGATGGGCCAGACAGTGAACGGCTCGATTCCCAGGGACTGGGCATGGCTGTTCACCGGAGTGTGGGATTCGACCAACAACGTATGGCCTGAACAGGGCCAGAAGCAGTCGGACGGATGGTTCCTCTATGAGCTTGAATCCGACCGTGCCGGCGTCAACCAGGCCGATGCCAACGACCCCTCGAAGAAATACCCGACTCCTGGCGAGACCCTGATCATCTTCACGGCCGGTACGGACCGTCACCGCATGGCGTTCGACGACGAGCCGGGCATTCAGCTCTTCGACTACGAGGACAAGGAAGGCTACTATATCTTCGACCCGCTGTCGTCACCCTATTACAAGGTATATGATACGAAGCCCGTGATAGAGAGCGTGCGTTACCGTGTCTACTCGCAGCAGCGTCCTACCAAGATCGAGATGAAGTACGGCGGCGCCGACAACGCCAAGCACAGCATCTGGAAAAACGTAAGCGACAACATGGTGAAGAGCGGCACGGCCACCGACGGCTCCGGCACATGGTACATGCTCGAATTCTATGCCCAGGCTCCGCGCGGCAACTATGCGAAGGCCCTGCAGATCCATTACTCCGGCAGCACGACTCCGGCCACGCTCTATAACGGCCAGAACTACTATTCGGCCTCCACGCGCGGCTACGCCAACGGTATCCTCACATCCTCCGGCGGCGAATGGCGCTGGACTTCCGGGGTGAAGGAAATGACCGGCATCGAGTACACCACCCGCTACATCTACCTCAAGGACAACGGCTCGACGAAGTGGAACAATCCCTTCCTCTATGCCTTCAAGGAGAAAGACGTCACTTCCAGCTCCAACGAAAACGCCCAGTTCCCCGGCGCCCGCATGACCTCGATGGGCAACGGATGGTGGCGCATGGAAATCGACCGCTCCTTCAAGTACGTGATATTCAACCGGGGCAATGCCAACGGCATGGATCCGAAAGTAGGGCAGAGCAGCGATATCCTGCTCAGCACTCCGGCCGGTGCCACCGATGCGGCTCCCGCCTACTACGAGCGCACGTCGGCAGGCACATTCCAGCCCACTGCCGACCGTCCCTAAGCCGAAACAAGACCTTTGAACCTACCTGAAAAAATCGATATGAAACGAAATAAATCACTGATGTGGCTTATGCCGGCGGCGCTGCTCGCCGCCGGCGGATGCGCCGACGACACGTTCGACTCCATCTCCGGATTCGACCGTGACCACGACATCCGGCTCAATCTCCGCCTCCCGGCATTCGCCGCGCCGGCCACGCGAAGCGTCAACGCCGACGCCATCGAGGACGTGAGACTCTATTTCTACGGCGCCGACGGACTCATCGGCGACCCCGAGACACTCACCGCCGACGACCTTACCCCTCCCGCCGGCACGGTGAAGGAATACACCGCCACCGTGCTCGTGCCCGCCGGCACCACCCTCATCAAGCTCGCCGGCAACTACACGGCCCTCGGCTTAGGGGAGCAGATGCTCCTCTCGGGCGATCCCAACACCAAGGACGTCGTGGCGTTCTGGGGCGAGCAGTCGCTTGCCGGACTGGACAGCTATGTCCTCGACATCGACATGACCCGCTCTCTGGCTAAGACCTCATTCAGTGTGGACCCCGCCGTGGATGACTTCACCCTCCTTGAGACATACTTCTACGGCAATCCCTCGCAGGGATACGCCAACTACGTCACCCCCAACACCCTCAACATCCCCTCGACGGCGGTCTATGCCTCGGCGGGCGTGAAGACGGACACCCCCTGCTACCACTACGAGGCCCAGCCCGGCAACTGCTTCTGGGTCATCAAGGGATCCTATCAGGGCGTGGAGGGATGGTACAAACTCGGCTATATCCTAAAGGACGCTCCCTCCGGCGACCCCGCTGAGAGTCAGGAAGGCACCGAAATCGGCATCACGCGCAATCACCATTACGAATTCGTGATCGAGGGAGTCAACCACACAGGTTTCGACACCCGTGAGGAGGCCGCCGCGGCACCGTTCGGCAATTCGCTCCGGGCCCGTCTCAACGACCACGAGGAGAATATCTACGACCTCGTGCAGTGCGGCGACTATTATCTCGGCGTGCAGGACAAGGTGGAGGTGGCCGCCTCGGCTTCGGAAGCCGTGTTCGAGGTGGTGACCAATTATCCCGATGGCCTTCTGGCGAAGCATATCTCCGTGGTCGAGGACGAGGGAGGTCATTCCCTCGTATCGGACACCAACCCCATAACCGTGGAGGAAATCGGAACGCAGGGTGGCAGCCAGACTTCGGGACGCCGCTATAAGGTGACGGTGCCCGTGGCCGAAAACCTGGCGTCAAACGAGGACAACCATATCATCATGCTCGTACACGTAGGCGACCTGACACGCAATGTCGACATCGTGCAGCTCGGAGCTGAATTCTTCAGCGGCGACGACCGTGTGAGCGTGGGCCTCAAGGGCATGAACGACGCCACCGTCTTCAATGCCTACAATTTCCTTGAAAACACCGACATGCCCGACGTGATGCGCACCGGCAGCGTGATCGACTACTTCGGCTGGCTCAGCGACACCGGCGAATACGCCCTCAAGGGTGAGAGCGCCGAGGAGATGGGCGTGGAGCGTGGCGAAGGCCTCCACTTCCCCGTCTACATGCAGCCCGGAGCCTCCGACTGGGAGTACATCATCCCCAACGCCAAGACAGTCCTCTCTCCCGATGCCTATAAATGCACCGTGAAGACCGGCGGCGAATACTTCGAAGTAGTGCCCAGCGCCGACATGACCTACTATACCGTGCGCCTCAAGGAGGCCGGCAAGGTCAACTACAGACTTTGGACAGGCTCGGTGGTATATGAGGGCAACGGACGCACCGTGGAGCTGGACGTCTACCACACCGGTATCGTGCATTACCTCGACGGCGCCACCTGCCAGATGCCCGACCAGAACGGCGTCGTGGCCAAGGGCTGGTACTATTACGAGCAGGTCGACGTCACCGGCCGCGACGGCGAGACCTACCATATCCTCGACCGCAACATAGGAGCCTCCTCCAACAAGGCGTTCCTTTACAACGGCTCATTCGACAACAGCGACGAACGTGCCCGCGGAGCCTACTTCTACGTGCCCGGCCGCAACGGCATGGAAGGCCTTGAAGGCGTGCTCCCCGTGGGCTACCGCGAGATTCCGACCCGCTACCACCTCGACTACATGAACATCGACCCGAACCCGGTGGTGCCGCAGTGGACCACATCCGGAGCCTCGGCCGTGCGCACCATCTATCTCCCCGTGGCGGGCGCCATGGAAGGTGACGCCTTAATCGACGACGCCCACGCCTACTGCTGGTCGAGCTCTATGATCATGGGCTCGCAGGGCTTCTTCGAGGGTGACGCTGAGTACGGCTACTGGTACCGCGCGCTCGACATCTACGGCAAGGCCAAGTCGGTGACACCGGTGCGAATCGCCAGCCGCGCCACAGGAGCGCGCCACGGCATACCCGTACGCGCCATGTGCGGTCCGGCGTCAGTGCTCGGCTACGACCTCCCGAAAGTGGTGGAGGGACGCTGCCGAATAATCCTTGACAACGAGGCCGGCTGGGAAGGCGCCAAGGCCATGTTCAACGGCGACTCCAACTACACCCGCGACCTTGTAAAGGGTGACGGCGAGGGCTCCTGGTTCTACGTCGACCTCAAGGGAGAGGTGAGCAAGGTTAAGTTCTATTACGGCACTGCATCCACCGACGAGATGAGCGTGACATACGCCGGCACCGAGGTATCGGAACGCATAGCCACATTCAGCAATGCGGGCGTGACACCTCCGGCACCCGACACGCGTGACGCCGTCACCGTCATCATGAAGAACGGCGCCAACTGGTCGGAAACCGATCCGGCCAACATCCACCTCTTCAACGCGAGCACGAAGGTGGTCTACAGCGGTGCATGGCCCGGCCTGAGCATGCGCAAGGTGACCTACAACGGCGAGAACTGCTACCGGATCGACCTCAAGCTCTCCGAACTTGCCAACAATCCCTCGAAGTTCGCCGACATGAATTTCACGCTCAATAAGGGCGGTGACGCATGGAAGAGCGAGGACATGACCGCATTCAGCCAGAACACCGAGGCCCTGTGCTTCGTATTCAACAACTCCGGCGTGACGTTCGAACGTGCCCTCACCAACGTGCCCGAGACCGTCGAAGGCTGGCAGGGAGTCGTGGTCGACCCGGAGCCCGACCTCACGGGCGACTACTACACGCTCTACGTGAAGGACTGCCGAGAGGTCGCCGCCAACCGGATCTACTACTGGGGCGGCAGCCATCCCTGCGCCAACTGGGACAGCAGCGTCAGCTATGAATCATCTTATTCCTCCAACAGTGTGGAATGGCGCGTATTCAAGCTCCCGAAGGACTGCACCGGAGTCATCGTCCATAGCGGCGCCGGCGCTCAGACCGAAAACTTCGAGGGCGATGCGCTCGGAAGCCTTAAAAGCTCCCGCAAACAGAACCAGCGCGTGGAACTCTACTATGAGAACAACAAGACCTACATCCGCTATCTCGGCCCAGGGAAGCCCTGATTCTACGGATGGCCCGAAATCATGACAATGGCCCGCCGACGTCCTACCGACGCCGGCGGGCTTTCCTTATGTTGTACAACATACCGGCGGGCGCCGCTCCCCCGCCGAAAAAGTTGTAATTTTGCAACTGATTGTATTTCACCGCCCGATGGACACTCCGGTCACTCTGACTTATGACAATTAATCGCTTAACTTTATAATTAAACATGATCAAGAAAATTCTTTTCAGCGCAGTGCTGGGAATGATGACCCTTCCCGCCGCGTGGGGTGCCGACTACGGTCTGCCCGCCGGCATACAGGAGGGCAACATCCTGCATTGCTTCAACTGGCCTGCGAAAGACGTAAAGGCTGCTCTGCCNCAGATAGCCGCAGCCGGTTTCGGCTCGGTACAGCTCTCGCCGCTGCAGCGTCCCGATGCCAACACCGGCTCACCCTGGCATGATCTCTACCGCCCCTACGACCTGGCCTTCAAGTCATCAGGCTACTGTTCGGAGCAGGACCTCAAGGACCTNTGTTCCGCCGCCGCCGAATACGGCATCAAGGTGATCGTGGACGTAGTGGCCAACCATGTCGACAAGACCGCAGGATACCACGACACATGGTGGGACTCCAACGGACGCGTGCGCTGGGAAGGCGGCATAAACTACGGCAGCCGCTATTCCATCACCCACGGCCAGCTCGGCGACTATGGCGACGTCAATTCCGAGAGTTCCGAAGTGGCCGCACGCGGCAAGGCGTATGTCGAGAANCTCAAGTCGCTCGGCGTGAAAGGCTGCCGCTGGGANGCCGCGAAGCATATCGCGCTCCCCTCGGAGGGATGCAACTTCTGGTCGACTGTCACCTCTGTGTCCGGAATGTGGCACTACGGTGAGATCCTCGACTCCCCGGCCGAAGGACAGAACGGCCTCATCAAGGAATACGTGAAGTATATGTCGGTCACCGACAACAAATACTCCAACGGCGCTGCCAAGGACAACGGCGGCATACCGTATGGCTACGGCGGCACCTGGGTGGCCGAACAGGGNTGCTCCGACACCAAGCTCGTCTACTGGGGCGAGAGCCATGACACCTATTCCAACGACGAATGGAGCCAGAACTGCGACCAGGCCACCATCGACCGCGCCTATGCGGCCGTGGCTTGCCGCAACGGCGCTACCGCGCTCTATCTCTCACGCCCCAATACAAAAGGCTTCAGCAACATCAAGGTGGGNAAGGGCTCNACGGCCTTCACTTCGAAGCATATCTCGGAGGTCAACAAGTTCCGCAACGTGATGGTGGGAAAGGCCGACTGGTTCGAGAGCAACGGCAATGCCTGNTCCATCACCCGTAAGGACGGCGGCGCCGTCATCGTCATGAAGGGGAGCGGCAACGTATCCGTCACCAACGGCGGCGGATACTGNCCCGCAGGCACCTACACCGACCGTGTGTCGGGCGGNACATTCACCGTGACAGCCTCCACCATCTCCGGCAATGTAGGCTCAAGCGGNATCGCCGTAATCTATAACGACGGCATCTCACCCAGTCCGACTCCCACGCCCGATCCCACGCCTGATCCGACTCCGGCCGAAGGCGACATGTGGATCATCGGCAACATCGACGGCCATAACTGGACCACCGACGCCGGTGCGGCCATGACGCTGACCGACGGCAAGTATGTGGCCAAGAGCGTCAAGCTGACTGCCGCTGCAGGCGAGACCACCTGCTTCTTCAACATCACCGACGCCCTCGGCGCCACATGGGATGAGCTCAACATGAAGGCCAACCGCTACGGCGCCGCCACGGAAGGAGCCGCCATCACCCTCAACACGCCTGTCGCAGTGGTGAAATACGCCAACCAGGTCGATGCCTCCGGCTGCCTCTCCTGGAAAGTGGCTCCCGGCACCTACGACTTCACTTTCGATCCCACGGCCATGACGCTGACGCTCGTCGCCGGCGGCACGACACCCGATCCCACTCCGACACCCGATCCCGCTCCCGACCCGACTCCGGCCGACACCCACTACATCTATTACGACGGCACATTCTCCAATCCCACCGTATGGGCATGGACGCCTACGGACAACTGCTGCACCAACGGCACATGGCCCGGCGATGCCATGGAGAAGAAGGACGGCAAGTGGTACTGGGCTCTTCCCGACGGCAAGCCCGTGCCCGAGGAGGTGATTATCTCCGAGAACGGAGGCTCCAAGATCGGCGGCGACGACCTCGTGTATGTCGACAAGGCCACCTACCATCAGGACGGCTCATACACCGTCTCAACCGAGCCCGACCCGACTCCCGGTCCCACTCCCGACCCGGATCCCACTCCCGACCCGGATCCNACTCCCGACCCCGTCCCCGGACCGACCCCCGACCAGCCCGGCACCAACCTCATCACCGATTACTATAAGGTGAATCCCGACGGAAAGACCGGTTCCAACCGCACCGTGACCATGAACTTCAACGGCCAGAAGTCGACGACCGCCCTTACCAACTGGACCGAGGCCGACCTCATCGCCCAGGGTGTGGCACGCGACGTCTGCCAGGCATTCAAGGGTGTGCATGAGCGTCCCATCGTGGACTCCTACGCCCTCTACGCCGCCTATGACTCACAGAACCTCTATCTCGGCGTGCAGTACGTCTACACAATCTGGGANCTCTACGGCGAAGGCAAGCAGCCCGGAGAGTCGAAGCCCTATAACATGGACGGCAAGCTCTGCTTCGCGTTCGACCTCATCAGCGGCAAGAGCGCCGAAGGCGTCACCAACACCAACGTGTCCATCTGGCAGGATGACATCTACACTACATTCGACAACGGCTCCGACGCATGGTGGTACGGCTCCACGAAGCCCGGCGTAGGCACTCCCGGCTTCTTCGTGCCCAACGCACAGGGAATCTGTGACTACAGCGACCCGAACTCCTGCAAGACCTCGACCGTGAAGTACGGCTATGCCGACGGCCTGCTCCCCTCCATCACCCATGTGTACGGACAGGACGACTTCTCCTACGATCCCGAACTGCTCAAGGGGAACACCGGCTTCAAGGACCTCCGTTCCGACATCCCCGACTCGGCCCATACATTCTATGAGTACACCTTCCCGCTCTCCATGCTCGGCCTGACCGAGGACTACATCCGCACTTACGGCATCGGCGTGATGGTGGTGGACTTCTATGGCGCCAGCGCGCATTCCGCTCTTCCCTATGACCCGTGCTTCTACGATAATGTCAACGAATCCTACTCTCAGGATCCCTCGTCGAGCGCCGAGAAGGAGGATAAGGACGTCGTGACCTACGCCCATGCCCGTGTGGGCAAGATGGTGTCGACCGGCATCGACAACGTGGCCGATACCCTCGGCGCGACTGACGCAGAGGCCGNGTACTACACTCTCCAGGGTGTGCGTGTGAATAATCCCGAGAAGGGCCTTTACATCGTGGTGCGCGGCGGCAAAGCATCCCGCGAATACATCCGATAAGCAGGACTGAATCCATACCCCCGAAATAAAGGCTCCCGGCNNGTCATCGCGCCGGGAGCTTTTTTNCGTATCCTCAAATTTTNCGTATCCTCAAATTTTNCGTATCNTCAAATATTTACGTATCCTCAAAAAATCGACGTCGGCTCCCGGTGGGGGAGGCCGACGCCTTTTCGATGGACCCGCGATGTTCAGTTAGTTTGATTTGGTACAGAAAGTGGGACTCGAACCCACACAGCCGGTAAAGGCCAGGGGATTTTAAGTCCCCCGTGTCTACCATTCCACCATTTCTGCAGCCTGGTCGGCAGGGCATTTCGACGCCCGTGCCGGGTTTCATTACGCAAAGGTAATAATTTTATCCTGATTTTGCAAATTTTAATTCTTGCGGCCGGGATAGGCTTCGAGGGCCGCGCGGAGCACCCGCAGGGCCTTGGCAAGCTCCTCCTTCTTCAGCACATAGGCTATGCGCACTTCATCGCGCCCCATTCCGGGAGAGGTGTAGAAGCCCGAGGCAGGGGCCATGAAGATGGTCTNCCCNTCGTAGTCGAACTCCTCCAGACACCATTCGCAGAAGCNGTCGGCGTCGTCGACCGGCAGCTTGGCCACCGTGTAGAAGGCGCCCATCGGTATGGGGGAATAGCAGCCGGGTATGCGGTTGATGCCGTCGACGAGGAAATTGCGCCGTTCCACATATTCCTGATACGTGGCGAGCATATACTCCGGCGAGGCGTCGATGGATGCCTCCGCCACAATCTGGCCCAGCAGCGGCGGGCTCAGGCGCGCCTGGCAGAACTTCATCACGTTCCTGCGNAGCGNGGTGTTCTTGGTGATGAGCGCCCCGATGCGGATGCCGCATTCGTTATAGCGCTTCGACACTGAGTCGATGAGCACCACCTGCTCCTCGATGCCGGGCAGATGGAATGCCGAGATATAAGGGGCCCCCGTATAGCAGAACTCGCGGTACACCTCGTCGGAGAAGAGCCAGAGGCCGTGGTCCTTCACCAGGTCGCGGATCTGGAGCATCTCTTTCATGGAGTAGAGGTAGCCTGTGGGATTGTTGGGATTGCATATGAGGATTCCCTTGGTGCGGGGGGTGATGAGCTTCTCGAACTCCTCCACGGGAGGNAGGGCGAAGCCATCGTCGATCGACGACGGTATGGTCACGATTTTCGCGCCTGCCGAGATGGCGAAGGCCATATAGTTGGCGTAGGCCGGCTCGGGCACGATTATCTCATCCCCCGGGTCGAGGCAGGCCATGAACGCGAAAAGCACGGCCTCGGAGCCGCCGGAGGTGACGATCACGTCCTCCGGAGTGACATCGATGTTGAAGCGGGAATAATACTCGCAGAGCTTGCGTCGGAGCGACAGCAGNCCCTCCGACGGGGAGTATTCGAGNACATCGCGGTCGATGGAGCGCAGCGCCTCGAACGCCTGCGGAGGGGTGGGAAGGTCGGGCTGGCCGATGTTGAGGCGGTACACTTTGAGGCCGCGCGCTATGGCGCGGTTGGCCAGAGGNACGAGCCGCCGTATTGGGGATGCGGGCATTATCTCGCCGCGGTGGGATACTTCGGGCATGATCAGGGATTGAAGAGGTCCTTGTTGTAGAAGTCAAGTATGCGGTTGGCGTGGTCCAGGGCCTGGCGTGCGGAGCAGNCGGGATCGATTTCGAGGGCCGCGAGATAGTCGTTGATGGCCAGGGCGCGGTGGCCGGCCCCGAAGTGCTTCATGCCGCGGAGGGTAAGTGCGTCGGCCTCGCCGGGATGGGANGCGATGTATTCGTCGAGCCGGGCTATCGCCTCGGCTGCCGGGAGGAGTCGGATCTCCTCCTTGAGGGTGNTAAGATCTGTCATGNTTCAAAATTAAGAAAAAAATAGCCTTAAACGAACGATTCGGGCCGAAAAATCGGTCCGAATCGTGCTATTTCAGTATGATTTTGGTGGATTTTACCGAATCCGAGAGAAACATTGACGCCAGAGCGTCGAATTTCTCGGTCGATTCGGTGGTGAGGAACCTCGCGGTGCCCCCTTTTGAACAGCNTTCCTCCATTTCCGGATGGCGCCTGAGGTAATCGGCCANCGAGTCGGCCACGATATGCCCCTGAGGCACTATGCTGACCCTTTCCGGNATATGTTCCCGGATCTTCGGGAGCAGAAGAGGGTAGTGGGTGCATCCGAGCAGGAGGNTGTCGATAAGCGGGTCGGCGCGAAGCACCTCGTCGCAGTATTTCCTGACGAAATAGTCGGCTCCGGGTGATGANGCCTCATTGTTCTCGATGAGGGGCACCCACATCGGGCATGCCACCTCGGTGACGCTGATGTCGGGATGGAGCTTGGCGGTCTCGATGCTGTACGACCGGGAGTTGACGGTGCCCGGTGTGGCCACCACTCCCACATGGCGCGACTCCGACAGGCGTCCCAGGGCCTCGGCCGAGGGGATTATCACCCCGAGTACGCGGCGGGTGGGATCGATTTCAGGCAGGTCGCGCTGCTGGATGGAGCGCAGGGCCTTGGCCGAAGCCGTATTGCAGGCGAGGATCACGAGATGGCAACCGGCATCGAAGAGATGGCGCACGGCCTGAAGCGTAAACTCGTAGATTATCTCGAAGCTGCGTGAGCCGTAGGGGGCGCGGGCGTTGTCGCCGAGGTACAGGTAGTCGTATTGCGGCAGACGGCGGCGTATCTCCGACAGGATGGTCAGGCCGCCGTAGCCGGAATCGAATACACCGATAGGGCCCATCTTAGCGGATGCCGAGCTTTGTCTTCACGAGCGGAGTCACATCCTCCACGGGAGCGGCGTAGTAGAAGGTAGTGGTGGGCTCGTTGGCCTGGATGAGGGAGTAGCCGCCTTCCTTGCCTACTGACTCGATGGCTGTGCGGATTTTCTGCTCGATGGGGGCGAAAAGCTCCATCTGCTGCTTCTGGAGGTCCTGCTGCACCTGCTGGATGAACTGCTGGTACTTCAGCTGCTGGTCCTGTGCGGCGCGCTCCTTGCGCTCGCGTACGGCGGGAAGCACATCGGCTCCGAGGTTCTGGAGCTCCTCGTACTGCTTCTGGATTTCGTTCTGAAGGGCCACGACTTCTGCCTCGTACTTCTTCTGGATGTCCTGAAGCTTATCGCTGGCTTCCTTAGTCTCGGGCATGGATTCCATTACGCTCTGTACATCGACCAGNCCTACCTTGAGGCTCTGTGCGGCGGCCGAGAAAGAGAATATCACGGCCAGGGAAAGAATGATTTTTTTAAGCATTTTATTTGATTGTTGTTGGAATTGATCGGNATTGATCTGCATTGACCGGGGATAGTCCGGATTACCGGAATCGGCCGGTAGCGGTACGGANAGCCCCCCCTTACTTGGAATAGCCGAGTTTGGCCAGCACTTCGTTGCTGACGTCGATGCGGGGGGAGGCGAAGACTATGCTCTGCGATGAGGCGCGGTCGAATATCACNTGGTATCCCTTCTCCTCGGCCACGGCCTTGACGGCGTTGTAGACCTCCTCCTGGATGGGCTTCATGAGCGACTGGCGCTTCTTGTAGAGCTCCCCTTCGGGACCGAAGTATTTGTAGCGGGTGTCGGTCACCTCCTTCTCCTTGGCCACAATCGCTTCCTCGCGCTTCTTCTTCTGGTCGTCGGTGAGGAAGACCATGTCGGCCTGATAGTTCTTATACAGGGTCTCGGCCTGCTTCGAGAGCTCGGCCACTTCCTTCTCCCAGCGCTGGGAGACCTGGTTGAGCTGCTCGTTGGCCATCTCGTAGGAGGGCACGTTGCGGAGGATATAGTCCATGTCGACCAAAGCGAACTTCTGGGCCGACGCGCCGAGGGCGGCTGCCACCACGAGGGTGAGCGTTATGAGAATTTTCTTCATATCGGTTGACTGATTGGTTACATTTATTAGAACCAATGGGGTGCCGTTTGGTTTAAGCGGCGTATTTCCGCCGGCCGGACGCGGCCGGGGTTGCGGAAGCGGGCGTCAGAACTCCTGTCCGAGCACGAAGTGGAGCTGGCTTCCTCCGCGTCGGCCCTGCACCTTGTCGAAGCCGTAGCCCCAGTCGATGCCGAGCAGGCCGAGCATCGAGAGATAGACGCGCACGCCGACGCCGGCGGAGCGCTTGAGGTTGAAGGGCTGGAAGCGGTCCACGGCGGTCCAGCAGTTGCCCGCTTCGGCAAACGCCAGTGCGTAGATCGTGGTGGAGGGCTGGAGCATGAAGGGGAAGTGAAGCTCGAAGGTGTACTTGGCGTAGGCGTAGCCTTCCTGTCCCCAGGGGGTGAACTGACCGTTGTCGTAGCCGCGCATCGACACCGTCTCCGTGGCGTAGGTCGAGGAGCCCGACATGCCGTCGCCGCCGAAGTAGAATGTCTCGAACGGGGTCTTTATGTTCTTGTTGTAGGAGCCGAGCAGGGCGAAGTCGGCGCGGGTCATGAGCACGAGGGTCCACTGTCCTTCGGGGCTTGTGAGGGGAGTGTAGGTGCGCGCCTTGAACTTAAGCTTCCAGTACTCGATCCATTTGTAGAGCTCGGCCTTGGCGTCGGGGTCGTTCTCGGTGTTGGCCTCGTAGGCGAGCTGCCCCCAGTTCTTGTTCTGGAAGAGCGACACCGGCGGGGTGAGCGAGAGCTCCAGCGAGAACTGCGAGCCCCGGCGCGGATAGATGGGATTGTCGATGGAGTTGCGGGCCAGCGTCAGGCCGAGGGTCAGGGCGTTGGATACGCCGTCGTTCATGTAGTAGAGCCAGTCCCAGTTCTTGAGGTAGTACCAGCGGTAGCCCAGAGTGGCGGTAAACGTGAAATAGTCGTCGGGCCATGTGAGGCGTGTGCCGAAGCCCACCTGCACGCCGGCCATCTGGAGCACCTTGTTGGGGTCGTAGGCGTTCATGTAGCTGTTGCCGTAGGCCCCGTAGTTGGTGCCGTAGGAGCCGCCGTAGTAGAGGGAGTTGAGGTAGGCGTTCGACCAGTTGTTGTTGTAGTACGACGAGTTGACGCCCGTGTACCGGCTGTAGTCGGCCGATACGGAGAACGAGTTGGGGCGCTTGCCGCCGAACCACGGGTCGAAGAACGATATCGAATAGCTCTGATAGTACTTGGCGTTGGTCTGGGCCGAGATCGAGAACGTCTGGCCGTCGCCGCGCGGGATGATGCCCTTGTAGCTCTTGGGGTTGAAGAGGTTCTTGATGGAGAAGTTGGTGAACGAGAGCGCCACCTGGCCGGTGATGCCCGTCTGGCCCCAGCCGAACGAGAGCTGGATCTTGTCGTTGGCCTTGGATTCGAGGTCGAAGATGATGTCGACCGTGCCGTCCGACTCGTTGGGCTGCGGATTGATGCCCATCGTCTCCGGGTTGAAGTGGCCTGAGGCGGCTATCTCTCGGGCCGAGCGCATGAGGTCCGACTTCGAGAAGAGGTCGCCGGGGCGCACGCGGAGGTCGCGGCGGATCACCTTCTCGTAGAGCTGGTCGTTGCCGTTGATCACCACGCGGTTCACACGGGCCTGCTGCCCTTCGTGGATGCGCATCTGGAGGGCGATGGAGTCCCCCTTGATGTTCTCCTCGATGGGGATGATCTGTGAGAAGAGATAGCCGTTGTCGAGATATATGTTGGAGACGGCGTCCTCATCGGTGGAGAGGCGCTTCTCCAGACGCTTCTGATTGTAGACCTCGCCGGGATAGATGCCCAGGAGGCTGTTGAGGGTCTCGGTGGGGTAGACTGTGTTGCCGACCCACGATATGTCGGAGATGTAGTACTTCTTGCCTTCGTCGACGCGGATGTGGACATCGACCGACTTGTCGTCGTGCCTTGTCACGGAATCCTCCACGATGCGGGCGTCGCGGTAGCCGAGCTCGTTGTACTTCTCGATGATGCGGCGCTTGTCGTCGGCATAGTCCGTGTCCACGAACTTCTTCTGCTTGAAGAGATTGAGGAGGTTGCCGTTCTCGTTGGTCTTCTTCATGGCGCGTTTCACGCGGCTGTCGGACAGCACCTCGTTGCCCTCGACGTAGATCTTGTGTACCTTCACCTTGTTGCGGCGGTCGACGGCTACGGTGATTATCTCCTGGTTCTCGTTGCTGAGGTCGGGCTGGCGTATTATCCTCACGGCGGCGTTCTTGAATCCCTTGGAGGCGTAGTATCGCTCCACGATCTGCTTGACGCGGGCCAGGATGTTGGGGCTGAGCTGCTGTCCGGCCACCATTCCGAGACGCTCCTGGAGGTCCTTGCGCTCGCCGTTGCGCACGCCCGTGAACTTCAGCTCCGAGAGGCGGGGCTGCTGCTGGAGCACGATTTCGAGCCAGACCTTGTCGGCCGTCATCTTGGTGACCAGGATCCGCACCTTCGAGTAGAGGCCCTGGCGCCAGAAGCGCTTCACGGCGTTGGATATGGCGTCGCCGGGGATTTCGATACGCTCTCCGACGCTGAGTCCGGAGTACCCGATGATGACATAGTCCTCGACATGGGATATGCCGGAGACGTCGATGCCGGCAATCTCGTAGGTGCGCGGCATGGGAGAGTAGATGATTTCGGGATTGTATATCGTATCGCCGGGGGCGGTGGCCGTCTGTGCGCGGCCGGCGATTACGGCGGAGGCGCAGAGCAGGCTGACGCCGAGCGGACGCAGGTGAGGTCTAAGACAGGAAAGTATCTTCATGTTGCAGGTAGGAAGTTGCATGGAGGATTGAGGCTCTGTATTACTTTTCGGAGTCGGATGTCAGGCCCGATACCTGGGCCGAAGTCATTCCGAAGCGGCGTTCGCGGCTCTGGAAGTCGATGATGGCGCGTGCGTAGGCCTCCTTGCCGAATTCGGGCCACAGCACCGGGGTGAAATAAAGCTCGCTGTAGGCGATCTGCCACAGGAGGAAATTTGAGATGCGGTGTTCCCCCCCGGTGCGTATCAGCAGGTCGGGGTCGGGCACTCCGGCGGTGTCGAGCCGGTCGGCCATCATCTCCTCGGATATGTCGGCGGGGTCGAGCTCGCCGGCGGCGGCGCGTCGCGCCAGGCTGCGTGCGGCTTCGGTGAGCTCCCAGCGCGCCGAGTACGACAGGCACATCAGCAGGGTAAGGCCGGTGCAGCCGGCCGTGTCGCGTTCGGCGTCGCGCAGGCGCCGGCGGGCGTCGGCGGGGATGCGTTCGATGTCGCCCACGAGGCGTATGCGGACATTGTTGCGTATCAGGTCGGGGAGCTCGCGCTCTATGGCCCAGCCGATGAGGTACATCAGGGTGTCCACTTCCTGGCGCGGACGCCGCCAGTTCTCGTTGGAGAAGGCGTAGAGGGTCAGGTACTTTATTCCGAGATCTGAGGAAAACTCCACGGCCTCGTGTACCGACGACACCCCTTCGGCGTGGCCGTCGCTGCGCGGTTTGCCCCGGCCGGCGGCCCAGCGGCCGTTGCCGTCCATGATTATGGCCACATGCTCCGGTATGCGGGTCGGGTCGATCCGGGCGAGAAGTGTATCGAGATTGTCCACAAGATTATCCATTGGTGTGTTAGTCTTTGTAATGGCATACGGCACAGCGCTTGCTGAACTCGTAGCTCAGGGTGAGGGTAAGGGTGGAGTACCAGTCGGTGTTCTTGGCGAACGACGACTTGATGCCCATCGGGTCTTCAAGCATCGGGCCGTCGACCTTGTCGGAAAACACCTTCTTCATCAGGAATTCCAGTCCGAGGTTGAGGCGGCGGTTGATCTTGAATTTGGCTCCGATGCCGAAAGGGAGGGTGAAGGCTGCCGAAGTGTGTCCGCCCACGGTCCACAGTGTGGCCGAGAGGCCCCCCGTGATGTAGGGGGAGAAGCGTCTGAGCTTACGGTAGGATTCCCCCATGCCGTAGTTGAAGAAATTGAATTCGGCCATCTCGCCCAGTTCGTAGAAGGTAGTGGTGAACTTGTATGTCTCTCCCGAGGGGAGCACGTTGGTCATCGACGAGGAGTCGCCGCTCAGGGCGCCGACATAGAAGCCGGTCTTGAAGGCCCAGCGCGGGTTGGCTATATAGCGGAGCAGGAGCTCTATGTCCCACGAAGGGTGGGAGTACAGGTTGGCGGTATTGGCGTCGCCCAGGTATCCGGTCATGCCGATGCCGCCTCCGATGTCGAACCGGAAGTCCTCCTGCGCGCGCGCTCCGAGTGGGAGGGCGCCCAGGACGAAGAGTAGTATTTTAAGCAGCTTCAGCATATAGGGGATGTGATGGAGGGATTGAGGGGCGCCGTCCGTCGGCGCGGGGTGGAGGAGGCAGGCCGCGGAGAGGATGGGAGGGTCAGAAGAGGGGGGCGAAGGTCAGGCGGGCAAGTACGGCGCGCCAGACATCGGTGTTGAGGGTGCCGTCGGCCGGACGCCCGCCGAACATATAGATGTAGGGGCAGTTCCAGCTCACTTCGTCGCCCTCCACATTGTAGACGATGCGGCTCACCGGAGCCGAGGGGCGCAGTGTGGCCTTCTCTGTCCATGCGTCGGAAAGGTTGGCCTCCATGGAGGTGGCGAATGTCACGGCGTCGGCCTCCGTCATCGCCGGCACGTAGGCGGGGAGCTGGATGAGGGTGTCCCCTTCGGTCCAGTTGACACCGTTGTCGTAGGAGTAGTACACCGTGGGATTGAGTGAGCCGTCGGCCAGACGCCCGCCGATGCAGAGGAGCACGCTGAATTCCGTCTGGAGCCATGAGGTGGCTGTCTGGCGGTAGGAGAAGTAGGGCACTATGAGGGGCGACTCCAGCGCCGGGAGCGGACGGTTGGAGATCACGGCCCAGTCGGAGCCGTCGTAGGCCCAGGTGGCTGCCGAGAGGGAGCCGGAGGCCGTGCGTCCCCCCACGAAGAGGCCAATCGGGTCGGAAGACCATGCCGAAGTGAAGGTGTGGAACGCCGATATCCCCTCGACGGGGAATCCTTCGGGCACTGGTACGGGCGCATATCCTTCGGGGCGCGGATAGATGTCGTGGCAGGGTGAGCCGCCGGCCTCTGTCACTCCGAGCAGGTCGGAGCGGAATCCTCCGGTGATGGAGCGCCAGACGGTGCCGGTGTCGGTCCAGGTCGTCCCTTCATCGGCCGATCGGCGGAGATGCCCTTCGTCATCGAGCATGTACAGAAGCGTGCCGACTGCTGTAAGCGAGCGCAGCCGCGGTGTGAAATCCATCTGCGGCGTGAAGCGCGTGCTCTCCCCGGCGGCGGGGTCGGTGTAGGTGACTGCGGTATAGGTGCCGTCGGCCTCCTCGATCATGGTGATCGACTTTTGGCCGCCGATCATGACGGTGCGCTGCTCGGCCGGGGAGCCGGAGGCGGAGGGGAGGCGGCCGATGGCCGAGCGGGTCCACATGAGCGAGTCAGGCACCTGCTTGTGTACGTTCACCTTAAGGCGGTAGGTGCGCGAGAGGGCGTCGTCGGATGAGGTGAGCGTCAGGGTGACGTTCCCCGTGAAGTCGATGGAGTCGCCGGAGGCGGTGATGTAGTCGATTTCTCCCGTGCGGGTATTGCCGCCCGTCATGGTGATCTTGGCCGATTTCACCGTGGAGGGGAATTTTATGTCGGCCACGAGCTTGTCGACCTTGGTGCCCGCCGGCAGGGAGTCGGCGTTGAAGATTATGGCGTGGTCAAGGTCGATGGAGAAGAACACCGAGTCCAGGTTCTTCATCACACTGGAGTTTGATTTAAGCGCGAAGCTGTTGACTGCCACTGACATGGCGGGAGTGTATTCCGGCTCGTCCTCCTTCTTGGAATTGCAGGCGGCCAGTATGAGGCCGGCCATTGTGAGCAGGGGCAGACAGCGCAGTATGTGGCGTGGACGGTACTTTGTCACGTGATGTCGGGATTTGATAAAACTTTTCAACTTGCAAAGTTAATCAAAAAAATTCAGATGATATTTAAAACTTGTTAAAAGCTCGATATATGTATCGTTTCGTGGTGCGGAATGTCGGAATCAGAGGGTGGGAAAGGGGGAGCCGTTCATTCCGGCAGGGGGCGCGAGTAGTATTCGATTATGTTTCCCCGGCAGTCAGCGGTGTCGTGCAGGCGCAGGGGCCTCGGGTCGGCTGAGTCGGAGGGGTAGGGTATACGTGGCGCCCTGATTCCTTCCCTCA
The DNA here is from genome assembly GCA_014802425.1 of Bacteroides sp. GTDB lineage: Bacteria > Bacteroidota > Bacteroidia > Bacteroidales > Muribaculaceae > Lepagella. The sequence goes on from JAAVCH010000023.1 coordinate 48,612, forward strand.
GCGGCAGGGGGGATGTCTCGCGGCGGATGGCGTCGAAAAGGCCGGAGCCGGTGAATTCGCGCAGCACCTCGCCTCCGCCTTCCACCATCAGCGATGTCACCTTGAAGTCGGCGTAGAGGCGGCGGAGGAAAGCGTCGAGCGGTTCGTCGCGGCGGCGGAGGCATGTGGCGAAGCCCTCCGGAAGGCGCTCCGATTCCCGGCTCACCCTGAGGGGGCGCGTCTCCGGGTCGCGGCAGGGCCAGAGGCGCGCGTCGAGGCGCGGCCTGTCGGCCAGCACCGTGTTGACGCCCACCATTATGGCGTCGGCCGAAGCGCGCAGACGGTGCATGGCCGTCATCGACAGCGCGTTGGAGAACACCGCGCGGCGCCCGTCCCCGGAAGCGGGAGGAGCGATGAAGCCGTCGGCCGACTCGGCCCATTTCAGCAGCACGAACGGGCGGCCGAGGCGGTGGGCCGTCATGAACGTGGCGTTGATTTCCTCGCATTCGCGGCGCAGCACTCCGGTGACCACCTCGCATCCGGCCTCGCGCAGCATGCGTATGCCGCGTCCGGCCACTTCGCGGAAGGGGTCGTCGGCCCCCACCACCACGCGCGGAATGCCGGTGTCGATGATGAGGCGTGCGCAGGGAGGGGTCTTGCCGTAGTGGGAGCAGGGTTCGAGGGTGACGAACATCGTGGCCTCCCGCAGGAGCGCCCTGTCCCCGGGGCGCACCGAGCGCACCGCCTGCACCTCGGCGTGCGGGCCTCCGAAGCGCCGGTGCCATCCCTGGCCGATGATGCGCCCGAGAGGGTCGGCGATCACCGCCCCCACGAGCGGATTGGGCGAGACGAAACCCTCGCCGTTGGCCGCCAGCCGGAGGGCGCGGCGCATATACGTCTCATAAAGTGAAGTGTCCATGTCGGATGGGATTTTTCAGGAGAATTCACCGCCTTGCGGCGGCCTTCCGGACGGAAGATACTGCATATGAATGCAAAGTTACGATAATATTGCTATCTTTGCAGTGTGAAAAGAAATAAAATGTGTCTCAGACCCCATCTAACCCATTTCATACATGAAGACATTTGTGAAACTGGCCGCCGCCGTACTCCTCGGCGGAGCCTCAACCATGACAGCCATGGCTCATGACAATCCGTTCCTGAAGCCTTACGGCACGCAGTACGAGATAGCCCCGTACTCCGACATCCTTATCTCCGACTTCATCCCGGCCATCAAGGCGGGCATCGAGGAGCAGGACGCCAACATCAACGCCATCGTGCGCAACCGCGCCGTGCCTGACTTCGACAACACCATCCTCCCGCTCGAGAACCTCAGTCCGATCCTGGAGCGCGTGGCAAGCGTCTACTATATGTACGACAACTGCCTCTCCACTCCCGAATTCGCCGCCCTGGCCGATGAGGCCATCCCCCTGCTCAATGACGCCTCCAACCGCGTCAACCTCAACGACGCCCTCTTCCAGCGCGTGAAGGCCGTCTATGACCGCCGCAACGAAATGGGCCTCGATCCCGTGCAGGTGCGCCTGGTGGAGAAGTACTACCGGATGTTTGCCGAGCAGGGCGCCGCCCTTCCCGACGACAAGAAGAAGGAGCTCATCCGCATCAACGACGAGCTCTCGAAGCTCTTCATCCAGTACAATAAGAACCTCCTCGGAGCCACCAACGAATTCTTCGTCAACGTGGGCGCCGAGCGCGTCGGCGGCCTTCCCGAGTCGTCGCTGGCCGTAGCCGCCGAGGAAGCCAAGGCCCGCGGCCTTGAGGGATATGTCTTCACCCTCCACGCTCCGAGCCGCCTGCCGGTGCTCGCCTCCGCCGACGACCGCGACCTGCGCCGCTCCATCTACACAGGCTACACCTCGCTGGCCTCTTCGGGCAAGTACAACAACCTCCCCGTGATCGAGAAGATCGTGGCCCTGCGCGCCGAGAAGGCCAAGGTGATGGGCTTCGACAACTTCGCCCGGATGATGACCTCGCGCGTGATGGCCAAGACTCCCGAGGCCGCCGAGGAGCTGCTGATGCAGGTGTTCAAGCCCGCCACCGAGCGCGCTGCCGAAGAGGTGCGCGACATGCAGGCCATCGTCGACGCCGAGGGTGGCGGCTTCAAGATCGCTCCCTGGGACTATTACTACTATGCCGAGAAGGTGAAGAAGCAGAAGTATGACCTCGACGAATCCCAGCTGCGTCCCTACTTCGCACTCGACAATGTGCTGAAGGGCCTCTTCGAGGCCGCCGGCCGGCTCTACGGCATCAAGCTCGTGGAGCTCCCCGACGCTCCCAAGTACATGGACGAAGTGACCGTATATGACGTGCAGGACGCCGCCACAGGCGAGCACATCTCGGTGTTCATGACCGACTATTTCCCCCGCGACTCCAAGCGCCAGGGCGCATGGATGGAGGAGCTGCAGAGCGCAGGCCTTTACGGCGACGGCACCGTGAAGCGCCCGATCGTCTATAACGTGGGCAACTTCACCCGTCCCGCCGGCGACACTCCGGCCCTGCTCACCATCGACGAGGTGGAGACGACCTTCCATGAGTTCGGCCACGCCCTTCAGGGAATGCTGACCCGCGCCCCCTACAAGAGCCTCGCCGGAACCCGCGTGGACCGCGACTTCGTGGAGACTCCCTCCCAGCTCAACGAGCACTGGGCCTTCACTCCGGAGCTCCTCAAGAGCTATGCCCGCCATTACAAGACGGGCGAAGTGATCCCCGACTCCCTCATCGCCAAGCTCGACGCCGCCTCTAAGTTCAACCAGGGCTTCACCGTGACCGAACTTGCCGGCGCCGCCCTCCTCGACCTCGAATGGGGCAAGCACCCGGGTGAGAATGTGGATGTAATGGCCTTTGAGAAGGAGGTGGCCGACAAGATCGGCATGCCCGCCGAAATCACTTACCGCTACCGTTCGCCCTACTTCAAGCATATCTTCGGCGACGACGGCTATGCCTCCGGCTATTACACCTATCTCTGGAGCCAGGTGCTCGAAGCCGACGCATGGGAACTTTTCGAGGAGAAAGGCGTATTCGATCCCGAGACCGCCGCATCCTATAAGAAGAACGTACTTGAGAGCGGCGACACAGAGGACGCCATGATCCTCTTCGAGCGCTTCCGCGGCCACAAGCCCGACGCCCACGCCCTGCTCCGTCTGCGCGGATTCGAATGAACCTCCCGTTCCGACGGTTGACCGGTATAAAGGCGGATATTTCCCGGCTTAGGGAAATATCCGCCTTTTGTCTGCGTTTCCATTAATGACAACCCGACATGAATCATCCACGAAAATCCATCTACTACAATCATGCAGGAACTTATAACGGCATACAATCTTGAGGGCATCCTCATCGGCCTGATGACATTCCTCATCATCGGCGTGTTCCATCCCCTGGTGATCAAAGGGGAGTACTATCTCGGGCAGAAGGCCAACTGGCTTTTCCTGACCGGAGGCATAGCCACGCTCGCCGGCTCCCTGTGTACGGGCGGCACCCTTTCCATCCTACTTGGCGTCACCTCCTTCTCATGCTTCTGGAGCATCCTTGAAGTCCGCGAGCAGCGCGAGCGCGTCCGCAAGGGCTGGTTCCCCGCCAATCCGCGCCGCAGGGAAAAGGCGCAGGGGGTTAAAACCCGTATCGACTGAAACGGCTGACTCCTATTCGGCGTGCTCCACCATGTACTGCATCCCGGGCGTGGGGGGCAGCGCCATAGGGGAGGGTGTCATCTGTATTGCGGGCGGATTCTTCTGAAGCTCCTTCGCCTCATCAATGGTATGATCCTTGTGTTTATGCCCTGCGCCGTAATCCATGCCGCAAGCAGGGCTAAAAGAGAGATAACTCCTTGTTTCATAACCTTATATGTCTGAATTTGATAGATGTCTTGTTATGCCATGCTTATTTCTAAGCCATGGTCACAGATACCCTTCTGCAACAGCCTCAAGAATAGCCTCATGCATGGAATGGACATTGAGCTTATCGTAGAGCGATGATTTGTATTTTCGGATGGAATCCACCGATTTATGCATTACCTGCGCCACCTTCTCCACGCTCCACCCATAACCGCTCATCTGGAGCACCTGGCGCTCGTACTCGTTCAGCCGGACCGCATCCCTGACCGACCAGTCACCCGAAGCAGGAGAATACAGATGCTCCACCTCCGTAAACATATCCCGGATAACGAGCCTGTAGGAAGGGGCAGGGGCCGGCATAAGGGTGCCGCCCATCAGGAGACCGTGAGAACCGGACTGTAAGGTGTTGAATATGGATAGATTCAATCTAAACGTTGCAGTGGCATGCTTTCCCATCAGACGGCACCCGATATTGACACGGCATTCACTCATCTTTATTTTAGGCCTGATACTGAAAAAACGCCGTATAATACGGAGCAGACTCTTCCAACCACTGAATCCTATCGGTTTTAACATGTCAAAGATATCCATGTCGCCGGTGTCATATCTCCCGGTCGGGAAATATACAGCACCCGAGGGTAATGGAAAAATCGCGCATTGCCAGAGCTATCTCATTGGCACTTTGGCCAAGAGCCTGGCCTACCATCGAAAGGAAATTCCATATCGCCACTAATGCCTCATGTATTGGCGTCCAGATTTTTTTGAGCCATTCCTTGAAACCTCGAGTGTCAAGATCTTCTGGATAATCCTCAGCATACTGAATATTGAATTCCTGCATGTGTTGGCGGAATTCTTCTACGGAAATGGTGGTTTGCTGGGTTTCTGCCGGATTATCCGGCAGATCAGATCGATTGCAACCTACAGACAAACCAATAACGGAGAGTAACAATAGGGACAAGCCTATTAATATCAGCTTCTTCATTTTAGGTTAGTTTAATGTTCAGAAGCAAAATTAGTATAACATCTAATCGCATCCAATACCCATTTGAGTAAAATTATGGGGGTGATACTTCGAAATGGGTAAAATTACCCATTCAGGTAATAATATTCTATGTTTTGAGAAAAAAGATTGTGATTTTGGAGTCTCTGCTGAAAATGACTATCTTTGTCAACATAATTCAACCACCTATAATTATGAAACACTCGATCATCACTCTATTGGTACTCATGATGACATGGATTACCGCTCAGGGCATCAAGACAAGGATCATAGATAAGGAGACAGGTAACCCGATTGCGGGCGTCACGGCATTCTCGGAGAAGGGGGTCATCATCGGTATCAGCAACAGTCTCGGTGAAGTCGACCTCGGGGGAGTCGGGAACTTCCCGGTGACAATTCGCTCGATGGGATTCGTGCCGGTGACGTGCGACCGGCCCACTGCGGAAATCCGTCTTACTCCCGCCGAATATGAATTGAGTGAAGTGGTGGTATCTCCTCATGACAATCTCGTGACGCGCGTGGTATGCTATATGCGCGAATATGTAAGTTGTGCCACCGACCATGACACCATCATCACATATAATGAGCACATGGTGGATTATTTCTTTACCGACAAAAAGATAAAGAAATTCAAACCGTCAAAAGGACCCAGAATGCTCAACTCCATCATGCGCGTAAGGAAAATCAACGAAGAGTGCGACAGTGTCCGGCTTGCAGAGTATCCGGATGAGGTATTAAATTCACTTAGGTATGGAATGGCCTTTGAAAGCTGTAGACCTCAGCTACCGGCCGATGTATGTACCGTATCCGACAATGCCGAGGTCTCTGAAAATATAAAACCTGTATTCCTGAGTGTAGACCGCCTTGCCGACAAGAAAAATCATGTAGTATCCCCTTGGAAACTGAAGGTCCTGGGTCTTACCACTGATTTTACGGTTGCAGTACTAAGTATAATGGTCTTGCCAAGGGCTGACTGCACATTCCTACCCGAAGATATAATCTTTAAAACATTCAGCTGCCGTCTCTTAGGCAAAGGCAAGCTCTGGAAGTATCGTTACAAGACTTCCGAACCGGTTGAGTTTCACGTGTACAATGAGCTATACCCCGTAGCCTTTACCTACCATACCGTGGAAGAGGCGAAGGAACTCCAGAAGAATCCGCCGGCGACTCCGATGGAGGTGCCCTCCACGGTGATGCCGCTCACGCCGGGGATGAGCTATCTCGTGGAGCACGCTAAATGACACAAACGAAATAAATTCCGGCATTGCCTATCTTTGTCAACATAATTCCACCACCTGTAATTATGAAACACTCGATTATCACTCTTTTGGTACTCCTGACGGCGTGGATTGCCGCTCAGAGCGTCAACACAAGGATCATGGATAAGGAGACGGGGATGCCGATTGCGGGCGTCACGGCATTCTCCGATAAAGGCGTCATCCTCGGCATCAGCAACAGTCTCGGTGAAGTCGACCTCGGGGGCGTGAAAAACTTCCCTGTGACTATCCGCTCGATTGGGTTTGATCCGGTGGTCTGCGATCGCCCCACAAAAGAAATACGACTCACTCATGCCGAATATCAATTGGCCGAAGTCATCGTCACTCCCGACGATAATATGGTCAAGCACGTAGTATGCTATCTGCGAGAGTACGTGAGTTCGACAACTCATTGCGACACAACCCTGCACTATAACGAACATATGGTGGATTTCTTCCTAACTGACAAAAAGATAAAGAAATTCAAACCATCAAAAGGCCTGAGAATTCTATCATCCAAACTGCGCACACGCAAAATTTATAATGACGGACGCGACTCTGTGTTTATTCCGGATGCTTACGATGATACATTCTCAATCCCTCTAAGTGTACTGCGAATTCCGAGTGGCGTAATTCCTCCTAAGTATTGTCACCCCGAAGGAAACGAGGATACTCCGGGTTCGAAGATTAAAGGTATGCTTCTTGGATTTGATGTACTTGCAGATAAGAAAAATCACACCTGGTCTCCGTGGCAACTCAAGGCAATCGGTTGTACAACTGATGTAACTGAAGCTCAGATGAAACTTCTTGTACGCCCACGCGCAGACTGCACATTCTTGGAAGAGGATGTACAGTCGCTTACCTTGGACACCCGCATGTTGGCCAAAGGGAAAATAGTGAAGTGGATGTTTGATAGCAAGACTCCGATTGATATACGAAACTATTACGAATTATATCCGGTCGAGGTCACATACCTTACACCCGAAGAAGCCAAGGACCTCCAAAAGAATCCTCCCGCGACTCTTATTAAAAAGGCTCCGGCAGCGTTGCCTCTGACTCCCGGCATGCGCTACATCGTCGAGCATGCCCGATAGAAAAAGAAGACCATCCGGATAATATCCAATTAGCTCCGATAGCTCCGATAACTCCGATAATATTTACCGGCGCGGATGGTACTCGAAGGTGGAGAGCAGCGGGAGATGGTCGGAAGTGCGGATGTCGAGGCGCTTCACGCTCAGGGGGGCGATGTCGCCGCGATAGAATATCTGGTCGAGATGGAAATAGAAGAGATTGGGATAGAACGTATAGGTGGGTAGGAAATTGGTCTCGCAGTAGGCGTCGCGGAAGCCGGCGCGCGTGAAGACGCGGTAGGTCCATGAAGCGGGCACATCGTTGAAATCCCCCACGATGATTAGCGGCATCGCCAGCTCCTTGAAGCCGTCGCGCACCTTCTCGGCGGCCGTGGCGCGGAGCGGTATGGCATGCTTGAGCTTGCCTACGATGCGGTGGGCCATGTCCTCCTTGCGGGCGGCGGTGCCCCGCTTGCTGAATATCCCCTTCTCCTCCTCGTTGAGGGCGAAAGAGGGGAGATGGATGTCGGCCACGGCCACCTGCGTGCCTCCTGGAAGCGTCACTGCCACATAGTCCGCCAGGCGATAATTGAACACCGACCCGAAATAGATGTGCCGCAGCGGATACTTCGACAGGATACGGAGGTCGTACGATCCCTCACCGAGCTGATAGGGATAGCGGGCCAGCACCGAATCCACCGTAGCCTTCGAATATTTCCGCAGGCTTTTCTGAGTGAATCCGGTGCATTCCTGCAGGCATACGATGTCGGCGTCGACGCGCAGGATCTCCTCCATGGTGCGCGATCCGGCATAGTCGGGGCGGCCGAGGTCGTCGCCATGCAGGATGTTCCACTGCAGAAGGGTGAACGTACGGGTGCCGGGCGACTGCTTCTGCGTGCCGTTCATCGGAAACCACATCTTGATCGGGTTGATGCACAGGAGGAACATCAGCACCCCCAGACCACCCATGAACCAGTGGCCGCGCACGAACCAGACCACGCACGCCACGGCCGACAGCGTCAGCATCACCGGCATACCGATCGTAAGCACCGAGCCCCAGGCCGACCACGTGGGGGGGATCAGTCCGCCGTAGCACGAAAGCACCGTCACAAGATATATGATAATCGTGATGACCGACGCCACCAGGCGGAATATCGGCGACGCCACCATCTTCACTATAGAGGAAATCAGAAACATAACTGTCGGATCTTTTTTTGGATATGCCCGGCTATACGCTCGGAGGAGCGCACCGGGAGACTACGTTGTTGAGCTCTCTCCGGCCTTATCTGAAGGGATTGACGCGATTGGGCCCCGACCCGCGCCGCCGCCAGTAAAGCAGCAGCGCGAGGCCGAACAGCATTCCGCCCAGATGCGCGAAATGCGCCACCGTGCTCATCCTGCCGCTCACGCCGAGAAAAAACTCGATTACTCCGTAGCCCACCACCATATACTTCGCCTTGATCGGGACGGGGATGAACATCAGGTAGAGCGGCATGTCGGGGAAAATGAAGCCGAACGCCAGCAGCAGGCCGAACACGGCTCCCGAGGCGCCGACGGTCACCATCGTCGACTTGAACTGGTCAAGCAGTCCGGCGTACATCTCCGGATTGCGCGCCAGTTCGGCCTCAACGTATTCGGGGGTGAGACCGACGCGCATATGGCAGATGGCGTCGACGAAGTCATGGTGGAGCGTAAGGGCCCACACCAGTTCCTGCACCAGCGCCGCCCCTACGCCGCACACAAGGTAATAGAAGAGGTAGCGCCTCGCGCCCCAGACATTCTCAAGCACGCGGCCGAACATCCATAGCGTGAACATATTGAAGGCAACGTGCCAGATGGTGTGCCGGTCGTGGACGAACATATAAGTGAATATCTGGGCCGGATTGAAGCCTCCGCTGAATATGCCTGAAATGTAGTGGAGGCCGAAAATATCGACGATCCGCTCTCCCAGCGAGGGGAAAAGATACTCCGCCAGCCAGATGACGAGGTTGATCAGGATGAGGTTCCTGGTGACGGGGGGAATCCTGTAGAACCAGGAGTTGGAAGATGTATAAGCCATAAAATTTCAAAATACGATGCAAAGTTAACAAAAAAGCCCGGGTTTTATTTGTCGGTCTGATAATTATCCTTAAATTTGCCTTCGATTATACCTTTGACTCGGAGCCGGCCTTAACCATCGGACCCTCCCGGCGGTTATAACTATGATAGAAAGAACCCAAATCATATAGATTATGAACAAGACAGATCTTATCAACGAAGTGGCTGCCAAGGCAAGCCTCAGCAAAGTAGACGCGAAGGCTGCCGTCGACGCAGTGTTTGAGTCAATCGCACAGGCCCTCGTCAACGACGACAAGGTGCAGCTCATCGGCTTCGGCACATTCTCCATGGTGGAGAAGCCCGAGCGCACAGGCATCAACCCGCGCACGAAGGAGGCCATCACCATCGCAGCACGCAAAGTCTGCAAGTTCAAGCCCGCCGACACCCTGGGCAAGTAAGCGAGTGCCGTGGGAGCGGCCGCATACCGGTGCGGCCCCCCGTCGGCGGACCATACGCATAGACATATGCCGCGTGCCCCGGAGGCACGCGGCATATTTTCCCTGTCACTCACCCCTGAATAAACCTGAACGAAAAAATACTGTCAAATGGCTGACGACTGGAAAGACGCCCTCGGCGCCCTGCTCGGCGCCGGGACACTCCCCGAAGGGGATCCCGGGACCTCTACCGCTCACCCCTCTGCGCCCGGGACTAAGGAAAAGTCCGCGCCGCGCCCCATCCTCACCCTGCATTATGAAAAGAAGGGACGCGCCGGGAAACCCGCCACGATCATCGCCGGATTCCCCGAAGACGACGATGCCGAAGCCCTGGCCACGGCCCGTGTGCTCAAACAGCGCATCGGCTGCGGAGGCTCCGCGCGCGGCGGTGAGATACTGCTTCAGGGCGACCGCCGCGAGCAGGCGCGCCGCCTCCTATGTGAACTCGGCTACCGAGTAAGGAACTGACACTCGCTCACTCACCGCACCGCCGGCCGCCATCCGGGGCCGGCCCGACCATCACCCCGTCAATCCTCCCTAAATGCTGACCCTACAACGCGCCTCTGCCGGCTCCGGCAAGACATACACCCTCACCAAGACCTACATCCGCCTCCTCATATCCATCACCGACGAAGGGGCCGCCGCCCCGCGACTGCGTGAAATGCCCGAACTCGCCGACTCGGCCGCCCATATACTCGGAGTCACCTTCACCAACAAGGCCACCAACGAGATGAAGACCCGCATAGTGGCCAAGCTCGCCGACCTCGCGTACTCCGACCCGGACACCCCCGACGACAAGGTCGACTACCTCGTCGATTTCATGACGGAGTTCGGCGCCACACGCGGGAAAATAGCCGAAATATGCCGCGAGGCCCTGCATCAGCTGCTCTACGAATACTCCGATTTCAACATATCGACCATCGACACCTTCTTCCAGAACATCCTGCGCACATTCGCCTACGAGGCCGACCTGCCGGACGCCTACCGGGTGGTGATCGACAGCGAATACATCATGCGCGCCGCCACGATAGAGATGATAGAGGACATGAAGTACCGGCGCGCCCCGAAGGAAGAGGCCGAATGGGTGCGCAGCCTCATCAGGGAGCAGGTGCGCAAGGGCGCGAAGGGATGGAACGCCTACGACAAGAAGAACGACGACGGGAGCTCCCCCAACTCCTCGGGAAGCGTATTCACCCAACTCAGCCGCATGGCCCGCGACCTTGAGAAGGAGGAATACAAGGAGGTGCGCAAGGCCCTTGAGAGATTCTATGCCGCCGACAGGACCCCGATGCAGGTCTATAAGGATATACAGGACTCAATCGACGCCCGGTCGGCCGAGCTCTTCGGCCATCTCGTGAAGGCCGCCCGCGATGCAAAGGAGGCTTATGCCGCCGTAAGCCCGGACCTCAGGTACATCCCCAACGGCAAGAACACCCTCAGGCTCCTTGACAGGATACTCGGCCCGGACGCCGCGCCCGACGGGGAGTACCGCCTGAGCCTGCGGAGCGACTCCTATTTCGGAGGGCTCCCCTCCAGAAAGGCCGATAAGGCCCCCATACTGGCCTGCGAGCCTGACGTGGCTCCGGCATGGGACGCGCTACGCGCCGCCGTGGCCGCCCACATGGAATGGCGCGGGTCGGACGATTTCCGCTACTGGCAGATACTCCGCAGGGGATTCCCCCGCTTCGCCCTGCTGCGCGGGCTGCGCGACCGCATCGACCGCTACCTCCAGGACAACGACGCCATGCGCCTCAGCGACACCAACGAGATGATACGCCGCATCATCGCCGACGACGAGGTGCCGTTCATCTACGAGCGCATGGGCAACTATCTGCATCATTTCCTTATCGACGAGTTCCAGGATACGTCGAAAATGCAGTGGCACAACTTCCGCCCGCTGCTGCGTGAGAGCGAGTCCCACAACTTCGCCAACCTCATCATCGGCGACGCCAAGCAGAGCATCTACCGCTTCCGCAACGCCGAGCCGAAGCTCATCACCACCATTGTGCCGAAGGATTTCCCGGCGCTGACGCCGAAGGGATTCGACGCCGACGACAACGCCAACCACCGCAGCCGCCACAACGTGGTGCGCTTCAACAATTTCCTCTTCCGCGCCATATCGCTCGACCTGGCCGACGGCATGCCCGCGCTCTACGCCAACACCGTCCAGACCCCGCGCGCCAGCCTCGGCGCCCCGGGCTACGTGGAGATTGACTTTTACCGGAAGCCCGACGGCAGGCACGCCGACCCCGAGGAGGACGAGGACTCCGACACCGGCAAGCTTACCGGAAAGGTGCTGGAGCGCATAGCCGCCCTGATAACCGACCTGCTCCGGCGCGGATTCCGGCAGAAGGAGATAGCCGTGCTCACCAATACCCGCGCCGCCGGCCAGGACGTGATACGCTATCTGATGGACTACAACAAGGCGCATGCCTCCGAACTGCGGGAACCGCTGCGCTTCGTCAGCGCCGACTCGCTGCTGCTCAGCCAGTCGCAGGCCGTGGAGACGGTCATCGAGTGCTTCCGGCTCATCCAGGCCACCATCGACGGCAAATTCGACTCCCGCGCCGGCAGTAAAAAGCGCACGGACGCGCCGGACGCCGCGCCGGCACGCCCCGTATTCCCGCTGCGGGTCAACTGGACGGAGGTGCGCAACAACTACCGCTATTTCGTGGCGCGCAACCGCGCCGCCGGGCTCGGCCTCAAGGAATCGCTCGAAGCCTTCTTCACCGAGGGGATCGACCCTGGATTCATGGAGGACATCATGGGCAACATGCAGGCCCTCACGCTCCCATCCCTGGTGGAGATGCTCACGGAGATATTCGTCGACGTGAAGGTGCGTGAGCTGGAGGCCCCTTTCCTGGCGGCCTTCCAGGACGCCCTGCTCGCCTATTGCGAAAGCAATCCTACAGATATCGGCTCGATGCTGCGGTGGTGGAACACGTCCGGCCGGAACATCTGCATATCCTCTCCCGAAGACACCGACGCGGTCTGCGTCATGACCGTCCACAAGTCGAAAGGACTGGAATTCGAATGCGTCATCCTTCCCGACATCGACCTCAACTTCGTGCGCCGGGCCGAATGGATGTGGCTCGACGTGCCGCAGACCCTCGGCTATGCCACCCGACTGCCGGGCAAGCTCCCCGTGTGCCTCACCGACAAACAGGGGGAGGACACCGTATGGGCTCCGGTGTTCGAGGATGAGCGGCGTCTGCATGAGATGGACCTCCTCAACAAGGCTTACGTGGCCTTCACGCGCGCCGTCAGCGAGCTGTATGTCTTCATGCCCGCCGCCGTCTCGGACGACGGAACGCCGTCGCTCGGCAAGAACCGGCGTTTCCCCGATTATGTGCACCGCGCCCTGGCCGACGCCGGAAATATACTGAAAGGGGAGGGGCTGAAGGACCACCCCGCATACACGGAGGAAGAGAAGAAGCGGTACAATGATATGGTGCTCGCCGAAGCCGACCTGCTGATCAGGCCGGATGACCTCAGGGTGACCGACGACGGCTGGCGCATAAGCTACGGCGAGCCGCTTGCCGACGTGGAAGGGGAGCTGAGGAAGTCACGCGGGAAGCGCCGGCGTGATGTGGAGACGCTGTCGATCGAGGACTATTATGTCAACAGCCGCCGCAAGATGCTGGAGTGCCAGCCGGAATGGGTGAACGTGCGCCGGGATCCGGCCGACGACGACAGGCTGGATCCGCGTTCGGAGGGGAGCCTCAAGCACGAGATTCTGGAGCTTGTGGAGGTGGAGGATGACCTCCACAAGGCCATGGAGAGGGTGCGTGGCCGCGGCCACCTCACCCGCAAGCGCATCCGCGAATACGAGCCGCAGCTGCGGGAGGCGCTCGTGAGCGTGCGCGACCGCGGATGGTTTGCCGGAAAGTACAGGGTGCTCGCCGAGCGCCCCATGCTGATGCGCGGCGAGAGCATGAAGCGGCCGGACCGCGTGATGATAAGTCCGGAGGGTGACGCCATAGTGGTGGACTATAAGTTCGGCACCGACGGCAACATCTCCGAGCACCGCCGCCAGGTAGGGGAGTACATGGGCTGGATGCGCGAGATGAAGCAGTTCCGCACCATCAGGGGCTACATCTGGTACGTCAACGGACGACGCGTCGTGGAGGTGGAGGAGGAGGTCCCCTTCGTCCCCGCCGCCGAGCTCCGCCGCCGTCAGCGCGCCGCCGAGCTGCAGGAGGAGATGGCCCGTGCCGCCGATGCTCCCCCATAAGGCGGAGAACTGATTTTGCGTAATTGTGTGGAAATTACTATCTTTGTAAATTCAAAGCAAAGCCGGCGGCCCAGGGAGCCGCTCCCGAAGCCATGGGCCGGCTGAAAAACAGAATATTTTGGATACAGACCCTTTACCTACACCCGCGCCGCTGCTGCAGATGATACTGCTGTCGGCGCGCGCCATAGAATTCCACGCACCCTCCGACTGGGGAAGCTGGTGCCTTATCGTACTCATAGCCATCGGCTGCCTCATGGTGTCGGCGTTCGTGTCGGGCAGCGAAATAGCCTATTTCGGCCTCAGCCGCCAGCAGACCGACGAGCTTGAGGAGGACGACTCCCCCGATTCGCGGCGGGCCTCCGAACTGCTCAAAGACCCCGAGCGCCTGCTCGCCACGATACTCATCTCCAACAATCTGGTCAACATCACGATGGTGGTGCTCCTGACATTCGCCATCAACCAGATCGTGACCTTCAACTCGTCGCTGGTCAACTTCCTGCTCCAGACCGTATTCCTGACCTTCCTGCTGCTGCTCTGCGGCGAGATATTCCCTAAGCTCGTGGCCCGTGGAAAGACCCTGAAATGGGTGCGCTCCGCCTCGGGAGGGGTCAGCTTCCTCAGCGGCCTCTTCTCCCCCCTGTCGAAGGTGATGGTCAAGTCATCGGCCTTTATCGGCAAGGTCGTCACCAAGAAGGAGGAGGACATCTCGACCGACGTGCTTGAAAAGGCCCTCTCCATATCCGACATCAAGGAGGGAAAGGAGAAGGAGATGCTCGAAGGAATCCTGGCGTTCGGCGAGAAGGAGGTGTCGGAGATAATGATTTCGCGGGTTGACGTGACGGATGTGGAGTACCACGACACATGGGACAACATCATCAAGGTGATCCTCGACTCCGGATACTCGCGCATCCCGGTCTATGACACTTCGCAGGACACCATACGAGGCATACTCTACTCCAAGGACCTGCTCCCCTACATAGGCAACCGCGACAACTCCTTCCGCTGGCAGACGCTCATACGCGAGCCCTTCTTCGTGCCCGAAAGCCGCAAGATCGACGACCTCCTCGAAGACTTCCGCAAGCGCCGCATCCACATGGCCATCGTCATCGACGAATACGGCGGCACACAGGGAATCGTGGCCCTGGAGGACATCATCGAGGAAATCATCGGTGAAATCGACGACGAGTATGACGACACGGCGTCGATGTACCGCCGCGTGGCCCCGGACACATACATCATCGACGGCAAGATCTCGATAGGGGACCTCTGCCGCGTGCTCGGCATAGAGGAGGAGGACCTGGGCGACCTCGGCGACGCCGAGACCCTTGCCGGACTCCTGCTCGAAATCAAGGGGGATTTCCCGGAGGCCAGGGAGGTGCTCCGCCGTGGCCCGCTGAGCATGCAGGCCCTCAAGCTTGAGAAGCACCGCATCACCAAGGTGAAGGTGACGCTCGACCCCGGCGCTCAGGGGGGGGAGCCCGGGTCCGCGGCCGACTGACTTTCCCGGGCGCCCCGGCGCCCCCGATAATTCCGATAATTCCGATAACCCCGATAAAACTATGGAGACAGAATTCATATTCTGGCGACACGACACTCCGGCCGGCATACGTGTGGAAGAGATATGCGGCGGCGACGACAAATCGGCACGGCTATGGAAGGTCATGGCCCTGCAGGTATTCGGCGAGAACGGAGGCGACCGCTTCCGTGAGATAGGCCACTGTCCCTCCGGAGCGCCCCTGCTGGAGGATGCGCCGCAGCGCATCTCAGTCAGCCATACGACCCATTTCATGGTCATCGCCATGCTGCCGCGCACTCCTGAGTGCGACCTGGCGGAATTCAGCGTCCGCACCGCCATGGGCATCGACTGCGAGCTCCGCGACCGCGCGCAGGCCCTTAAGGTGGCCGGGCGGGTGATGACTCCGGCGGAGACCGCGCTGATGCAGGCCTACGCCGCCACCCTTCGCGAGGGCGACTCCCATCACGCGCCCATGGAGGAGGCCGAGGCTGAGCTGACGGCCGCCGTGCTGTGCTGGACCGTCAAGGAGGCCCTCTACAAGGCCGCCCTCATCGAGGGGGCCGACTTCAGGGAGAATCTCGTGATTCTGGAGCTCCCCGAGATATGCACCAATCCGATGGTGCGCGCTCCCCACTACGGCGCGGCCCTTGTGCGCCGTCCGGACGGTGAGGAGGTGGAGATGCAGCTCTTCTCCTATCTCTCGGAGGAGCACATCGTCACGCTGGCCTACTCTCCGAAATGCGCCAAGTTCAAGCGCGGATAGAGCGCGCGGAATAATGCGCCGGGTCCAAGCGCGGATAGAGCGCATAAAAAAAATCCCTGTCCTGCGACAGGGATTTTTTTATGTGGTGTGGCGCCTCGTTCTTAATCGCGGCTCCCTCCGAAGATGCGGAGCAGGAATATGAAGAGGTTGATGAAGTCAAGGTAGAGGTTCATCGCGCCGATGGTGGCGAGCTTGTCGGTCAGAGTCGGGTCGAAGTTGGACTGCGCGATGCGGCGCACCTGCTGGGTGTCCCAGGCCGTGAGGCCCACAAAGAGCAGCACGCCCACGATCGATACGATCCATTCGATGGTGGAGCTCTTGGCGAAGATGTTGACGATCATCAGGATGATGAGGCCGAAGAGGGCCATCGTCAGATATGCTCCCATTTTTGAGAGGTCGGTCTTGGTGAAATAACCGTAGACGGACATGGCGCCGAATGTGCCGGCCGTGATGAAGAGCGTGTAGACGATCGTGCCGAGCCGGTAGACGAAGAATATCGGAGCCAGCCAGGCGCCCATCAGCGCCGAAAAGCCGATGAAGCAGCCGAGCACGGCGCCCTGGCTCATGCGCTGGAAGCGCGAGGGTAGGATCCAGGCCATAGCGAACATCGCGATCAGCATTCCCCAGAACACTATCTTATTGCCGAAGAAGAATCCCATGACGGCCGGGGAGCTTGCCACTCCGAGGGCGCAGAATGCCGATACGACAAGGCCGATGAACATGCGCACATATACCTTGCGCATCACGGCGTTGACCTGGCTTGTCAGCGCCGACTCCGAGGGACCGGAGTAGTAACCGCCACCGGAGGGATTGCTCAGGCGGTTCTGGTCATAGTTGTAATCCATAGTCTGTATGTTTTATTATTTTACTTTTGCGTTCCGCTCGATTGCAGGACACTTTTGCGTTCCGCTCGATTGTAGAACAAAGATAAGGCCTGTTTTGCTTAAAAAGCCTTAAACTGCAATGTTTCAGCGCGCGCGGGGAGAGTCCCCTCCGTCCGGGCCGTAAGATTGCGGTCGGGCGCCGGCCTCACTGAGGATGAGGCTACATGCGTTCGGGCATCTCGATGCCGAGCAGCGACACTCCGGCGCGGAGCGTGCGGGCCGTGACGGCTGAGAGGTTGAGGCGCAGGCAGCGTGTGGCCGGATCGGCCTCACGGAGTATCTGGTAGTCGTGGTAGAACTGATTGTACTCCTTGGCCAGGTCATAGCAGTAGTTGGCTATCAGGGCGGGGGAGTAGATGCGTCCGGCCTCGGCTACGGTCTGGGAGAAGTCGGCGATCTTCTGGATGAGGGTCTGTTCCTTCTCGTTGGGCACGGCCTCGGCGTAGGAGCAGGCCGAGAGCTCCTCTCCGGCACGGCGGCATACGGAGCGGATGCGGGCGTAGGTGTACTGCAGGAAGGGCCCGGTGTTGCCGTTGAAGTCGATTGATTCCTTGGGATTGAAGAGCATGTTCTTCTTGGGGTCGACTTTGAGCAGGAAGTACTTGAGGGCGCCCATCCCCACGATGCGTGAGATTTCGGCGGCCTCTTCGGGGGCCATGTCGGCGAAGCGTTCGGCCGATGTCTCGCGGGCGTCGGCGATCATGCTGTCCATGAGTTCGTCGGCGTCGACCACCGTCCCTTCGCGCGACTTCATCTTTCCCTCGGGGAGCTCCACCATGCCGTAGGAGAAATGCGTGAGGTCCTTGCCCCACTTGAAGCCGAGGCGGTCGAGGAGCAGGGCGAGCACCTGGAAGTGGTAGTTCTGTTCGTTGCCCACGACGTAGATCATCTTGTCGATGGGATAGTCCTGGAAGCGGAGTTTGGCGGTGCCGATGTCCTGGGTCATGTAGACCGATGTGCCGTCGGAGCGCAGCAGCAGCTTGTGGTCGAGACCGTCGCCGGTGAGGTCGGCCCATACGGAGCCGTCCTCCTTGCGGTACATCAGACCTTTCTCCAGGCCGCCGAGCACGAGGTCCTTCCCTTCGAGGTAAGTGTCGGATTCGTAATATATCTTGTCGAAGTCCACTCCGAGGCGGCGGTAGGTCTCGTCAAATCCGGCGTAGACCCATTCGTTCATCATCTTCCAGAGCGAGCGCACTTCGGGGTCGCCGGCTTCCCAGCGGCGCAGCATCTCGCGGGCCTCCTGCATGAGTGTGGAATTGGCCTCGGCCTCTTCGTCGGTCATTCCTGATGCCTTGAGCCGCCTGAGTTCATCCTTGTAGTGCTTGTCAAACTCTACATAGAAATCGCCGATAAGATGGTCACCCTTCTTGCCGGAAGATTCGGGAGTGACGCCATCGCCCCATTTCTGCCAGGCGAGCATCGACTTGCAGATATGTATGCCCCGGTCGTTGACGATGTTGGTCTTGACCACCTTGTGGCCGTTGGCCTTGAGGATCTGCGCGAGGGAATAGCCGAGGAGGTTGTTGCGCACGTGGCCGAGGTGGAGGGGCTTATTGGTGTTGGGGGAGGAGTATTCCACCATCACGAGGTCCGACTCGTCGGTGACGGGACGGAATCCGAAGTCTTCGTCGGCGGCGATTTCGTGGAGCAGTGAGAGCCAGTAGGAGGGGGAGACACCCAGGTTGAGGAACCCCTTCACGGCGTTGAACCTGTCGATGGCCTCGACATTCTCCACCATCCACGCGCCGATTTCAGCGGCTGTCTCCTCGGGCTTCTTGTGCGATGCCTTCAGGTAGGGGAACACCACCACCGTCAGGTGGCCTTCAAATTCTTTCTTTGTCTGCTGCACCTGCACCGCAGCAGGTTCCACGTCAGCACCGTAGAGGGCCTTGACAGCGTCGCTGACCCCCTTTGCGATAATCTCTTCTATCTTCATTTTCTCAAAACTGATTTGCCGTACCGGACCCGGTAGACATTCCTGTCTTACCGGGGCGCCGGAGAATCATCCGCATTTCTACGTAAACGCGAAAAATCCTCTAATTTTGCAAAATTAGCAAAAAAGGAGGACTTTTAGTCCCCCTTTTCTCAATAAATTCATGCGAAATTTATGCGCAGGCGGTTAATACTCCCGCTGCAGGAAGTCTTCTCCATCCAGGGATACCTGGTTCAGCCGGGTACTATCCCCGAATCCTTTAGCTCCGGGGTTGAATAATCCATTAGTCGCACCGATTCCTATAATCCATTTACAGTTCCAGAACTCGTCATCAAGGTCGGCATGATAATTCAGCTCAGTTTTTGGAACCAATGTTATGGTCTTGAGGTTCTGGTATCTTGGATCTGTCTTGACTTCGACACACTTCAATTTAGAGTGTGTGAAGCCGGGGGAGACTTTCCGATAAACCTCCGTCCATTCTCCGGGTTTGATACCGAAATCATATAAAAGCCGCCACCCTCGCTCCCCTGATACCGCACCGTTGTCAAAAATGAAGGCTTTGCTTCCCTCCGTCTTGATATAGGATGGCGGTATGGTCATGGTCCACTCTCCTGTCTCACTGTCTAATTTATATACCGGCATTACCGTTTCTCCCTCGAATTCAATAGGCTCACCTATCAGCCGATGGGTGTGATGGATAATCTCGCGGCCCCGGCCCTTCCAAATAAAGGAAGTCACCTCGTCATACATCAGTCCCGGTACGAGATTGGCCGGCTGTTCAATCTGCGCGTATGCGGACTTTCCTCCGATGTTCGCCAGAATCATCAGGAGCAGGAGGAGCCACTTGCTTCTATTGTCGGTAACCCTCATCATATCAGCTACTTTCACTGTTCTCGTGTATTAAGTGTTGTCTTTATGCGGTGTCTTATGGACAGTTAGGATTATCATCCGTTTATTGGAAGAATCCATTAAGGCATAGTGACCCCCGGAACTCGTATTTTTCCATATATTAGTATCTGTATTGGAGATGGTACCGAGCTATTATTCGGGCCGATAGATGTATCGTCTAAAATCCCTGTATCGGTATTGTAAAAATAATAACCGTTGGATGATAATGAAGAGAATCCCCATATGCAATGTAAAAATAGTTCGTTAGGCAGCTTTTTATGAGGGTTGTCAACAATGGAACATTTATATTCAAAATATCCATCAATAACCCACACATGTCCTTCCTCATTAGGATAAGCACCCGCGGCTATTACCGGAGCAGGGTAGTATATCATTGTGGGATTTTTGATTAATAAGCGGAAGTGCATTATCGTAAGCTTCCTCCACAGAAAGAACACGGGTGGTATATCCGTTGGAGGGCTTGTGGGTAGATTGCAAATTGAGTTCTGGCGGGTCACTTTGACATCCCGTAATCAAGATGCCTAAAATGCCCCAAAAAAGTAAATACTTAAGGTTCATTTTAAATGGGTTTAGACGGTTTCAATGCTAAGTTGCTCTATTTGCGAGGATAATAATAAATTTTGGATAGTACAGATTATTTTAAAATATTTTGAAAAACTGTTATATATTCGCCTACACGTTTTGCCGGTCAGTGGTTGGCCCTCTTTTTTCGCCGGTTGGAGATAAAGCGTTCTATCGGCCTGTAGAAAATCTCTTTCCCGTGGAGGGTGACTTTTTCAAGATTTGTCCCTGCGCCGAAGTCTGGAGGAGTCGGCCAGAACAAGCCTTGGGTCGATCCAACACCAATAATCCATTCACAGGTAGAAAAAAAATCTGATTCCAGGTTGGAGTATTCCAGATCCAGAGTGGAGTATTCCGGATCCAGGTTGGAGTATTCTGGATCTAACACTCTAATCAACTTCATTGTCAAGAGACCATTGTATTTCGGATTTTCCTTGATTTCCACACATCTTACCTGTTTTGAAAGAAACCCAGGATGAATAGGGTAATAGATCTCAGCACATTCGTCGGGCTTAAGGCCGAAATCATACATAAGCAACCATTGCCGCTTCCCGGACTGAGCACCGGTGTCAAGCATGAACACCTTGTCACCCTCTGTTTTAATGAATCGGGGGCGCCCGGAGGTTATGGAATCTCCTCTCTCCGGATCAATTCGATACACCGGCATCAGCATTTCACCTTGAGATTCTATGGAATCTCCGACCAGCCAGCCTCTGACATACTCTTGCATTATTCCAAGATTGCAAGTATATTCAGTATATGTCATCCCCGGCATGATATTTCGCGGCTGAGCCACTTGCGAATACGCCATACCGGGATGACATATAGATATAAACAATAGGAGGAGTAAACTCCCAAATGAGCTTTTATATTCTTTATGTTCCATTTGTAGTCACTATTATTATTCAAATGTATGGGGTAACAGTAATCTATTGTATTTCGGAGATGGTTTGATCTTCACACGCTGGCTATACTACAACCTTGGGAAAGACGAAGCAGCTAAAAAGTCATAGCATTCGGAATACGTATCTTGCCGTAGATCCGTAATAGTGTTGCATTTGATCCAATCGGATCATCATTGGGACCCACAGATGTACTGTCTACCTTTCCGGTTTCTGTATTATAGAAGTAGTAGCCATTACTTGCTAATGAAGGTAATCCCCAAATACAATGTAAATAAAGTTCATTGGGTAACTTTTTATTAGGCGAATCCACAGAACTGCATTTAAACTCAAAATATCCATCTAGTACCCACACATGCCCCCTAGGTTTATCTGCAAAAAAGATACTGGAAACCATTACGGGAGCAGCTCTAAAAAATTCAATCTCTCCCGCTAGAAAATTTAAGACATTATCTCTGTTAGCTGTTTCCTGGAAATCCAACCCTTTATAGGCACCCGCTAATGACGCACCTAAGCTTCGGAAGGGTACCATGAAATTATTTTGGTGGGTTTGTCTATCCGTCATCGTCGTATCTGTGTATTGAGACCCCGCTAGCTCTGCTATCTTCTGGAGCAGGAACCCGATTTGGATTCTATCGGTTCCTTCTCTTATCCCCTTCCAATTAAGGATAACACTGTCGATTGAATCCGGCCACTGATAATAAGCCAAAAGCATCCCGATTGATAGAGGGGTACACCCGACAACCCCACGGCTGAAGAAAGGTTCTTGGGGAACATTTCCACCTCCTTGACCTAACTCACAAATGGGGCAGGCATTGTTATATGGAGTTCGTTGATGCCATATGGCTACTTTGGGAGGGAGTAGCGGTTGTATATTCCTATACAGTGTATATTTTATTGAATCAGCCCGGGTCTCAGTTCTTGCAGGTGTTATTCTCTCTTTGTAGGCGGCCGCAATCGATCCGTCAATGAGGTATTTTAATCCTTGATAATAGGTGGTGTCGGAAATGTTAAAATGTCCTGTTTCAGAGAAAGCGTATAACGGTCTGCCATTCGGATTGCTGCCAACGATTGCAAACCCTTGGTCATCGAAGTTTATTACGTACATCAGGCTGTCTAAAGACGACGATCGGGTGAAACCCGGTAATCCAATTGTCTCAACCTTTTCTCCTCTATTTAAAGAAAAGTCTATAGCTATGCTCTTTTCTGAGCAAACTTGATTAATAAGCGGAAGTGCATTATCGTAAGCTTCCTCCACAGAAAGAACACGGGTGGTATATCCGTTGGAGGGCTTGTGGGTAGCTTGCAAATTGAGTTCTGTCGGTTCACTTTGACATCCCGTAATCAAGATGCCTAAAATGCCCCAAAAAAGTAAATACTTAAGGTGCATTTTAAATGGGTTTAGACGGTTTCAATGCTAAGTTGCTCTATTTGCGAAGATAATAATAAATTTTGGATAGTACAAATTATTATATAATATTTTGAAAAATATTATATATTAATAAAACAGCTTCTCAGCGCTGCCGCTGAGAAGCCTTTTTGATATATGGTAAGGATTAAAGTNAATGGTCGTGGATAATGGGGAGAGGGTGGTGGATNAGAAGATTACCTGGAGGCGGGCCATGATGGCGTTGAGGCTTATGGGGCNGGCGGCAGTTCCGCGATCCCAGGTGTGGGTGTAGGAGTANTGCAGACGCGCTATCATGTATTTGTTGATCTGATAGTTGAGGGTTGCGGAGAAGTCGTTGAGACGCCCGCCGAAGATACCGGCCGAGTTGTTGGTGAGGTTGGTGTAGTTGTAGTCGAGCACCAGTTCAAGAGTCTTCGGGGCAGGAGTGGCGATGCCGCCTCCCATCATGTCGTAGGAATAAGACCGGCCGAGAATCAGTCCGCGCAGAGTGACGTAGGCTCCGTAGGCATTGTAATCGGGAATGGCTCCGCGACGGTGTACGTGGAGATAGTAGTACTGCGATTCGAGGGCGAACCGGTCATAGCTCAGCAGCAATTCGGGAGAGAATTTCACGAGATTGCGGGCGTCGGTCACCTCGGCGTTGATGGCAGTGACCTGAGTGACACGTGTCGGGAAGTTGGATTTGAATACAAATGCGTTGTGCTGGTCCTCACCGGTATCGGAAGTATAGCGCTGCGGAGTGGCGAAGGCTCCGGAGATACCGACCTGTGCCATCAGTCCGTCCTGATGCAGCGGACGGTAGACGAGGCGTGAGCGCACACCGATTCCCTCCTTCGTGAACTGTTCCGGTGCCAGAATATAGGTAGTGGCCGAAGGCTCCACATGGAAGCTTGCGGTAGCCAGAAACTTCTGACCGTTGTATTCGTACTGCACACCGAGCTGACGAGAGTCATTGAACACCGCATTGCTTATCGGTTCCTCCATTGTGGGCTTCATCGAGCTGGAAGTGGCGCTCTGCAGTCCGAACTGGTGGATGAACGAGCCGACNTTCAGCGAATTGAGTTCATTGAACGTGTATCCGATATAAAGGTCCTTGAGGCCCACCTTACCGTAAGCGAACCCGACGTCAATCTTGGCGTCCCACTTGCCATACTTCATCTTTACGCCCAGACGCGCGTCGGGGATAGTGACGCCGTCCTTGAAGAGTTCCTTCTGCGGCGAGATGAATGTCGCTCCGTCCATGAGGATGCGCCCTGTGGGCTTTACCTCAAATTTGGTCTTCTCCTTCTCGGGTGCCGGTACGGGAGCGGGATTGGAAACTGACTGCGGGAGAGGATTATCGCTCTCTTCAGCATATGTATTCATGGCGGGGACCGTGATGACGGCGCCTAATGCTATGGCGGTAAGTAAATGTGTTTTCATAGCGGTGCTTTTTAGCGGTGAGACAAAGAAAGGGTGTATCGGGGGGAGGAGGGTCCCCCCGATTGTATGGAGAAAATGCTTATACAAAATGACTTATTTGCCGGGTTCGCGGTAATCGTGAGGCACGAGCGGGCGCTTGCCCTGCTTCACCTTACCCTGCTTCTTGAGGTCGGCGAATTCCTTCTTGGCCTTTTCAAGCTGCTTGTTGAAGTTGGGGTCGGCGTGGAGGCGGGCCACAACCCCCGAGCCTGTGATGCGGCCGGCGTCGACGTCGCTCTGGAAATGATAGCCGCAGATTACGCGGGATTCACCCATCTGGAAGCCGCGTTCGAGAATCTCGTCCTGACGGTCGGGGTTAAGTTCGGTGAGCACAAGCGCCGTGGCCCATCCCAGCGAGGAGTGTCCCGAGGGGTAGGAGCCGTTGGTGGAGAGCTCGGCCTGCTGTTCGGGATTGCAGGTGTCCTCGCCGAAGAAGGAGTAGGGGCGGGTGCGGTTGTAGTACTGTTTCGCCTCGCGGGTGGCCAGGTCGCCTGCGTCCTCGCGCATGCCTACGATGAGGCGGTAGATTTCGGGAGTGGTCTCGGGGCTGATGAGTATGCCGAAGGCCTCGGAGAAGGCGTCGGGGAGGTTCTGCCCTTCGACGCGGGCATCCTTGAAGGCCTGTTCGCCACGCTCGGTGTTGCGCATCGACTTGCCCCAGTCGTAACGGGCCTTGTCGTACATGAACTGCACCGACTCCGCACTGGGCGGACCGGGCAGCAGCTCAAGGCTGTTGGGGGCGTCGCCCATCCAGAGGAAATAGACGTCGGGGTTCGTACGGTTGTCCTTTACCGTTCCGTCGGTAGGGGCCACGAGGGCCTGGCCGAACATCGAGGCGGCCGACATCGCCGCGAACGCAAGCATCGAAAGACGTAGATGTTTTTTCATAGCATTAAGGATTTTTAGGTTATAGGATGTAATTTTAACGAGTGTGGCGTAAATATGGTTCC
The DNA here is from genome assembly GCA_014802425.1 of Bacteroides sp. Classification (GTDB taxonomy): domain Bacteria; phylum Bacteroidota; class Bacteroidia; order Bacteroidales; family Muribaculaceae; genus Lepagella. The sequence continues at coordinate 73,820 of JAAVCH010000023.1, forward strand.
GGCCCGCGGTATGTTGTTGAACATATTTCGCGGGCCGGAAAAAAGTATGTGCCGGAGCGGGGTGCCGGGAGGGGCAGTGTCAGATGTTGCGGCGCACTTCGTCGATGGAGCCGCAGCGGGCCTTCAGGTTGCCTGAGGCGTCGATCACGAAAATGGCGGGCACTTCGGGCACATTGTACTTCATGGCTATATCGGCCAGGTCCGACGTGGAGGCATAGACGCAGGTCCAGGGGAGGTTGCGGGCGGCGTTGCGCCAGAGGAGCTGGTCCTCGTCGACCCCGACATTGTAGATGCGTGCGCCCGTGATGCCGCGCAGTTCCTCGTTGAGCGCGATGGTCTCGGGGTCGGTGAGGTCGGAGAAGAGCAGTATCACCGGAGTCCCCTTTCCGGCTACGGAGGAGAGCTTCACGGGACGGCCGTCGGTGCCGGGGAGCTCGATGTCGAAGAGGCTGATTTCCTCGGCCTGCAGCACATGCTGCCTGCCGGCGGCGGCGTTGGCCTGGCGCCGGGCCTCGCGGGCGGTCTGTTCGAGGATGGGGAGGCGCGGGTCGTCGGGGCGGAAGGAGCGGAGCGCCGTGGCCACGGCCGCGAAGTACTTGCCGTCCTCTTCAGGCGAGAAAAGGGGCTCTCCGCCGACTGTCTTGGTGAGGATATAGTAGCTCACCACCGATCCGCGCCCTTCCTGCAGGAATTCCGTATATACCCGGCGCTTGAAGGCGCGGGCCGAGTCGGGATGCGTCAGGATGGGTGAGGCCGCGATGAGTGTCTTCTCGAAGCGGGCCAGCTTCTCGGCGTCGGGCGAGCCGGAAAGCTCGAAGTCGGTGGCGAAATGGGAGGCGGGGGCCTTTACGGTGACGGTCTCCACGGAGTCGACGGGGAAATAGACGTAATTGCCGTCGAGCACGAGGCGGTAGATCTCCGGAGCGGCCGGGGCGTGGCGGGTGAACCTGAACTTACCCGAGTCGGAGAGGCGTGTGGAGTCGACCGCCACCCAGGCGCCGGCGGCGTCGGGGCGTTCGAGCACGAGGGTCTTTCCGCCGGCTCCCTCTACGGTGCCGTCGACTGAAAACGAAGGGTCGGAGCAGGCTCCCAGACCCACGGCGGCCGCCATGGCGGCCAATGTATATGCGAAAATCTTCATTTTTAGGAATAAAATCACTCCCGGAGGGGGAGCGAAGGTCGGAAATAGTTTTCAAAATTAGTGCTTTTTTCGTAACTTTGTACATAATTTGAAATAATTTTACCCGATGCGGGTTTTCGAATTCGGCCCGTGCCGGAGCGGCAACAAACGCAGCGAAGAAAAACAATAACGATTTTATGCTTAAACCAGTGAAAAAGACCATCGACCTGGGCGACGGCCGTCAGATCACCATCGAGACGGGAAAACTCGCCAAGCAGGCCGACGGCGCAGTGGAGGTGCGCATGGGCAACACCATGCTCCTTGCCACGGTATGCTCGGCCGCAGAGGCCAACGAGGGTGTGGACTTCATGCCCCTGACAGTGGAATACAAGGAGAAGTACGCTTCCATCGGCCGCTATCCCGGCGGCTTCCTCAAGCGCGAAGGACGCGCGAGCGACTATGAGATTCTGACATCGCGTCTCGTGGACCGCGTGCTCCGTCCGCTCTTCCCGGACAACTACCATGCCGAGACGTTCGTCAACGTAACGCTCTTCTCGGCCGACGAGAACGACGCCCCCGACGCCCTGGCCGGCATCGCCGCCTCGGCCGCCCTGGCTTGTTCCGACATACCCTTCAACGGCCCCATCTCCGAGGTGCGCGTGGCCCGCGTGGACGGAGAGTGGGTGATCAATCCCACGTTCGACCAGATCGACCGCGCCGACATCGAGCTGATGGTGGGCGCCACCTACGACAACATCATGATGGTGGAGGGCGAGATGGACGAAGTGTCGGAAGCCGACCTGCTGGAGGCCCTCAAGGTGGCCCATGCCGAAATCAAGAAGCACTGCCTGGCGCAGATGGAGCTCATGAAGGAGGCCGGCAAGGAGGTGAAGCGCGAATACAATCATGAGGTCAACGATGACGAACTCCGCGCCGACGTGCGCGAGAAATGCTATCAGCGCGCATATGAGATAGCCAAGGCCGGCAGCGCCGACAAGCACTGGCGCAACGACNNNTTCAAGGCCATCCGCGACGAATANATCGACTCTCTCCCCGAGATGACCGANGAGCAGCTNGNGAANTACACTNNCGAGCAGCGCATAGCTATGGTNAAGNGNTACTACCACGACGTGGAGAAGGAAGCCATGCGCCGCTGCGTGCTCGACGANGGNATCCGCCTCGACGGCCGCAAGACCACCGANATCCGNCCCATNTGGNNTGAGANCGACTACNTNCCCGGCCCCCACGGATCGGCCGTNTTCACNCGCGGTGAGACCCAGGCNCTNGTGACNGCNACCCTCGGCACCACCCTCGACGANAAGATNNTCGACGACGTGCTCAACCAGAGCAAGGAGCGCTTCCTGCTCCACTATAACTTCCCCCCCTTCTCCACGGGCGAGGCCCGCCCGCAGCGCGGAGTGGGACGCCGCGAGATCGGCCACGGCAATCTCGCCCACCGCGCCCTGAAGCGCATGTTCCCCGACGGATTCCCCTACACCTGCCGTATCGTGTCCGACATCCTGGAGTCCAACGGCTCCTCGTCGATGGCCACTGTGTGCGGCGGCACACTCGCCCTGCTCGACGCGGGCGTCAAGATGAAGCGTCCGGTGGCCGGTGTGGCCATGGGCCTCATATCGGATGAGGGAGCGGTGAAGTACGCGGTGCTCTCCGACATCCTCGGCGACGAAGACCACCTCGGCGACATGGACTTCAAGGTGACAGGCACCGAAAAGGGCATCACGGCCACTCAGATGGACATCAAGTGCGACGGCCTGAGCTATGAGATCCTCGAAAAGGCCCTTGAACAGGCCCGCCAGGGACGCATGCACATCCTCGGCATCATCTCCGAGACCATCCCCGAGGCACGCGCCGACTACAAGCCCCATGTGCCGCGTCTGGTGACAATCGAGATTCCGAAGGAGATGATCGGCGCCGTCATCGGCCCGCAGGGCAAGGTGATCCAGGCCATGCAGGAGGAGACAGGCACCACCATCTCCATCGACGAGGACGAGAAGACAGGCGTAGGCCGCGTGGAGATCGCCTCCAAGGACGCCGCCGGCATCGACGCCGCCCTCGCCCGCATCAAGGCTATCGTGGCTCAGCCGGAGGAGGGTGAGGTCTACGAGGGTACCGTGCGCTCGATTCTTGACTTCGGCGCATTCGTGGAATTCATGCCCGGTCGCGACGGCTTGCTCCATATCTCCGAAATTTCCTGGAACCGTCTCGACTCCATGGACCAGAGCGGTCTGAAGGAGGGCGACAAGGTGAAGGTGAAGCTCATCGAAATCGACAAGAAGACCGGCAAGTACCGTCTGTCGATGCGTGTGCTCACCGAGAAGCCCGAAGGATACGTGGAGCGTGAGGCCCGTCCGCGCCGTGAAGGCGGTGACCGCGGACCGCGTCCCGAACGCGCTCCGAGAGGCGACCGTGGCCCGCGTCGCGAAAGCGGCGACCGCGGACCCCGCCGCGAAGGCCGTGGCCCGCGCCGCGAGGGTAACGGAAGCGGCAACCGCCCCTTCGCCGACCTCAACATCAAGACTGAAGAATAAACCCCGTCGTCACGACTACGATATGGCAGACCCCCGGTGAGCGCCGCTCACCGGGGGTCTGTGTCTTTTATCGTCTTTCCGCCCGNGCTCCCGTTCCCCGTCCGGATTTCCGTTTTCGTTCCCCGTCCCGGCTTCAGAACCTGACTCCGACCGACAGCGAGAAATTCTCGACCGAGCTGAGTACGGACAGTGTCTTCGACCTGTACCATTTGCCGTCGAACCGGCCTATGAAGCATACGAAGAAGTCCCCCTTGTTGTAGGTGAGCGACATCTTTGCGTTGAGGTTCATGGCGAGAAGGTTGCGGGCGCCGTCGTAGGAATCCTCATAGGCCCATATCACTCCGAGCGAGGGGAGGAGGGTGGCGTTGAAGAGGAAGCGCGGGGAGATGACCCAGTTGTAGCCGTAGCCGGCAAGTATGTTGTAGCTGTAGTAGTGTACACGGAAGAACTTGTCGGTGAGATGGAAGTAGGGGTCAAGATAGTCGGGGAGGGTGTTGAAGTCGAACTGGAAGTCTTCGTAGGCGTACATCACCCCCAGGATGGCCGAGCCGGCGCTCTTCTTCTGGCGCTTCGAGAAGTTGTAGGCCGCGCCGTTGGCGTACTTGAAGTTGTTGAAGAAGTAGTAGATGCTCGAGGTCAGCGAGTAGAGCTGCACGCCCGACATGAACTGGTAGAAGGGGCGCCCCTTGTTGTAGTCGCCGAAGCGGCGCAGTATGGAGCCGCCATGGTTGTTGTTGAGTGAGATTTCGAGGTTGAACCGGGCGCAGTTGAATCCGAACTCGAACTTCTGGTGGCTCACGGGCTTGTTGAAGAAGATGTTGTTGAGGTCCACTCCGTAGGTGAAGCCGACGGCCATGAACTGCAGGGCGAGCGCGGAGTTGATGTAGGGGTCGGATATGAACGTCACGGGCAGACGGTCCTGATGGGCGCGCGAGAGGTGCATGTTGTAGGAGTCGGTCCAGCCGTCGAGCAGGATGCGTGTCTTCCAGTTGCGGCCGAAGCCCACGACGTAGGTGGTGTCGTAGGTATTGAAGGTGCGGTCGCCCCATTTGTAGACATCCATGCAGAAGCGTATGAACCGGGGATAATCCGTGTCGGGGTCGTCCATGTCGAAATTCCCCTTTCGCAGCTGGTGGATCCAGTTCTTCCGCCGTGATATGGGGCTTACGTGGAGGTCGGCCTCTTCCGGAGGGGGAGGGGTGGAGGCCGCGATGCCCGGCGCCGAAGCGGGAGCCGAGAGGAGTCCGTCAGATGCGGGGGCCGTGCTTTCCTGGGCGGGGCGGGCTGAGCCGGAGCCCGGTGCGGCGTATACGTCGGAGACCGCCGACGCATAGGTGCCGGCGGCGATGCAGAGCATCAAAAGCAGGTGCGGCAGTCTTCTCATGTCACTTTATTCCTCTTTCGTCAAGGGCTTTCTGNTAGAGGCGGGCGTTGCGGAGGTGTTCGTCGTAATTGGAAGCGAAGTTGTGGTAGCCCGAGAAGTCCTCGCGGGCGCACATGTAGATGTCGTCGGAAGGGGAGGAGTTGAGGATGGAGTCGACTGTGGCGGTGGAGGTGGTGCGTATCGGGCCCGGAGGGAGGCCCTTCGCCTTGTAGGTGTTGTAGGGCTCGGGGGCTTCCTGAAGGTGGCGGCCTGTTACGCGGCGGATGGTGAAGTCCTTGAGGGCGAAGCGCACTGTGGGGTCGGCCTGCAGTTTCATNCCCCGGTGGAGGCGGTTGATGTAGAGGCGGCCGACGCGCCCTTTCTCATCGGCCTTGTTGGTCTCTTCGTCAACGATCGACGCCACTGTCATCACCTGGGCCGGGGTCAGACCGAGTGAGTCGGCCTTGGCGCGGCGTGCCGGGGTCCAGAACCGGTTGTAGTTCTCGCCGGCCTTGCGTATGAGGTCCTCGGGGGTGGCGCTCCAGTAGAGGTAGTAGGTGTCGTTGAAGAAGAGCGAGGGGGCCTGTTCCGGAGTGAGGCCGTAGGTGGCCATAAGCGCGGAGTCGGAGAGGGCCTTGCGCAGGCTGTCGCCTGAGAATTCGAATTTGGCGGCGATCCGGTCGGCGAAGGGCATGAACTCGCGCACGCCGTTGATGGTGACCGATACCGGAGTCTGCGCGCCCCGGGCCAGAAGGCGTCCGGCCGTAAGCGGCGACGTGCCTTCCTCGATTTCGTATGCGCCGTGGCGTGAGGCGGGGGAGTCGGCGAGGGTGTTGAACACCTTCACGGTGCGTCTGGCGTAGGCGTTGCCGAAATATTTCGTCAGTGAGTCGGTGAGGTTCTTTTCATCCGCCTTGTACGGAATGCGGATTACGGCCGCGCTGGCTGTGCCCGAGAACATGTAGGGNCATATCAAGGCCAGCGCGATGGCGATGACGGCCACAACCGAACCTGCAAGTATAGTGATGCTGCGACGTGACATTGTGTTTGAGGGTGCGTTTACAGTGGATGTGCTGTGGATTAAACCGGGATTAAGGGGGCTGGCCGGGCGGACCGGGCCGTGGGGTCAGCCGGGAAAGCTGTTGATGACGGAGGCTATGTGGCGTGCGTCGTCGGGGGTGATGCCAGCTATGGGGAGGCTGAGGAGGGTGGCGGCCATTTCGGCCGTGGGGNTNAGGGCGGGCCCTGAGAAGGCGCCTTCGTAGCAGGGCTGGAGGTGTGGGGGCACGGCGTAGTGGATGTCGGTGGAGATGCCGTGGCATTCGAGGTATTCCCTGAGCGCGTCGCGGCGTGAGGAGCGCACCACATACTGATGCCACACCTGCCGGCACCCGGGGAATATGCCGGGAGTCTGCACCCAGGGTGTGGATATGGCGCCCGAATACGCTTCGGCGGCTTCGGCGCGCCGGCGCGATTCTTCATCGAGGTCTTCGAGCTTCACGCGGAGGAATGCGGCCTGGATTTCGTCGAGGCGGTTGTTGTAGCCCCGGTAGATGTTGTGGTAGCGGCGGTCGGACCCGTAGTTGGCGAGCGCCCTTACGGTCGAGGCGAGCGCGGGGTCGGATGTCACGACGGCTCCGCCGTCGCCGAGGGCCCCGAGGTTCTTGGTGGGATAGAAGCTGATGGCGGCGGCGTCGCCGAGGGCTCCGGTTAAGTCGGAGCCGTTGAGTCCGGGGGAGCCGGCACGGGCGCCGATGGCCTGGGCGTTGTCCTCGATCAGCAGGAGGCCGCGGTCATGCAGCCGGCGGCATATGGCGGCGTCCCAGCAGGGGGTGCCGTAGAGGTGTACGAGCAGCACGCCGCGTGTGCGCGGGGTGATGAGCGGTTCCAGGGCATTGAGGTCGAGGTTCATGTCGGTCTCCGAGGCCGGGGAAGGCACGGCTGTCAGCCCCAGCTCCGTCAGGGAAAGTATGGAGGCTATGTAGGTGTTGGCCGGGAAGATGATTTCGTCGCCGGGGCGGAGGCGCCCGAGCTCCATGTAGGAGCGGAATATGAGGCGGAGGGCGTCGAGTCCGTTGCTGACTCCGATTGCTTCGCCGGCTCCGAGGTAGGCGGCGAGCTCGCGCTCGAAGGCATGGGTCTCGGGGCCGTGGAGGAATCGGCCTGAGTCGATGACGCGCGCCGCGGCCTCCTTCAGGCGGTCGGCATAGGGGGCGTTGAGGCGTGCGAGGTCAAGGAATGGGTAGGAAGCGGGCATAGTCTTTCGGTATTCGGGCGTGGGCCTTCATCGCGATGGAGTGGCGCCGGCCATTGGGGGTCAGGATTCTTTCAGGCTCTTGATGTATTCCCGGAATTCGGAGTAGTCGCGTATGTATTCGGCTTCGTCGTAATACTCGGAGTTCATGGCCAGCAGGGTGGTGCCGGAAGTGAAGTTCTGCATGCTCACCCAGACGCCGGCGGGAATCAGCACCCCCTTGTTGGAGCGGTTGAGGGGGATGATTATCTCGCGTTCGCCGTCGGAGAGATGGAGGTCCATCGAGCCGGTGACGGCTATCAGCACCGACTGGTTCGAGCGGTGGCCGTGGCCTCCTCGGGTCACTCCGCCGGGAATGTCATAGACGTAGAATACCCTCTTGATGGCGAAGGGCACGTTGACGGCCTCTTCGATGAATGAGAGGTTGCCCCGAGGGTCGCTTACCTTGGGAAACTCGAAAATCTGTACTTTGTCAAGGGTGCTCATGCTGCTGTGTCTTTTTTTTACGGGGCCCGGGCTGACTGCGGCAGGCAGTGTGGAGTCTCCGGCCTCCGGGGCCTTTTTATATGCGTATTGAGGAGCCGGGACGTGGCGCCCGGCTCCTCGCAGTGGTTTCGTTATGCGGGGTCATGCGTGGATTGCACGACTCGGCCTTATTTCTTTTCCTTGATTTTCTCCAGCTGGCGCTCAAGGGCCTCGATGCACTGGTCGACGGCCTCTTCAAAAGTGTCGCAGGTCTTGGAGGCGAACACCTCCGGAACGGCGGGAACGTGGAGTCTGATCTGGGCCTCCTTGTTGCATGCGGATTCGGGCTTTACGACCTTGAGGGTCACTTCAGTCTCGGAGATGAAGTCGAAGCGGCGGAAAAGCCTGTCGACTTTCTTATGGATGAACTCGTTGAGGCGGTCGGAGATGTCGAAATGTACGGCATTGATCTTTGCTACCATAGTCGTGGTGTTTTTATAGGTTAACAATGTCGGAGAGCCGAGGAGGGAGCGGGGAGGGGAGGAGCGTTTCCGGCGGGTTAGCCTGGCGGGCCATGAGTCGGTGGGCGCTCCGTCTACAAAGATAACGAAAAAAGAGCAATAAGTGTTGCGGGTGTATCGAAATTCTTATCCCTGAGGTGGCGCCGCGGGGTTGCCGTCACTCCGTATCCGACCGGCCGGCCACGGTAAATCGGCCCGGGCGGCCGTAAAACGCTCACGGTGTATCGGCATTTTCCTGCAAAAACGCACTATATTCGTTGTAGTTCATGGAAATTCATTAACTTTACGGCTGTATTAATAGGCAGGATTATGGATTTCGATTTAGAAAGATTCGTCAGGGCTCAGGATGCCGACGACTCCTATGCCCTCGCTCACAGCGGTCTCTTCGACAGCTACCGTACCTTCAATACCGAGGCCACCCTCAGCCATCTCGGCGAAGGGATTATAATAGACCTCCACAAGTGGCTTGCCAAACGCTCCGACCCCGCTCCACGCACTCAGTTGAAGGCGCTTTTCCCCTACCGTTACTTCGACTGCACCGACCACACGACCTGGGAAACCCTCGCCTACCGCCTCGACGCCCTTCTGCGCTTCATCCTCGCCGACCCCAACCTCTCCATCTGGGCCGCCGAGCGGATAAAGACCCACTCTCTGCTGAGGTCCTGACGGTCGCCGGACGCTCATGTATTGCCTACGGCTCTCATGTATGGCCGGCGGGGCGGATGTATGGCAGGCAGTGATTGAGCTTAGGCAGGCAGTGGTCGATATTAGCCGGGCAGCTTAGCCAAGCAGTTGTTAACCTTAAATATTTCAGAAAAACGATGAACAAAAACATTTTAATCCATCCGGTAATGTTGATGGCCGCAATGGCCTTCGGATTGCCGGCATTCGCGCAGCAGGCGCTTTGGGATAAGGCTCCGGCGAAGTCGCCGGAGGTGAATCCGGATAATTCCGTCACATTCCGCCTTGTGGCTCCCGAAGCGCGGAAGGTGGTGGTGACGGGCGATTTCCTTCCCGCCGTGAAAGTTGAGAGTCCGGAGGGCTCTTTCGACGCTCCCGGTACGGCCGAACTCACCAAAAGCACCGACGGCACATGGGAATATACGTCATCCGTGCTGTCGCCTGAGCTTTATAGCTATTCGTTTATCGTGGACGGCACGCGGTTTACCGACCCGTCAAATGTATATCAGCTCCGCGACATATCCACGCTTTCCAACATTTTCATCATCGATGGGGATTACGCCGATAATTACCGGGTGTCCGACGTGCCTCACGGCACTGTGTCGAAGGTGTGGTACCACTCGGATTCTCTCGGCGCCGACAGGAGGATGACGGTCTACACTCCGGCGGGGTATGAGAAGGGGGATCGCCGCTATCCGGTGCTCTATCTTCTTCACGGAATGGGTGGCGATGAGAATTCATGGTCGGAGTTGGGACGCGCCACGCAGATTCTCGACAATCTGATAGCTTCCGGCAAGGCCGAACCGATGATTGTGGTGATGACCAACGGCAACGCCTCCATGCAGGCCGCTCCCGGCGAAACCCCGCAGGGGCTGATGATTCCTACGGCGCAGCTGCCGAAGACGATGGACGGCTCGTTCGAGGCCCATTTCCCGGAGGTGGTGGAATACATCGACTCCAACTACCGCACGCTCGCCGACAAAGGGCACCGCGCCATCGCCGGCCTGTCGATGGGCGGCTTCCACTCGATGCAGATTTCAAAGGAGTATCCGGAGATGTTCGATTATGTGGGCCTTTTCTCCGCAGCCTCCCACAAGAGGGCCAACGGCGGAGCTCCGGTCTACGAGGATTTCGACGGGAAGATAGCCCGGCAGTTCGCCAATCCTCCGGCATTGTACTGGATAGCCATCGGCGACAGGGATTTTCTATATGAAGAGAACCGCGACTTCCGCAGCTACCTCGACAGCCACGGCTATCCCTACATCTATCGGGAAAGCCCGGACGGACATATCTGGAAGAACTGGCGCATCTACCTTTCGGAGTTCCTTCCGATGCTCTTCACCCGATGAGGGCGTGGCTTATTTCTTCTTGCCCCGGGGATGGGCGGATGAGTAGGTGCGCCGGATGTCGGAGGTCTGCAGGTGGGTGTAGATCTGGGTGGTGGAGAGGGAGGAGTGGCCGAGTATGGACTGCACCACATTGAGGTCGGCGCCGCCGTTGAGCATGGATGTGGCGAAAGTGTGGCGGAGGGTGTGGGGGGAGCGTCGCCCGGCGTTCTCGTTTTTCAGGAGGCGCTTTATGGTGACTTCAAGATTGGTGGCCGACATGGCTCCGAAGCCGGTGGCTATGATGGGGCGGGGTGCCGGGAGGTCGGGGAACTCGGCATCGCGTGCCGTCTGCCATGCGGCTATCTCATCTGCCAGCTGTTTGGCTATGGGCACAATGCGTTCCTTGCGTCCCTTTCCCAGCACACGGATCTGGCCGGCCGTGAGGCTGACGTGGGCGTCGGTCAGCGAGAGCAGTTCGGAGCGGCGGAGTCCGGTGGCGTAAAGGATGTGGAGGATGAGGTGGTCGCGCCGCTCGATGATGCCGGCGTCGGGCGCGAGGTCGGGGAGGAGGCGCTCCATGTCGGAGGTCTTTACGAAATCCGGGAGGGGCTTCGGGAGTTTCGCGAGGATTATGTCCTCGGCCGGGCTGTCGGACTGGAGTCCGCGGCGGAGTCGGAATTTGTAGTAGGCCCTCAGGCTTTGGGTTTTGCGTCGGAGCGAGGCGGGGCGGTCGCCGGCATCGGCCAGGTCGGCCAGCCAGCGGCGGATGTGGCGCGTCTCTACGGCGGCGGGGTCGAAGGCTTCGGGATGACCCGACGTGAAGTGGGCCATGAACTGGGTGATGTCGCGGCGGTAGGCCTCTACGGTATGGTCGGAGCGGTAGAGCTCGTAGCGGAGGTAATTTAGGAAATCCTGCATGGGTGGGGGTCCTTACTTCGTGCGTACAATCGGGGGCATTATGCGCGTGTGCGATAATGCCCCCGAATATGGCTTAGAGAAAAATTATGTCCGCGCCGCTGTGAAAGTGGCGAATCGACCGATTACTGCTCGGCTTCCTGACGAAGCTGCTGCACGTAGACAGCCTTCATCATTTTCTTGCGGTTGGCTACGCTGGGCTTCTCGAATGCCTGACGGCGACGGAGTTCCTTTACGATGCCTGTTCTTTCAAATTTGCGCTTGAATTTCTTGAGAGCTCTCTCGATGTTTTCGCCTTCTTTAACTTGTACGATGATCATTTTTTTCTTATTGGGATTTTTTATTATTTGCGTTTGTTGCCGCGATGCGCCGACGGGGGCCTGACCTNTGGGTTCCGGTCAGTGGAGGAAACTATCTGNGGGAACCCCCACTGCACAACGCGGATGCAAAATTATGCAATTCAATCGTTTTGACCAAATTTTTAACTAAAAAAATCCGGGTCCGGCTCAAAAAAACTTCAGGCCTGTGTTTCGGCGTCGAGTTCGGCGGTGCGCTGGTGAGTGGCGGCCTCCCCTTCAGGGGATGCGTACCACTTGGAGTACATCAGGTAGTTCTTGGCTATCTTGACGTTCATTTCCTTCGCCTTCTCGGGCTCCACCATCTTGATGAACTTCGCGGGGCATCCTCCCCAGAGCTCGTGGGGGCCGATCTTGGTCTTGCTGAGCACCACGGAGCCTGCGGCCACCAGGGCGCCTTCGCCGACCTCGGCATCGTCCATCACGATGGCTCCCATTCCGATGAGGGCGTAGTCGTGGATCTTGGCGCCGTGGATCACCACGTTATGGCCGATCGATACGTCGTTGCCGATCTCGATGGTGGATTTCTGGTAGAGCGTGTGGAGCACGCTGCCGTCCTGGATGTTGACGCGGTCGCCGATGGTGATGGTGTTGACGTCGCCCCGGAGCACTGTGGAGAACCACACCGAGCAGTCGCGTCCCATCGTGACGTCGCCTACGATTACTGCGTTGGTGGCGAGGAAGCAGTTCTCGCCGATTCTGGGCGTGAAGCCCCTTACGGATTCTATTATTGCCATTGTGTACGGTCGTGGTTTATCGGGTGAGGGTTCTGGTCTTGTCGGCCATCCATGCGGCCTCGTCGGCGGAGAGGAGCGGGGTGAGGCGCGTGCGCACCATGGTATGGTAGTCGTTGATCCATTCGATTTCCTCGTCGGTCATGATCGAGGTGTCGAAGAGGGTGAGGTCGAAGGGGAAGAGGGTCATGACCTTGAAGTGGTAGAACTGGCCGAACTCNGTGGTCTCGCAGGGCTCGGTGACGATGAGGTTCTCGCAGCGGATGCCGTAGCGGTCGGTGAGGTATAGGCCGGGCTCGTTGGAGGTGATCATGCCGGGCTGCAGGGGAGTGGGGTTCTCGTTGAGGCGGATGTTCTGTGGGCCTTCATGACAGTTGATGAAGAATCCCACGCCGTGGCCTGTGCCGTGATAGTAGGCCTTTCCCTCGGCCCAGAGGAACTGGCGGGCCAGCACGTCGAGCTGGGCGCCGCGCGTGCCTTCGGGGAAGATGGCGCGTGCCAGGGCGATGTGTCCCTTCATCACGAGGGTGAAGTCGTGGCGTTGTTCGGGGGTGGCGCCTCCGAGGGCGATGGTGCGGGTGATGTCGGTGGTGCCGAAGGTGTACTGGCCGCCGCTGTCCACGAGCAGCAGGCCCTGGCCGGTGACGGGCACGTCGGTCTCGGGAGTGGCCTCATAGTGTACGATGGCGCCGTGGCCGTTCCAGCCGATGATGGCGGCGAAGCTCTCGTCGACGCATGAATCGTCGGCCAGACGCAGGGCGCGCAGGCGCTTGCCGAGCTCCACTTCGGTAAGCTTTCCGGTGGGGTATTCCTTTTCCACCATCATGAAGAATTTCGTGAGGGCCACGCCGTCTTTCTCCATGGCTGTGGCCAGATTGGAGAGCATAGTCTGATTCTTGATGCTCTTGAGCTTGGCCACTGTCGAGCCTCCGAACACGGGAGTGCATCCGAGGTGGTCGTAGAGGCCGCGGCTNGTCTTCTCGGGGTCGATGAGCAGGCGTGTGGTCTTGGAAAGGGCGGCCACGAATNTCAGCACGTCGTCGTAGGGCTGCACTTCGATATTGTATTTCTTAAGATGCTCCTCCACTTCGGGGGTGAGCTTCTCGGCGTCNACGAAGAGCACGCGGCGGTCGTCGGCCAGGTAGAGGTAGCTCACGAAGATGGGGGAGTAGGTGATGTCGCCGGCTGTACGGAGGTTGGTGGCCCACGCGATGTCGTCGAGGGCGGAGATGAGGGTGGCGTTGGCCAGCTCCGACTTCACGCACTCCAGTATGCGGCTCACCTTCGAGTCGACCGTCTCGCCCACGATTTTCTCGTCGTGGATGAACAGCTTGTTCTTGGGGCGCTCGGGGCGGTCGGGATAGATGTAGTCGAACTGCGGGAAGTCCGTATTGAGGTTCACTCCATTGTCGTTGAGCTCCTGCTGCAGGCGCTGTGCGAAGGAGATGGAGAAGGTCATGCCGTCGATGCCGACGGTCTGTCCCTTGTCGGTGTGTTCGGTCACCCAGTCCACGAGGTCCACGGCCTCGGGGCCGTCCTCTTTCATCATGCTGAAGCCGGTGCCTCGGAGCTGGTCCTCGGCCTGGAGGAAATAGCGCGAGTCGGTCCATACGAGGGCTTCGCCGGCGGTGATGACGGCGGTGCCGTTGGTGCCGTTGGTGGATTCAAAGCCGGTGAGCCATTCGCGGCCGCGCCAATGGTGGGGGGGGATTTCCGACTGATGGGGGTCGGTGCCTGTGATTATGCAGACGTCGACGTTGTGTTGTTTCATGGCCTCGCGGAGATCGGCGAGGTAAGTGAGATTCTTTTTCTCCATATGTATGTAGTGTTGTAGATGGGCTGAGGTGAGATGCGTCGCCCGGGCCCTGACAGGGGTGACATCGGGGAGCGGATACGCAAAAGTAACAATAAAGTTCCGGACTTTACCTATTCCGGGGCCGAATTTTTGATAATCCCCTCCACTGTCTCAGCCGGGGCGGGCAGCCCGGGGCGTGGCCGGCGGAAATGCGTGGAGATGTGGCCGGCGAAAACACCCAGGTGGCTTGCGGCGGAAGCGCTCGGGGCGTGGCCGGCGGAGGTGCGTGGGAACGTGGCGGCGGAGAGAGCTCGGGGACGTTTGACTCGGTTTGGACTAATTTGAACCGGTTTGAACTGCGGCCCTGGATAATGGCGGAAAAACCGGTGGTCAAAAAGGGATATTTTTGGTCAAAAAAGGAGGTGGAGGGGGTAATTTAGGCCGATTATTTGTAGAATTTTTCAAATTTCGCTATATTTGCATAGAAAATCGGGAACGGAACAACGGCCTTCCAGGCGCCTGTCCGGGTCCAAATAAGGTAGAAACCGACCCTCGCCGAGCGGCTGGCGGCCGCCGCGCGAGTCAGACAAGATATTGAATAGGAACAAAAGGTGAACCTCATTTTCCGTCGTGGCAAAGGCCGGGCGTGAAAGTGAGATTTTGAAAAGGTGATTTTAGTGATATAATTTGTAAGTTAGTGGTTGCGTAGAACCGACCGATTGCGAAATTATGCGGTTTTACAAGAAAATCACCCGGTGGCAAGGGATTGTGAAATTCTTTGTCATTTTTTTTGTACCTCTGCGGATGCGCCCGGGGAGGATTATCTCCGTCAAACTGTGGCAAACTATGCCGGCTCGCGAGTTTTTTTCGTAAATTTGCCGGCCGGTCAAAGTGCCTCCGGCACCGCGCACCGGCCTTTGGCCGATCTGCGCTCTTTGCCGACTCGCGAATTTTTTCGTAAATTTGCCGTATAATCCATATACCTGCATCATGCCATCAGAAAATACACGCACCGTAGTGCTGTTCGATACCGAGGAGGCGCACANTGACCTCCTGCCGATTTCCTACACACGCCCTGTGGCCGACTTCCGTGTCGGCATCCGCACGATCCGCCGGCAGTGGGAGGATNTTCTTCCCGGCACATATCATTACCGTCCCGTAGGCTTTCAGCGCGATAAGTTCGGCGACGCNCCCGAGGGGGCGTGCGACCTGTTGCTCGTGGCCGGCTCCCTGTTGCCCGACGAAGGTATGGCGGCCCGCATCGCGGCCCTTGAGCCNGGCCGGGGTCTTAAGGCCGGCGGGGTNACGGTGGCTTACCGCGGGAGCGTCGATGACCTCGAGGCCGGACGCGGCGAATATGAGGAGCTTCCGGAGGGGGCGGCCAGGGTGATACGCTTTNTCTTCGACATATTCCTCAACAATGCCGCCCAGCTGAAGGCCGACTACCTGCGCCTGACGGCGGGACGCACCTCCGCTCCGCTGCCTGACAGCAACCGCGTCATCGGCGACGCTGNGGATGCCGAAGGNCGCCCGATGATATTCCTGGAGGAAGGGGCCTCGGTCGAAGGGGCCGTCATCAACGTCAAGGAGGGCCCGGTGTACATCGGCCGCGACGCCACCGTGATGGAGGGGGCCTGCCTGCGCGGCCCGATAGCCCTCTGCGAGAAGGCGCAGGTGAAGATGGGGGCCAAAATCTACGGCGGCACCACCTTCGGNCCCTATTGCAAAGTTGGGGGCGAGGTGCAGAATGCCGTCATCTTCGGCTACAGCAATAAGGCCCACGACGGCTATCTTGGCAACGCCGTGATAGGGGAGTGGTGCAACCTGGGCGCCGGCGTGAATGCATCCAACCTGAAGAACGACTATTCCAAGATACGCATCTGGAACTATCCGCGCCATACGTTCATGCGCACCGACCTGCAGTTCTGCGGCCTCATCATGGCCGACCACAGCAAGGCCGGCATCAACTGCATGTTCAATACGGCCACTGTCGTAGGTGTCGGCTGCAACCTTCACGGCGCGGGATTCCCGCGTGTGTTCGTGCCCAGCTTCCTTGAGGGGAGCCCGACGGCGGGGATGAAGGATGTGCCGCTGTCGAAATTCTACACCGTAGCCGAGCGGGTGCTGGCCCGGCGCGGCCTCACCCTCACCGAAGCCGACCGGCGCATCTACGAGCGCGTATATGAAGTGGCGTCGAAATACAAATAAGTAATTTTTAACGCCCCGCGCAGTTGCGTAAACCGTTTATTTTTAGTAATTTTGTGGTCGCTTTGGGGACATTCCGGGCGTAGCTGGCGTTAATGCGCTGATGTTCAGCGTGTTGATGGTCGGCAAGCGGTGTATCATGCCGGCGCGGAGTCTCCGGGGCGGATTTCCTCCGGGTNATTCCGGGGGATGGACGAGAGAGAACAATCAACAAATAATATTAAAATTACAGAATGCCTACTATTCAGCAATTAGTAAGAAAAGGACGCACTGTTCTTAAGGATAAGAGCAAGTCGCCGGCATTGGATTCATGTCCGCAGCGTCGTGGCGTGTGTGTGCGTGTGTACACCACTACGCCCAAGAAGCCTAACTCGGCTATGCGTAAGGTGGCCCGTGTGCGCCTCACCAACGGCAAGGAAGTGAACTCCTACATCCCCGGCGAGGGCCACAACCTTCAGGAGCACAGCATCGTGATGGTACGCGGCGGCCGTGTGAAGGACCTTCCCGGTGTNCGTTACCACATCGTGCGCGGCACGCTCGACACAGCCGGCGTACAGGGCCGCACACAGCGTCGCTCCAAGTACGGCGCGAAGCGTCCTAAAGCAGCCAAGAAATAAAATTTCAGCTCGCTGCTGATCCCGCCGGCCCTTGGACAGGGCGTCAATTCCTCCGGGCGGGACTGAAAAATCAAATCTTAACCGGTCTTTTGATTTTTTGGCAAGCTGAAAGGTTGAGTAAACCCGCGCAAGAGAGCGCGAGTTGAAGTCATCGGGCGGAAACATACAAACGCAAGCCCACTCGAAGCAACCAAGGAACAAAACCACATCTAAACACAAAAATGAGAAAAGCAAAGCCTAAGAAAAGGGTAATACTCCCCGATCCTGTCTTTCATGACGTGAAGGTGACAAAATTTGTGAACCACCTGATGTACGACGGCAAGAAAAACACCGCCTACACCATCTTCTACACCGCACTCGAAAACGTAAAGGCTAAGATGCCCAACGAGGAGAAGTCGGCCCTCGAGATCTGGAAGAAGGCTCTCGAGAACGTCACTCCCCAGGTAGAGGTAAAGTCCCGCCGTGTCGGCGGCGCTACCTTCCAGGTGCCCACGGAAATCCGCGCTGACCGCAAGGAGTCGATTTCCATGAAGAACCTCATCATCTACGCACGCAAGCGCGGCGGCAAGACAATGGCCGACAAGCTGGCAGCCGAAATCGTCGACGCATTCAACGACCAGGGCGGCGCCTACAAGCGTAAGGAGGACATGCACCGCATGGCAGAAGCCAACCGTGCATTCGCACATTTCAGATTCTAATCGGAGATATTACAAATGGCTAAACACGACGAACTCAAATATACCCGCAATATCGGCATCATGGCTCACATCGACGCCGGTAAGACCACTACTTCGGAGCGCATCCTTTTCTACACGGGCCTGACTCACAAGATCGGTGAGGTACACGACGGCGCCGCTACCATGGACTGGATGGAGCAGGAGCAGGAGCGTGGTATCACAATNACTTCNGCCGCNACCACNACNTTCTGGAANTANNNNGGCGANNANTACAANATCAANCTTATTGACACTCCGGGACACGTNGACTTNACNGTCGAGGTNGANCGNTCGCTNCGNGTNCTNGACGGNGCNGTNGCNACATTCTGNGCCGTTGGCGGNGTAGANCCCCAGTCGGAGACCGTATGGCGCCAGGCCGACAAGTACAACGTACCCCGTATCGGCTACGTCAACAAGATGGACCGCTCCGGCGCCAACTTCTTCGAGGTAGTGCGCCAGGTGAAGGAAGTGCTCGGCGCAAATCCCCTTCCCATCCAGATCCCCATCGGCGCCGAGGAGACCTTCAAGGGTGTCGTTGACCTCATCACCATGAAGGCCATCTTCTGGCACGACGAGAGCATGGGCGCCGAGTACAGCGTGGAGGAAATCCCCGCCAATCTCCGCGACGAGGCCGAGTCCTACCGCGACAAGATGCTTGAGACACTCGCCGAGTTCGACGACGTGCTCATGGAGAAGTACTTCGACGATCCCGCCACGATTTCCGAGGACGAAATCAAGGCCGCCATCCGCAAGGCTACACTCGCCATGCAGATCAACCCCATGATCTGCGGCTCATCGTTCAAGAACAAAGGCGTTCAGACGCTGCTTGACGCAGTCTGCGCATACCTGCCCTCTCCCGAGGACGCAGGCGCTGTGGAAGGCCACGCCGTAGGCGACCCCGACACCATCGAGGTCCGCGAGCCCTCTCCCGAGGCTCCCATGTCGGCCCTGGCGTTCAAGATCGCCACTGACCCCTATGTAGGACGTCTCTGCTTCTTCCGCGTATATTCCGGCAACATCGACGCCGGCTCCTATGTGCTCAACAGCCGCTCCGGCAAGAAGGAGCGCATCTCGCGCCTCTTCCAGATGCACTCCAACAAGCAGAACCCCAAAGAGCGCATCGGCTGCGGCGACATCGGCGCAGGCGTGGGCTTCAAGGACATCCGCACCGGCGACACTCTTTGCGCCGAGGACGCACCCATCGTGCTTGAGGCAATGGAGTTCCCCGATCCCGTGATCGGAATCGCCGTAGAGCCCAAGACCCAGAAGGACCTCGACAAGCTCGGAGTAGGCCTCCAGAAGCTCGCCGAAGAGGACCCCACATTCCGTGTGGAAACCAACGAAGAGACCGGCCAGACCGTAATCTCCGGCATGGGTGAGCTCCACCTCGACATCATCATCGACCGTCTGCGTCGCGAATTCAAGGTAGAGTGCAACCAGGGCCGTCCGCAGGTGACCTACAAGGAATCCATCACCAAGCCCGTAGAGCTCCGCGAGACATTCAAGAAGCAGACCGGCGGCCGCGGTAAGTTCGCCGACATCATCGTGCGCATCGAGCCCGTCGACGAGGGCTTCGAGGGCAGCCTCCAGTTTGTCGACGAAGTAAAGGGCGGCAACGTGCCCAAGGAATACATCCCCTCCGTGCAGAAGGGATTCCAGAACGCCATGAAGAACGGCGTGCTCGCCGGCTATCCTGTCGAGAAGCTTAAGGTGACCCTGCTCGACGGCAGCTTCCACCCCGTGGACTCCGACCAGCTCTCCTTCGAGCTCTGCGCCATCCAGGCGTTCAAGCATGGTTCTGAGAAGGCAGGTCCCGTGCTGCTCGAGCCCATCATGAAGATCGAGGTGGTGACTCCGGAAGAAAGCATGGGCGATGTGATCGGCGACCTCAACAAGCGCCGCGGCCAGGTAGAAGGTATGGAGACAAGCCGCAGCGGTGCCCGCATCGTCAAGGCCAAGGCTCCTCTGGCCGAGATGTTCGGCTACGTGACAGCGCTCCGCACCATCACTTCGGGCCGCGCCACGAGCACAATGTCGTTCGACCACTATGCAGAGGTAAGTAACTCCATCGCGCGCAACGTGCTCACAGAGGTTCAGGGCCGCGTAGATCTGTTGAAATAATAAAGTCATAGCATACAAAATGAGCCAAAAAATCAGAATCAAACTGAAATCTTATGATCACAATCTGGTCGACAAGTCGGCCGAGAAGATCGTCAAGACAGTAAAATCGACAGGTGCGGTGGTAAGCGGTCCGATTCCCCTGCCCACACACAAGCGCATCTTCACCGTCAACCGCTCCACTTTCGTCAACAAGAAGAGCCGCGAGCAGTTTGAACTCAGCTCCTACCAGCGTCTGATCGACATCTACAGCTCCACAGCCAAGACAGTGGACGCCCTCATGAAGCTTGAGCTCCCCAGCGGCGTCGACGTCTCCATCAAGGTCTGAGCGCCCGGAGGCCGACGCATCGGTACTGACCATACACGGTACAGAAGATATCCCGCGTCATGCGGCGGTTCCGGAGCCGCCATCCCGGCGGCTCCGGAATTACCGGACGGGGGATGAACAGAGAAAACCCCAACATACACAAACAATACCCGAAGCCTCTTGTGGAGCAATCCCCCTGAGAAAGTCCCCCCGGAAGAGAGGGGAGGGGATTGGACTCGCAACGCTTCAATCCAAACTACAAGTAGAAATGCCAGGATTATTAGGAAAGAAAATCGGAATGACATCCGTATTCAGTGCCGACGGCAAGAACGTGCCGTGCACTGTTATCGAAGTAGGTCCTTGTGTAGTTACTCAGATCAAGACCCTCGAAGCCGACGGCTACGAGGCAGTCCAGGTGGGCTTCCAGGAAAAGAAGGAGAAGCACACCAACAAGGCTGAAGCCGGCCACTTCTCGAAGGCCGGAGTAGCTCCGCAGCGCCACTTGGCCGAGTTCAAATCGTTTGACACCATCCCCGCGCTCGGAGAGACGCTCACAGTCGACGTCTTCCAGGAGGGTGGCTTCGTCGATGTTGTAGGCACAAGCAAGGGTAAGGGCTTCCAGGGCGTCGTGAAGCGTCACGGCTTCGGCGGCGTAGGCCAGAAGACCCACGGTCAGCACAACCGTCTCCGCGCGCCCGGTTCAATCGGCGCCTGCTCGTATCCCGCGAAGGTGTTCAAGGGCCTGCGCATGGCCGGCCAGATGGGCAACGAGCGCGTGACGGTGCAGAACCTCCAGGTCATCAAGGTTCTTCCCGAGCACAATTTGTTAATGATCAAGGGTAGCATACCCGGTCCCAAAGGTTCAATCGTTTTAGTTGAGAAGTAATGGAAGTAGCAGTATATAACATCAAAGGTGAGGATACAGGACGCAAGGTTGTCCTTAACGACGAGGTGTTCGCACGCGACCTCAGCGAGGGAAATGCCGATCACACCCTCTATCTCGACGTAAAACAGTACCTGGGCAACCAGCGTCAGGGTACGCACAAGTCCAAGGAGCGCAGCGAAGTCTCCGGCTCGACCCGCAAGCTGATCCGCCAGAAGGGCGGCGGCGGCGCACGTCGCGGCGACATCAACTCCCCGCTGCTCCGCGGCGGCGGCACAGTGTTCGGACCCCGTCCGCGCGACTACCGCACCAAGCTCAACAAGAAGATGAAGGCCCTCGCGCGCCGCATCGCCCTCACGAGCAAGGCTCCCGTGATCAAGGTCGTGGAGAACTTCACGTTCGACGCCCCCCGCACCAAGGACTACATCGCTCTCGCCAAGAGCTTCAACGTGGCCGACAAGAAGGTGCTCGTGGTGATGCCCGAGAAGGACGAGAACGTACTGCTCAGCGTACGCAACGTGCCCAACGCACTCCTGCAGCGCGCCATCGACCTGAACGCCTACACAGTGCTCAACACAGACGCGATCCTTGTCACTGAAGACAGCGTCGAGGTACTCAACCAGTTTTAACCTTTAACGGAGATAGACAGAAATGAAAATAGATATCAGACCTATCGTGACTGAAAAGGCCACGGCCTACAGCGAGAAGCAGAACTGCTACACGTTCGCTGTGTCTCCGGACGCCAACAAGTTTCAGATCAAGGACCTCGTGGAGAAGCTCTACAACGTCCGCGTCGTGAAAGTGAATACGGCCCTCTACGCCGGCAAGCGCATGATGCGCTACACCAAGGCAGGCATCATCCGCGGCCAGAAGCCCGCGTACAAGAAAGCCTACGTGACAGTGGCCGAAGGACAAACGATAGATTACTTTAGCAATATTTAAAAGTTCCAATGGCAGTAAAAAAATTCAAGCCCACAACCCCGGGCCAAAGACACAAGATTATTGGTGTGTTCAAACGCGAGGAGGCTGTCACAGTCGATGGCAAGTCCCAGGTTCGCAAGTCTACTGCTAACGCACCAGAGAAGTCTCTTATCGTGGGCAAGCGCTCCACGGGCGGCCGCAACAGCTCAGGCCATCTGAGCACCCGCTACCGCGGCGGCGGCCATAAGAGAAAATTGCGTCTCATCGATTTCAAGCGTACCAACGACGGCGTGCCCGCAGTGGTGAAGACCATCGAGTATGATCCCAACCGCTCGGCCCGCATCGCCCTGCTTTACTACACCGACGGCTCCAAGGCCTACATGATCGCCCCCAACGGCCTTGAGGTAGGACAGACCGTAGTGAGCGGACCCGAAGCGGCTCCCGAGGTGGGCAACTCGCTCCCCCTCTCGAAGATTCCCGTAGGTACGCTGATCCATTGTATCGAACTCAAGCCCGGCCAGGGCGCCAGCATGGCTCGCTCGGCCGGCACGTTCGCTCAGTTGACTTCCCGCGAAGGAGACTACGCGATTATCAAATTGCCTTCGGGTGAGACCCGCAAGGTACTTCTTTCCTGTCGTGCCACGGTAGGCGTCGTAGGCAACAGCGAGCACTCGCTGGAGTCCAGCGGTAAGGCAGGCCGCAGCCGTTGGCTGGGCCGCCGCCCCCACAACCGTGGTGTCGTAATGAACCCTGTCGATCACCCGATGGGTGGTGGTGAGGGCCGTCAGAGCGGTGGTCATCCCCGTTCGCGCACGGGTCTTTACGCCAAGGGCCTGAAGACTCGCTCGCCGAAGAAGCACTCTTCGAAGTATATCATTGAAAGAAGAAAGAAATAAAATTTGATAAATCAAGACAACTATGAGTCGTTCGCTTAAAAAAGGACCATTTATCAGCGTAAAGCTCGAAAAGAAAGTGGCCGCGATGGAAGAAAGCGGTAAGAAGTCGGTCATCAAGACCTGGAGCCGCGCTTCCATGATCTCCCCGGACTTCGTGGGCCACACTTTCGCAGTGCACAATGGTAACAAGTTCATCCCCGTCTACGTGACTGAAAACATGGTAGGTCACAAGCTGGGTGAGTTCGCCCCGACACGCACATTCCGCGGCCACGGCGGCAACAAGAAAAAATAATGGCCCTGACCAAACAAGAATAAAAAGACAAGACATACAATGGGTAAAAGAAAAAGAGAATCAGCTGACGCCATTAAGGAGGCCCGCAAGAGCGAATACTTCGCCAAGCTCCGCAATGTGCCCACTTCCCCCCGCAAGATGCGCCTCGTCGTCGACATGGTGCGCGGCCAGGAAGTATTCAAAGCACTCGGCATCCTTAAATTCTCCAACAAGGAAGCGTCCAACAGAGTGGAGAAACTTCTCCGTTCAGCTATCGCCAACTGGGAACAGAAGAACGAGCGCAAGGCAGAGGCCGGCGAGCTCTACGTCAAGACTATCTTCGTAGACGCCGCCCCCATGCTCAAGCGTCTGCGCCCCGCCCCGCAGGGCCGCGGCTACCGCATCCGCAAGCGCTCCAACCACGTGACTATCTTCGTGGACACTATTAATAACGATAATAACTAAGCAGCAAGATGGGACAGAAAGTTAATCCGATCAGCAACCGTCTCGGTGTAATCCGCGGTTGGGACTCCAACTGGTACGGCGGCAAGAAGTACGGCGAGACCCTTCTCGAAGACTCCAAGATCCGCAAGTACCTCCGCACTCGTCTTGCCAAGGCAAGCGTATCGCGCATCATTATCGAACGCACCCTCAAGATGGTGACCGTCACTATCTGCACTTCCCGCCCCGGCATGATCATCGGCAAGGGAGGCAAGGATGTCGACGCCCTCAAGGAAGAGCTTAAGAAGCTCACCGGCAAGGAAGTCCAGATCAACATCTATGAGATTAAGCGTCCCGAGCTCGACGCCGAAATCGTTGCCAACAACATCGCCCGCCAGATCGAGAACAAGGTGGCTTACCGCCGCGCTATCAAAATGGCCATCCAGTCCACCATGCGCATGGGGGCCGAGGGCATCAAGGTGCAGGTGTCAGGCCGTCTGAACGGCGCTGAAATCGCCCGCTCCGAGATGTTCAAGGAAGGCCGCACGCCTCTCCACACCCTCCGCGCCGACATCGACTACGCCCTCGTGGAGGCCCTCACAAAGGTGGGCATCCTCGGCGTGAAGGTATGGATCTGCCGTGGCGAGATCTATGGCAAGAAGGAACTCACTCCCTCTTACGCCATCGGTGTCAAGGAACCCGGCCGTCCGCAGGGCGGCGGCAACCGCAAGGGCGGATTCCGCAACAAGAAAAACAACAATCGTTAAAATAGAGTCACGCCGGCCGGGCAGCGGGCCGACCCTCCGCCCGGCTGACGCTCACATACATCGAAGATAAATCATGTTACAACCTAAGAGAACCAGATACCGCCGTTCGCAAAAGGGACGCATGAAAGGCGAGGCCCAGCGTGGCAACCAGCTCGCATTCGGCTCCTTCGGCATCAAGACTCTTGAGTCGAAATGGATCACCGGCCGTCAGATCGAGGCCGCCCGTATCGCCGTGACACGCTACATGCAGCGTCAGGGTCAGATTTGGATCCGTATCTTCCCCGACAAGCCCATCACCAAAAAGCCTGCCGAGGTGCGAATGGGTAAAGGTAAGGGTAACCCCGAAGGCTTCGTGGCGCCCGTCACTCCCGGACGCATCCTCATCGAGGTCGAGGGCGTAAGCTACGACATAGCCAAGGAGGCACTCCGCCTCGCGGCTCAGAAGCTCCCGGTCATCACCAAATTCGTGGTGCGCCGCGACTATGATCCCTCACAGAACGTGTAATCCGACGTTTTCACACCAGCATATCCGGTCGGGAATCCGGACGCCTCCCATGGGGGAGCGTCGCGGATTCCCGACTGAATTTTAAAAAAACACGGAGAAAAAGCGTGAAAAAAACGTAAAAGCCGCTGATATGTCAAATATTAGTATTAATTTTGCGCTCGAATTCGCGTATACTCCGAATTCAGATAATCAACCCCATATGAAAAAGGAAGAAATCAAGGAATTAAGCATTTCCGAGCTTCGTGCCAGCATCGAGGCCGCCGAGAAGGCTTATCGTGAATTGAAAGTAACGCACGCGATATCTCCCGTAGACAATCCCTCCAAGATCACAAAGGACCGCAAGGAGATTGCCCGCTTGAAGACCGTGTTGCGCCAGAAGGAACTTGCCGAGGCAGCTTCCAAGTAATCCACCCCAGTTAAGTATTTTAGAAAATGGAAGAAAAGAGACATTTAAGAAAAGAAAGAATCGGGGTCGTTTCCAGCAACAAGTGTGACAAGACTATCACAGTCGAAATCAAGTGGAAAGAGAAACACCCTATCTACGGTAAGTTTGTCAACAAGACAAAGAAGTACCACGCCCACGACGAGAACAACGAGTGCTCCGTAGGCGACACCGTACGCCTCATGGAGACCCGCCCCCTGAGCAAGACCAAGAGATGGAGACTCGTGGAAATAATCGAAAAAGTTAAGTAATCATGATACAGAGTGAATCACGTTTGACCGTAGCCGACAACAGTGGTGCTAAAGAAGCACTCTGCATTCATGTGCTCGGCGGCACAGGTCGTCGCTACGCGTCCGTAGGCGACATCATCGTAGTAACTGTAAAGAGCACTATCCCCTCGTCCGACGTCAAGAAGGGCACGGTCAGCAAGGCCGTCGTAGTGCGCACGAAAAAAGAAGTACGCCGTCCTGACGGAAGCTACATCCGCTTCGACGACAACGCCTGCGTGTTGCTCAACAACGCCGGCGAACTTCGCGGCACACGTATCTTCGGCCCCGTGGCCCGCGAACTCCGCGCCACCAACATGAAGATCGTCTCGCTCGCACCCGAGGTACTTTAATCAAGTCTATAATCCGAAAGTAACAATGGCAAAATTACATATAAAGAAGGGTGACACGGTCTTCGTCAACTCCGGCGACGACAAAGGCAAGACAGGCCGTGTGCTCGAAGTGTTCCCCAAAAAGGAGCGCGCTATTGTAGAGGGCGTCAACATCATCTCCAAGAGCATGAAGCCCAACGCAAAATATCCGCAGGGCGGAATCATCAAAATGGAAGCGCCTCTTCATATTTCCAAGCTTAACCCCCTTGACCCCAAGACCGGGAAGCCCACCCGCGTGGGACGCAAGCTCAATGAAGCCGGCAAACTGGTAAGAATCGCTAAATCAGGAGAGGAGATCAAGTAATGGCAACTACACTTGGAAATGACTACAAGGAACGCATCGTTCCCGAACTCCAGAAGGAGTTCAACTACAGCACAGTGATGCAGGTGCCCCGCCTGGAAAAGATTGTCATCAACCAGGGTCTCGGCGCCGCCACACAGGACAAGAAGCTCATCGAGACGGCCCTCAACGAGCTCACAGCCATCACAGGCCAGAAGGCCGTGCCCACGCTCTCGAAGAAGGACATCTCCAACTTCAAGCTGCGTAAGAAAATGCCCATCGGCGCCATGGTGACCCTGCGCAAGGACAAGATGTACGAATTCCTCGAGCGCCTCGTGAAGGTGGCCCTTCCCCGTATCCGCGACTTCAAGGGAATCAACTCCAAGCTCGACGGCCGCGGCAACTACACCCTCGGCATCCAGGAGCAGATCATCTTCCCCGAAATCAACATCGACAACGTGCCGAAGCTCCAGGGCATGAACATCACATTCGTGACTTCCGCCCCCACCGACGAAGAGGGCTTCGCTCTGCTCAAGAAATTCGGTCTTCCCTTCAAACACGAAAAATAATCCCCATCAAAGATATGGCTAAAGAATCAATGAAAGCCCGCGAGGTGAAGCGCCAGAAGATGGTAGCCAAGTACGCCGCCAAGAAAGCCGCCCTTAAGAAGGCCGCTCTGGCCGACGCCGACGGCAACATCGACTACGATGCGCTCACCAAGCTCCAGAAGCTCCCCAAGAACGCCTCCAAGGTGCGTCTCCACAACCGCTGCGAGATGACAGGACGTCCGAAAGGCTACATGCGCCAGTTCGGCATCTCCCGTATCCAGTTCCGCGAGATGGCTTCCGCAGGCCTGATCCCCGGCGTGAAGAAAGCAAGCTGGTAAACCGCCGCACACACACCGCGCTTCCTCCCCCGGAAGCGGCATAAATACACCAGGGCCCCGCTCCGATGCCGGAGAGGAGCCCTGGATTCTTTCAATATGCCCGCCCCGCCGCGCCCCGCGCCGCGGAAACACCTGCGAACCCCCCCCCCCCGCCGCCACCCCGACATTATAAAAACCCTTAAAACGGCATAAAAGTAGGGGAGTGGAGCGTGTAAAATTTTGATAATTCGGAAATTCGGACTATCTTTGCAGAGTTTTTGAGCCTGTCGGCGCAGCGGAAGCTACGCAGGTAGGCCCTTTGACACATGAGAGTATTAAATATTGTTCAGAGAATCTGAATCAATTTAACAACCAAAAACAATGACTGATCCAATTGCAGATTATTTGACGAGACTCAGAAACGCCATCCATGCAGGACACCGCGTGGTGGAGGTTCCCTCATCAAAGATGAAAAAGGAGATCACAAAAATCCTTTTCGACCAGGGCTACATCCTGAACTACAAGTTTGAGGAAGGCCAGAATCCGCAGGGCACCATCAAGATTGCCCTTAAGTACGATCCCGTAGACAAGGTGAGCGCCATCAAGAACCTTCACCGTGTGAGCCGTCCGGGACTCCGTCAGTACACCGGCTACAAGGACATGCCCCGTGTCCTCAACGGACTCGGCATCGCCATCCTCTCCACATCCAAGGGAGTGATGACCAACAAAGAGGCCAAAGAGCAGAAGATCGGCGGCGAAGTATTGTGTTACGTATATTAAGAATAGGAGGTATCAGACATGTCAAGAATAGGTAAAGCACCCATTGAGATACCTGCCGGCGTAACAGTCCAGGTAAACGGAAACACAGTGACTGTGAAGGGCCCCAAGGGAGAGCTCGCACAGGAAATCAACCCCAACATCCATGTAGCCGTAGAGGACGGCCACGTAGTGGTGACGCGTCCCGACGACAGCCGTGAGAACCGCGCCATGCACGGACTCTACCGCGCCCTGGTCCACAACATGGTGGTCGGCGTAAGCGAAGGCTACAAGAAGGAGATGGAACTCGTCGGCGTAGGTTACCGCGCCACATCCACAGGCCAGGTGCTCGAACTCGCCCTCGGCTTCTCCCACGCCATCTTCATCAAGCTTCCTAAGGAAATCAAGGTAGAGGCAAAGTCGGAGCGCAACAAGAACCCCCTGATCATCCTTGAGAGCGCCGACAAGCAGCTCCTCGGCCAGGTATGCGCCAAGATCCGCTCGCTGCGCAAGCCGGAACCCTACAAGGGCAAGGGTATCAAGTTCGTAGGCGAGATCATCCGCCGCAAGTCCGGCAAGTCAGCTAACGCCAAATAATTAAACACAGGAAGACAACATGGTATCCAAGATAGCAAGAAGAAATAAGATCAAGACCCGCATCCGCGGTAAAATTTCCGGCACAGCAGAGCGTCCCCGCATGAGCGTGTTCCGCTCCAACAAGGGCATCTACGTGCAGGTGATCGACGACCTTGCCGGCGCCACCATCGTGGCCGCCAGCTCGAAGGGTCTCGAAGGCGGCACAAAGAGCGAGATCGCCGCAAAGGTTGGCGCAGAGATCGCCAGAAAGGCTTTGGAAAAGGGTATCACCACAGTGGTGTTCGACCGTAACGGCTACCTTTTCCACGGCAGAGTAAAATCATTGGCTGACGCGGCACGCGAGGCCGGTCTTAAATTTTAAAAGAAATCATGGCTAAGAACAATAGAGTAAAATCCACGAATGATCTGGACCTGAAAGACCGTCTCGTCGCCATCAACCGCGTCACCAAGGTGACCAAGGGCGGACGTGCGTTCAGCTTTGCGGCTATCGTAGTAGTCGGCAATGAAGACGGCGTCATCGGATGGGGCCTCGGCAAGGCCAACGAAGTGCAGGCCGCCATCGCCAAGGGCGTGGAGACCGCCAAGAAGAACCTCATCCGCGTGCCCGTCCACAAGGGCACGATCCCCCACGAGGTGACCGCCAAGTTCGGCGGCTCCCGCATCTTCCTCAAGCCCGCCTCCGAGGGTACCGGTGTGAAGGCCGGCGGCGCCATGCGTGCCGTGCTTGAGAGCGTAGGCATCACCGACGTGCTCGCCAAGTCGAAGGGCTCGTCCAACCCCCACAACCTCGTGAAGGCCACAATCGAGGCCCTCGGCGAGCTCCGCTCGCCCGCGCAGGTGGCTGCCGCCCGCGGCATCTCAGTGGAAAAAGTGTTTAACGGCAAATAAGATTAGAGAGCAATGGCACAGATAGCAATCAAACAGATCAAGAGCCGCATCAACTGCCCTGCAGTGCAGAAGCGCACACTCGATGCCCTTGGGCTCAGAAAGATGAACCACACAGTGGTACACGAGGACAATCCCTCGATCCGCGGCATGGTAAAGGCCGTGAGTCATCTCGTAGAAGTGGCAAAACTCTAATCTCTTAAAGGTTCGCAACAAAAATGGAATTACATAATCTTACCCCCGCACCTGGCAGCAACAAGAAGAACAAACGAGTGGGCCGCGGCCCGGGCAGCGGCTACGGCGGTACATCCACACGTGGCCACAAGGGTGCCAAGTCCCGCTCAGGCTACAGCCGCAAGATCGGCTTCGAAGGCGGCCAGATGCCCCTTCAGCGCCGAGTGCCCAAGTTCGGCTTCCAGAACATCAACCGCAAGGAGTACAAGGCCATCAACCTGGACGCCCTCCAGGCTCTGGCCGAGGCCAAGGATCTCGCCCGCATCACAGTGGAAGATCTGCGCAACGCCGGCCTCGTTGCCAAGAACTGCCTCGTAAAGGTGCTCGGCAACGGTGCCCTCACCCGTAAGGTGGAGGTGGTGGCCGACGCATTCTCCAAGAAGGCTGAGGAAGCCATCACGGCGGCCGGCGGCACTGCTGTACCCACTACAAAATAATCATCTAAAATGGGATTTACTCAAACAATCAAAAATATCTGGAGCGTCGAGGATCTCCGCCATCGCATCGGCATAACGCTGCTGCTCGTGNTNATCTACCGCTTCGGNTGCTATGTGGTNCTNCCGGGNATTAANCCCGACNNNCTGATGGCACTNAAGAACTTCACNTCCGACGGCCTNATGCAGCTNCTCGACATGTTCTCGGGNGGNGCNTTCTCNCAGGCNTCGATCTTCGCNCTGGGNATCATGCCCTANATCACGGCNTCGATCGTNATNCAGCTNCTGGGCATGGTGCTTCCCGCCTTCCAGAAGATGCAGCGCGAGGGCGAGAGCGGACGCATGAAGCTCAACCAGTACACCCGTTACCTGACGGTGTTCATCCTGCTCCTGCAGGGTCCGGCATATCTGATGAACCTGCGCTATCAGGTCACAGCCGCCGGAGGCTACGTCGACATGGGTATCTGGACGATCATCTTCATGACCATCGTGCTGGCGGCGGGTTCCATGTTCATCATGTGGCTTGGCGAGCGCATTGACCAGAAAGGGGTGGGCAACGGCATCTCGTTCATCATCCTCATCGGCATCATCGCGCGTCTGCCCGAAGCGTTCCTTCAGGAGTTCACTTCGCGACTGATGAATTCGGCAGGAGGCGGCCTTGTGCTCTTCCTCGTCGAGATCGTCATCCTCCTCGCCGTCATCGCCGGAGCCGTGCTGCTCGTGCAGGGCACCCGCAAGGTGCCCGTGCAGTACGCCAAGAAAGTCGTCGGCAACAAGCAGTATGGCGGTGCCCGTCAGTACATCCCCTTGAAAGTCAATGCCGCCGGCGTAATGCCGATCATCTTCGCGCAGGCCATCATGTTCATTCCCGTCACTCTGGCCGGCTTCTCCACAAGCCACAGCGGCCTCCTCGGNTCGCTGACCGACATGTACGGCTGGACATACAACATCATCTACTTCCTGATGATCGTGGCCTTCACATATTTCTATACCGCCATCACGGTGCGTCCGCAGCAGATGGCGGAGGATATGAAGCGCAACAACGGCTTCATCCCCGGAGTAAAGCCCGGCAAGCCGACCGTGGAGTATCTTGACTCCATCATGTCGCGCATAACGCTGCCCGGCTCGATCTTCCTGGGCATCGTGGCCATCCTTCCNTCGATAGCATATGTATGCGGCCTCAACAGAAGCTTCGCCCAGTTCTTCGGCGGCACATCGCTGCTGATTCTCGTGGGCGTGATTCTCGACACGCTGCGCATAATCGAGGGCCATCTCCTGATGCGTCACTACGACGGACTCATGAAGGACGGCCGCATCCAGGGCCGCACCACCGGCAACCGTGCATTCTGATATAAACCGTAAAATCCTGCAGAGAAAAAAGCGTAAGCGAAATTCGATATGATCTACCTCAAGACACCNGAAGAAATAGAGCTCGTAGCCCGNGCAAGCGACCTGGTCAGCCGTACACTCGGCGAAGTGGCCAAATGGGTGGCTCCCGGCGTGACGACACTTCGTCTTGACACCATAGCGCGTGAGTTTATCCTCGACAACGGGGGTAAACCCGCCTGCTTGGGTTATCACGGTTTCCCCGGGACGCTTTGCATAGAGGTCAACGAGACGGTGGTCCACGGCTTCCCCGGAGGCTATGTGCTCCGCGAGGGGGACATCGTCGGCACAGACTGTGTCGTGGAGCTCGACGGTTATAACGGCGACAGNTGCTATACATTCGCCGTCGGCGAGATCGACCCCAAGACCGAGCGCCTCCTCCGCATCACCAAGGAATCCCTCTACCGCGGCATCGCCGCCGCCCGCGGCGGCAAGCGGGTGGGGGATGTCTCCAACGCCGTGCAGACATTCTGCGAGCATGAAGGCTACAGCGTCGTACGCGAGATGTGCGGCCACGGCATCGGACGGAGCATGCACGAAGACCCCGAGGTGCCCAACTACGGACGCCGGGGCACGGGCCCCGTGCTCAAGCCCGGCATGATCATCTGCATCGAGCCCATGATCAACCTCGGAAGCAAGAACATCGTCATCGAGCGCGACGGCTGGCAATGCCGCACGCGTGACCGCAAGCCCTCGGCCCATTTCGAGCACACCCTGCTCATCACTCCCGAGGACCCGGAGATACTCACCACCTTCGACTACATCCACGAGGCCCTGGCCTCGAGAGGCCTCGATGAGTTCGGCCAGCCCCTGCGGGCCGACTCTCCCGCCGAGGCCCCGGAAGCATGAGAAGCCAAGTGAAGGCCCGCCCGGGTGCCGGCGCGGGCCATGACCCAAAGGTAGAAAAAATCGAAATCCAGAAGGCGCCCCACGGGGCACCGGCCTAAAACTCCAACTCAGAATATGGCAAAACAAGCTGCAATCGAACAGGACGGCGTGATTCTCGAAGCGCTCTCGAACGCAATGTTCAAGGTCGAACTCGAGAACGGCCACGAAATCACGGCCCACATCTCGGGCAAGATGCGAATGCACTACATAAAGATTCTTCCCGGCGACAAGGTCAGAGTCGAAATGTCGCCCTACGACCTCAGCAAGGGGAGAATCGCTTTCAGATACAAATAATATCCAATCCAACAAGATATGAAAGTTAGAGCATCAATTAAAAAGCGCACCCCGGACAGCAAGATCGTACGCCGGAAGGGCCGACTTTATGTAATCAACAAAAAGAACCCGAAGTTGAAACAACGTCAGGGATAATCATCAACCTTTGCAAAAAAATATCATAGCAATATGGCAGTAAGAATAGTCGGCGTTGATTTGCCGCAGAACAAGCGAGGCGAGATTGCCTTGACATACATCTTCGGGATTGGCCGCAGCGCAGCCAATTCGATTTTGAGCAAAGCCGGCGTTGACCGTGACATCAAAGTCAAGGACTGGACTGATGAACAGGCCGCCGCAGTACGTGAAGTGATCCAGACCGAGCACAAGGTCGAAGGCGACCTCCGCACTGAGATCCAGCTCAACATCAAGCGTCTCATGGACATCGGCTGCTACCGCGGCATCCGCCACCGTCTCGGCCTCCCAGTGCGCGGTCAGAGCACCAAGAACAACGCCCGCACCCGCAAGGGACGCAAGAAAACAGTCGCTAACAAGAAGAAAGCTACTAAATAATTTTAGATCATGGCAAAAAAGACAGTCGCAGCAAAAAAGAGAAATGTCAAGGTTGACGCAATGGGTCAGCTCCACGTGCATAGCTCTTTCAACAACATCATCGTGTGTCTGGCCAACTCCGAGGGTCAGGTCATCTCCTGGTCGTCGGCCGGCAAGATGGGCTTCCGCGGATCGAAGAAGAACACTCCCTACGCAGCCCAGATGGCCGCTCAGGATTGTGCGAAGGTCGCTTACGACCTCGGCCTGCGCAAAGTAAAGGCATACGTCAAGGGTCCCGGCAACGGCCGTGAGTCCGCAATCCGTACGGTACACGGCGCCGGCATCGAAGTCGTGGAGATCGTCGACGTGACTCCGCTGCCCCACAATGGCTGCCGTCCTCCCAAGAGAAGAAGAGTCTAAGATTTACGAATCCTCCAAAAGCAAGAATCTTAATCATCATCTCAATCAGGCGGCATAAACGGAATGCGGCGTGATGGCCTGAGACAGGAAATCTTTGAGGGAACGGTTTCGGAATGCGAATAGACTATCCGAACAATTGATGCTTCAAACGATATACTCCAAGCCGAGTCTCCGGCCCGCCCGGAGGCGATAGGCGCGTTACAGAACCATGACGTTCGATCGGTAACTTTCTCTCGATAGTCGCGGCTGCGCTAACGAAAGCTGTTCCGGATTTCCGGCAGGCATCCCCGCACGCACCGAGTGCCGCCCCATAAAAGCAAACACAGAAATGGCAAGATACACAGGTCCCAAATCAAGAATCGCCCGTAAATTCGGCGAGGCCATCTATGGCGAGGATAAAGTTCTGGTCAAGAAGAACTATCCCCCGGGCCAGCATGGCCAGAACCGTCGCAGAAAGACTTCGGAGTACGGCATGCAGCTCCGCGAGAAGCAGAAAGCCAAATACACTTACGGTGTGCTGGAGCGTCAGTTCCGCAATCTCTTCGAGAAGGCTGCCCGCACCAAGGGCATCACCGGTGAGGTGCTCCTTCAGCTTCTCGAAAGCCGTCTTGACAACGTTGTCTACCGTCTGGGCATCGCCCCGACGCGCCCTGCGGCCCGTCAGCTCGTGCTCCACAAGCACATCACCGTCAACGGCCAGGTCGTCAACATCGCTTCCTATCAGGTAAAGCCCGGCGACGTGATCGGCGTGCGCGAGAAGGCCAAGAGCCTTGAGGTCATCGCCGACGCACTCGCAGGCTTCAACCACAGCAAGTATCCCTGGATCGAATGGGACGAAAGCTCCAAGAGCGGACGCTTCCTCCACGTGCCGACGCGCGAGGATATCCCCGAGACAATTAAGGAACAGTTGATTGTCGAGTTGTATTCTAAATAATAAACAATAGAGCCCCATGCCAATTTTAGCATTTCAGAAGCCTGAAAAGGTCATCATGCTTGAGGCCGACAATTCATTCGGAAAGTTTGAATTTCGTCCGCTTGAGCCGGGTTACGGCCAGACCATAGGCAACGCGCTGCGACGCATCCTTCTGTCGTCGCTCGGCGGATTCGCCATCAATTCGATCAAGATCGAAGGCGTTGCCCATGAGCTCGACACCATCCCCGGAGTGAAGGAGGATGTCATTAACATGATCCTCAACCTTAAACAAGTGCGTTTCAAGCAGCTGACCCTGGACATTGAAGCCGAAACAGCTGTGGTGGAAGTGTCGGGCACAGATGTGTTCAAAGCCGGCGACTTGGGTAAGGTGCTTACGGGTTTCGAAGTCCTGAATCCGGAGCTGGTCATCTGCCATCTCGATCCCAAAGCGAGCTTCAAGATGGAATTCTCGATCAACAAAGGACGCGGATGGGTGCCCGCTGACGAAAACCGCGAGATGATCGGCGACGCCGATCCCGGGATAATCGCCATCGACTCCATCTACACCCCGATCAAGAATGTGAAATACACCGTCGAGAACTACCGCGTGGAGCAAAAGACCGACTACGAAAAGCTCATACTCGAAGTCACCACCGATGGCTCTATTCTTCCGAAAGACGCCCTTAAGGAGGCTGCCAAGATCCTTATCCACCACTTCATGCTCTTCTCCGACGAGAAGATGACCCTTGAGGCTCCGACCGACGTCGAGAGCGAGGAATTCGACGAGGAGGTGCTCCACATGCGCCAGCTCCTCAAGACCAAGCTCAGCGAGATGGACCTCAGCGTCCGCGCGCTCAACTGCCTCAAGAGCGCCGAAGTGGAGACTCTTGGCGAACTCGTGGTATTCAACAAGAACGACCTGTTGAAATTCCGCAACTTCGGCCGCAAGTCGCTCACAGAGCTTGACGACCTTCTGGCCAACCTCAACCTCTCTTTCGGGATGGATATTTCAAAATATAAATTAGACAAAGACTAAACAGCGATGAGACACAATAAGAAATTCAATCATCTCAGCCGCAAGAAGGGCCATCGCGAGGCGCTCCTCAGCAACATGGCTATCTCGCTCATCGAGCACAAGCGCATCTTCACCACCGAGGCCAAGGCTAAGGCGCTCCGCAAGTATGCCGAGCCTATCATCACACGCGCCAAGAAGGACGACATGCAGAACCGCCGCCTCGTCTTCAGCTACCTCCAGAACAAGGAAGCTATCAAGGAGCTCTTCGGCCCCATCGCCGAAAAGATCGCCGACCGTCCCGGTGGCTACCTCCGCATCCTTCACACCGGCCACCGTCTGGGTGACAACGCCGAAGTGTGCATGATCGAGTTCGTCGACTTCAACGAGAGCATGCTCGCAGCCGCAGGCGAGGGCAAGAAGGTCAAGAAGACCCGCCGCTCCCGCAGCAAGAAGGCGGCCGCTCCCGTAGCAGAGGCTCCCGCCGCAGAAGCAGCTGAGGCTCCCGCAGCAGAGTGATCCGCACGTTCGGATACAACCGTCATATGAAGAGTGCCCCGGATTCCTCCGGAGCACTCTTTCACTATATGGCCGGTTTATTGACAGTTTTACCGGTTTATCGACAGGTTATTGACAGGGTATGTCAATAACTTTCACAATTAATTGAACATCAAGGATATATGAAACCTCTCGAAACGCGCCGTGAAGAGGCCCTGCGCCTCAGGAAAGAGGGCTACAACTGCGCCCAGAGCGTGTTGCTCCCGTTCGACGACGTCACCGGGCTCCCCCGTGAGCTCGCCGCCAGAATCACCTCCGGCCTCGGCACCGGCGTCGGCGCCACCCGTGAAATCTGCGGCGTGGTCAACGCCATGGCCCTTGCCCAGGGGATGCTCCAGAGCCCCGAGGCCTCAGGCAAAGCCGCCTCGATGAAATGCGCCGGAAGCCTGGCGCGCCGCTTCGCCGACGCCAACTGCGGATGCCTCCGCTGCGAAGACCTCAAGGGGAAGCCTGGGCGTCCAACCTGCGAACAGCTCGTGCTCCAGGGCGTGGAGATACTCCACCGCCACTTCGAAGAGGGCGCCCCCGCAGAATGACCCTAAAGACCAGATAACGTCCCGCATGATGAAACACCGTCAAGCCATACGCCCGGCCATCCTCGCCCTTGTCCTCGCCCTGGGAGCGCTCCGCTCCGCCGGCGCGCAGCCCGACACCTCCACCCGCATATTCCATCCACTGGCGCGCACGCTTACCGTCACCGTCGCCGACGACCTCATGCGCCCCGCCGTGCTGACTCCCGCCGACGCCGACCGGCTCACGTTCAGCTTCGACATCATAGGCGATGACCGCCGCTACCTGCGCTGCCGCCTCCTGCACTGCGACGCCGACTGGCGCCCCTCGCGTCTGGTGGAAAGCGAGTACGTCGACGGCTTCAACGAAGCCGAAATCGGGAACTACGCCTTCAGCTCCAACACCTACGTGCATTACGTCAACTACCGCTTCACCATCGCCGACGACGGCCTGCGTCCGCTCGTCAGCGGCAACTACCTATGGCAGGTCTACGACGAGTCCGACCCGGACGACATCCTGCTCCAGGCGCGCTTCCGGGTGGCGGAGCAGAGCGTCGGAATAGGAGGCTACGCCGACGGCCGCACCTCGCGCGGCGTCAACACCGGCTTCCAGCAGCTGCGCCTCGAAGTCAACGTGGCCAACGCCGGAGTGCCTAACCCCTATACCGACTTGATAGTGGAGGTGACCCGCAACGACCGCCCCGACACACGCCGCCTCATCATGCACCCCCAGCGGGTGGAGGGCACGAAAGTGGTCTACGACTACGACCCCGCGCTCATCTTCGCGGCCGGCAACGAATACCGCCGCTTCGAGACCGTGCGCGTCAACTACGAAGGGATGCACATCGCCGAGGCCGGCTTCGACGGCCGCATGCACTACGCCCTCGTGGCCACCGACTCCGAACGCGCCTCGCACCCCTACATATATGATTCCACCCAAAGGGGACGTTATAAGATCGACGAGTACAACGCCACCGACCCCGACCTCGGCGCCGACTACGTGCTCACCGCCTTCACCCTCGACTACCCCGAAATCATGGACGGCGACGTCTACGTGGAGGGAGACCTCGCCCTGCGCGGCTACACTGACCTCAACCGCATGAAGTACGACCGCGATTCGGGCGCCTACACCCTCACCCTGCCGCTCAAGCAGGGCTCCTACAATTACCAGTACGCCGTCCTCCCCAAAGAAGGGGGCTCCGCGGGGCTCGCCGCCCCCGCCGCCGACGACGCCCTGATCGAGGGGAACCATTACGAAACCGTCAACGAATACAACGTCTACGTCTATCAGCGCACCCCCGGCGCCCGCTACGACCGCCTCCTCGGAGCCGCCACGATAGTGTCGGGCCGGTAGGGGCCTTCCGCACCCGGCGTGCGCCGGCAGACGCATAATCCGAAAACAACAATGCTACAGATAGGAGAGAACACACTTGTCTCGCTCGACCTCGTGGAGCGCTACTTCCATTGCGACCTCGACGACTGCCTCGGCGAATGCTGCGTGGCCGGCGACGCCGGAGCGCCCCTCACCCCGGAGGAGGACGCCGAACTCCGCCGCCTCGCGCCGCGCATACTCCCTTACCTCACTCCCGGCGCCCGCAGGGCCGTGGAGGAGGAGGGCGTGAGCTATATCGATCAGGAAGGCGACCTCGTCACCCAGCTCGTGGGGGGCGCCAACTGCGTCTTCACCACCTTCACCCCCGACGGCAAATGCCTCTGCGCCCTCGAAAAGGCGCGCCGCGAAGGGGAGACCGACTTCTTCAAGCCGATCAGCTGCGCCCTTTACCCGGTGCGCCTCAAGGAATACCCATCATTCACCGCCGTTAACTTCCACCGCTGGAAGATATGCAAGGGAGCCGAAGTAATGGGGCGTGCCCGGGGCATCAGGGCCTACGAGTTCCTGCGCGAGCCGCTTGAAAGGAGGTTCGGCAGGGAATGGTACGCCGAACTTGCCCTCACCGCCGGAGAATATCTGAGGCAGAAGGGGGAGAAGTCTGATAATTAACATATATTAACGCGCGGACTCTTGCATACTACGGATAAAAGCACTACTTTTGTGCAGGTAAAAAAAGCCTATGAACCTAGCATGTAAGAATTTATTTAGTTAAGCCAAAGAGTATGAGATGATTGTGAAATTATCTCATATTTTTTTTACCCTTACCGCAATCCATGCAGGGGTAGGCCCGACACCGGATGAAACATCCTCCGCTGACCCCGGAGAAAAAAACATGACATGAAATGACCGTCGACCTCAACATATTGGCCTTTCCGAGCATCGGCCCCTGGACGGCCCTGGCCGTGGGGGTCTACTATATCGTGGTCGTGATGTGCATCCTCGTCATCCTTTCCGAAAACCGCAACCCCATCCGCTCCCTGGCATGGGTGATAGCCCTTCTGGCCCTCCCCGGCATCGGCATCATATTCTACCTCTTCTTCGGCCGGAGCATGAAGGGGCGCCACATGATCTCGCGCCACAACAAGCGCCGCCTCCTCCACAACTTCGTCGTCAGAAGCGCCGACATGGACTCCCTCCCGCTCTCGGCCGCCGCCCGGCAGCTCGTGAAGCTCGCCTTCTCGCTCACCAAAGCCCCCCTTACGGTCAACAACCGCATACGCATCTTCACCGTGGGAGCCGACAAATTCGAGACCCTGCTCAAGGACCTGGAGGGGGCCCGCCGGTCGATTTACCTGCAATACTACATCTTCAACGACGACGAGCTCGGCACCCGTGTGGCCGACCTCCTCATCGCCAAGGCCGCCGAGGGGGTATGCGTTAAGGTCATCTACGACCATGTGGGGAGCTTCTCGGCCTCCAACCGCTTTTTCCGACGCATGAAGGAGGGGGGAGTCGACATCCATCCCTTCTTCCGCGTCACCTTCCCGCAGCTGGCCAACCGCATCAACTGGCGCAACCACCGCAAGCTCGTCATCATCGACAACCGCATCGGCTACATCGGCGGAATGAACATCGCCGACCGCTACGTGCGCGGCCTCGCCGACGGCGGAGCCTGGCGCGACACCCACTTCCGCCTCGAAGGCGACATCGTGCAGAACCTCATCTACAGCTTCGCCGTCGACTGGTACTTCCTCCGCAACCCAAGCTCCGACCTGCCGCTCGACATCCCTCCCTCCGGCTTCCGCAACGACTGCGCCATGCAGCTCGTCACGTCCGGGCCCGTCGACTCATGGCAGAACATCGCCCTCTGCTTCCTCAAGGCCATCTCCGGAGCGCGGAAATCGATCTACATACAGACCCCGTACTTCCTCCCGACCGACACACTGATGAACGCCCTTGAGGCCGCCGCCCTCTCGAAAGTGGACGTGCGCGTGATGATACCCTCGAAGTCCGACTCCCGGCTCCTCCAGCTCGCCACCTACAGCTACGTCACCCGCTGCCTGAAAGCCGGGATAAAGGTCTACAGCTACAACCCAGGGATGCTCCACGCCAAGTCGATGACCGTCGACGAAACCTTCACCACGGCCGGAAGCACCAACTTCGACTTCCGCTCCTTTGAAAACAACTTCGAGGGAAACCTCCTCATCTACGACCGCGACGTCAACCGCTCGATGCGCGACATCTTCTTCCGCGACCTCTCCGACTGCCGCAAGCTCCGCTACAGCGAGTGGAAATCGCGCCCGCTGCCGCAGCGGATGCTCGAAAGCCTCGTGCGCCTCTTCGCGCCCCTGCTGTAGGGAAGGGGGGAGGGGGCGGAAGGACCGATCCTGCGGCGTCATACCGTGGTGTGCTGACCCCGTACATAAACATCTCCAGACATGGACAAGGACAAGGTAAAAATGGAACCCGGCTGGAAAGAGGCCCTGAGCGAGGAGTTCGCCCAGCCGTACTTCGATGCGCTCACATCGCGCGTGCGCTCCGATTACGCCGCCGGCCCGGTGTATCCCCCGGCCCGCAGCATATTCGCGGCATTCGACGCCTCGCCGTTCGAGAGCACCAAAGTCGTAATAATAGGACAGGACCCCTATCACGGGCCCGGGCAGGCCAACGGCCTTGCCTTCTCCGTGAACCCCGGCGTGCCGCTCCCCCCCTCGCTGCGCAACATCCTGGCCGAAGTGCAGGCCGACACCGGAGCCCCCGCGCCTCCCGACGGCGACCTCACCCGCTGGGCCCGCCAGGGAGTGCTGCTGCTCAACACCTCCCTCACCGTCAGGGCCGGCCAGCCCAAGTCGCATTCAGGCATAGGGTGGGAGCGCCTCACCGACGCCGCCGTGCGGGCCCTCGCCCGGCGGCGCGAGGGACTCGTCTTCATCCTCTGGGGAGCCGACGCGGCGCGCAAGGCGCAGATGATCGACCCGCAGCGCCACCTCGTGCTCACCTCCGTCCATCCCTCGCCGCTTTCGGCCCACCGGGGCTTCTTCGGCAACCATCATTTCTCTCGCGCCAACGAATACCTCCTCTCGCAGGGCAAGGCGCCGATAGAATGGTAAGAATCCGCCCGGGCGCCCTTTACGGCCGCCCGGGCGGATTCTTCAATATGGTCCTTCAGTATGGATGACGGGGGATTGCCCACCCTCTCTTTTCAGCTTAAAGCCTCACGCGGGCGCCTCACTCGCGGGCGAGGATGAGGGCCGAGTAGGGGGCCACTTCGGTGCGCCCTCCCTTCGAAGTGCCGAGAAGGCCTTCGGGAGAGATCTTGCCGTCGGCGGCCACTATCAGCCAGTTCCCCTTGGGGATATTGACGCTCTGGGCATGGTCGGCACCGTTGAACACCACCTTGATTTCCTTCCAGGCGTCGCCGTTGGCGTTGTCCTTGAGGGAATAGGAGATGAGGTTGGGCTGCTTCGAGGAGTCGATTCTGTCGAACACCAGATGCTTCGCAATCTCCTGCGCCGTAGTCATGCGGAAAGCCGGATGGGCCTTGCGCAGGGCCGTCAGTCCCTTGTAGTAGTCGAAGAGGTCATGGTTGAGCGTCTTGAGGTTCCAGTCGATGGCGTTGATCGAGTCGGGGGAGATGTAGGAGTTGTGTACCCCCTTCTTGTCGCGGAACACCTCTTCGCCGGCAAACATGAACGGAGTGCCCTGCGAAGTGAAGACGATAGTCTGCGCGAGCTTGGCGGCCGCCTGGCGCACGGAGTCGCTCTCGGCCGGCATCGACTTGCGGAGCTTGTCGGTGAGGGTGAGGTCGTCGTGGCAGGAGACGTAGTTCACTATCATCTCGGGCGAGGCCGCGTAGGGGAACTTCGAGTTGTTGCCCTTCGAGTAGTCCACCTGCGGATGGGCCGTGGCGGCCACGATGCCGATCTTCACCGTCTCCTCGTTGCCGGGCTTGCCGGTGGCGAATCCGCGGTCTTCGGCGGCGGTATAGTGTCCCTTCACGGCGTCGCGGATGTCGTCGGAGAAGACCGCGATGTCCGTCATCTTCGACACATTCTCCTTAAGCGCCCTGCGCTCCACGGCCAGCGGGGAGTCGCCGGCCGTCCATCCCTCGCCGTAGACGAAAATCGAGGGATTGATCTTCTTCAGCTCGGCGGCCACTTCGTTCATCGTCTCGATGTCGTGGATAGCCATCAGGTCGAAGCGGAAGCCGTCGATATGGTACTCGTCGGCCCAGTACTTCACCGAGTTCACGATATAGTCGCGCATCTGCCGGCGGTCGGAGGCGGTCTCGTTGCCGCATCCGGAGGCGTCGGAATAGCGGCCGTCGTCCCAGTGGCGGTGGTAGTAGCCGGGGGCCGTCAGCTCGAAGTTGGAGCCGTCGTTCTCGGCCGTGTGGTTGTAGACCACGTCCATGATCACGCCGATGCCGGCGTCGTGGAGGGCTTTCACCATCTGCTTCATCTCGCGCACACGTGTCGCCGGGTCGCTCGGATTGGTGGAGTAGGATCCCTCGGGGGCGTTGTAGTTCTGCGGGTCATATCCCCAGTTGTACTGGTTGGCGGGCAGATTGGCCTCGTCGACCGAATTGTAGTCGTACGACGGGAGTATGTGCACATGCGTGATGCCGAGCTCCTTGAGATGGTCGATGCCCGTGGCCAGGCCGTCGGCGTTGGTGGTGCCCGGCTCGGTCAGGGCCAGGAACTTACCCTTGTTGGCGATGCCCGACGAGGGATCCACCGAGAAGTCGCGGTGATGCATCTCATACACTATCACGTCGGAGAAATTCTTCACCTCCGGGCCCTTGTCGCAGCACCAGTGGGCCGGATCCGTCTTCGTGAAATCGATTATCGCGGCGCGCTTGCCGTTGACTCCCACGGCCTTCGCCCATACGCCTGGAGTCTCGTCGAGCCATTTGCCGTCCTGCTTTACCTGGAATGTATAGTACTTGCCGTAGAGCGCCTTCGGCACACCGGCCGACCATGTGCCCGTCGCGGCGTCGAAAGTCATGGGGAGTGTCTCGTAGGCCTGTCCGGTGTGGCCGTTGTCATAGAGCTTCACCACTGCCTCCTGGGCCTTGGGACTCCACAGACGGAAGGATGTGGCGTCGGGGGTGACGGTTAGTTCGAGGTCGTCGCC
Organism: Bacteroides sp.; assembly: GCA_014802425.1. Classification (GTDB taxonomy): domain Bacteria; phylum Bacteroidota; class Bacteroidia; order Bacteroidales; family Muribaculaceae; genus Lepagella. The sequence continues at coordinate 116,676 of JAAVCH010000023.1, forward strand.
GCCATAGGTGGGGTAGTCCGCAAACTGCGCGTCGTAGGCCGACTGTGCCCTGGCGGCCGTGCCGGTGCCTATCACCGGAGCAAGACCTAAAAGAGTGAAAGCCATCGCTGACGATAAGAAAAGATTCTTCATGCAGAAATTTAAAAATACGTTTTTGTCTGAATTTTGAGTCGGATCAGTCCGGATGTCTCCGGCTATCTGATTAACGCGGCCGATTTCCGTATAGTTTGTCGGTATTCATAAAAAACGCTAATGTTTTACGGCATAGGCGCCTCAGGCATACATTTTTTTCACTATATTTGCATTACGTAACACACACAGTGTGGTGAAATAGGCAGGCGCTCCCTGCCGCCCCTCTGACTCCCGGGGCGCTCCCGATAATATAAGAATACCCGTCAACACCGTAACCGTCATGAAATTACACACATCATTGCCTCTTCTCCTGCTTCTTACTACGTGCATCGTCTCTCAGGCCCGCGTATTCTACGGCCGTGTCCTTTCCGAATCCGACTCCACGTCTGTGTCCGGCGCCGCATGCGTGCTCACGGCTCCCGACAGGAGCGTGCTCTGCCGCGACACTACGCGCCGCGACGGCCGGTTCGCCATCCGTACCGAAGCCACCGGCATCCTCGACCTCGTGATCTCCAGTCCGGGCTACGCCGATATCCGCGCCATGATCGAGTCCCCCCTTGAGGAAATCAACCTCGGGACCCTGTGGATGTCGGAGGCCACGGTGCTCGACGAGTTCGTGGTCGAGGGGCGCATCGAAACCGACGCCGCCGGGCGCACCATCGTCTATCCGAGCCTCTCGCAGGTCAAGGCATCGGCCAACTCCCTCGACCTCTTCATGAAGCTCAACCTTCCGGGGCTTGTGGCCGATCCCGTCAACCGCAGCATGAACGTCCTGGGCGATGCCCCGGTGATAATCATCGACGGCGTCCCTTCCACTATGAGCGATTTCCTCTCGATCGCGCCCTCCAGGATAGCCAAGATCGAATACTCCATCCTCCCCCCGGCCAAATACGCCCCCACGGGGCAGAACGGCTACATCAGCGTCACCCTCAAGGAGCGCACCGACGGCGGCTCCGTCTACCTCTGGGGACGCTCGGCCCTGCAGACCGCCTTCATGGACGGCTCCTTCGCAGCCTCCTACCATCAGGGCCCTTCGGAATTCAAGCTCAGCTACTCCCCGAGCTGGCGCAACTACCATGACGTCCACGACGAGATGACCGGCGCCTATATCGGCGACGACTTCCGCGTCGATCTCAGCTCGACCGACCGCAACCCCTTCCACTACTTCACGTCGCCCGTCAGCCTGAGGTATATATTCAGCCCGAAGGTCTCCACGCTTTTCTCCGCCACCTTCAACGTCTATTCCTCCGCCTCCCACCGCCGTCAGTACGGCGACATGCACGACAGCGTGGCCGGCGACTACGAATTCCATAACGAGACCGACGACAAGGACCTCTCCACCTCCCTCGACCTCTACTTCAAGCGCGACTTCAACGAGAAGAACACGCTCGAAGTCGACATGGTCGGCACCATCAGCGACAACCGTTACTGGCGTGACAACAACTACCTTTACCCCACGCGGCCGGACGAAAACTACAGGATCGACGTCGACGGCGCCCGTAAGTCGCTCATCACAAGCGCCACCTACCAGCATAGCTTCGCCCGGCAGACAGCCCTGTCGGCGGGCCTGACCAACACCCTGTCGCACAACCGCAACAAGTACGTGACCACCGACTACGTGCCCGTCCTGACCGAGAACAACAACTACGCCTACGTCTCCTTCACCCATCTCATCGGCAGGTTCTACTTCAACGTCTCCACGGGCCTCAGCCTCTACTGGATGAAGAACGACGACGTGCGCCGCCATTACTTCCGCAACAACTCCCGGGCCACCCTTCAGTGGACCCCCTCGCAGGTGTTCTCTCTGACCGGGTCCTTCAACTACAACTCAGGCATTCCGGGCCTGTCGTCGCTTACCGACTACATGCAGCAGATATCCCCCTACCTGTTCTCCAACGGCAACCCTGACCTTAAGACGAGCTACTCGCTCTTCTACTCCCTGCGTCCCACGGTGCGCTACCGATGGTTCACCGCCCTTCTCACGGCCTATTATTCCTCGCGCCCGAACGCCGTGTTCAACGACATCACCTATATTGGCGACGGAAAGTTCCTCTCGCAGTCGATCAACGCGCGCAAGAGTTCCAACGGGGGAGTAGCCGTTCAGCTGGGCGTCAACGACCTTCACGGCTTCGGCTGCGGCGCCACGGTAAACTACGCGCATTATACCTCGGCCGGTCCTGACTGGAGCCATGTGCTCGACAGCTGGTCGGGCTCGGTGCAGGCGTGGTACACGCTCAGGCACTTCACGCTTGAGGCGTGGTACAGGATTCCGGGCAAGTATCTCAACGGCCATAACGTAGGGCAGGAAGAGAACGGCAGCATGCTCTCGCTGATGTACCGTCCCGACAAGCGTTGGAGCTTCACCGCCTCCTGGATGTATATCTTCGACCGCGGCACGAAATACCCGTCATGGAACTACTCCGAAGTCAATCCCTCGGCCTCGCGCCGCTGGATAGGCAACAACGCCAACATGGTCACCCTCACCGTCTGCTACCAGACCGACTTCGGCTCCATCTTCCGTACCGGCCGGCGCACGCTCGAGAACTCCGACTCCGGCTCCTCGATCCTGAAATTCTGAGCCGCTCAGTCCGGCTTAATTGTGCCGGCATGGTCATATAATCGAGTGTCTGCATTAAAAAAGTAGATAAAGAATCAAAGTAGATAAGGAATCGGATGTTTATGCATCTTTGTAAAATGCGAAGGATTGTACACTGGATATTCGCGCTGATGTCCATGGCGCTTGCGTCGTGCGGCCATACAGCCGGTTGGGCGGAACTCGACCGCGCCGACTCCCTCATCCTGGAGCGTCCCGACTCGGCGCTGGCCATCATAGAGGCACTGGACTCCTCCGCCTTGCGGGGCCGGGAGGAGCGCGCCCGCTATGCGCTGCTCCATTCCATGGCCCTTGACAAGAACGCCCTGTTCCGGGAGGACTTCGATGTCCTCCAGCCGGCCATTGACTACTACACCGACCACGGCACCCCCGACGAACGCCTCCGCATGAACTACTACCGCGGCCGCATCCACCAGAATAGGGGAGAGACCCACCTCGCCCTCACATCCTTCATGCATGGCGAGGAGCTTCGCGGTAAGGTTACGGACACGCTTACGTTTGCCAATATGTTGGTTTGTCATGGTATGATTTTGCACGTGCATACCATGTTCGACGAGATGAACGCGCTTTTTAAGGAGGCGCTTCCGCTCTATGAGGCAATCGGAAGAGAATCCCACAGGCTCGACTGCCTTGCCAAACTGCTTAACGGAGCGGTGATGGTGGAGGACAAGGCGTTGGCCGACAGCGTAATCGCAGTGCTGAATGCAAGCGACGCGTCGCCTGAGTTGAAGAACCGGATGATTTATCCCGATCTCATCTCCTATGCGGTATACATGGCCGATAAAGACAGCGTACCCTCCATTCTCCGAATGCTTCCTCCGGATTCTTTGCTCGACGGTTACACCGCTCCGCCCATGGCGATGCTATATGCCCGTATCGGGCAGGCGGAAAGAGGGAGAAGGCTTCTGGAATCGTCGGAAATCCTTGATTCGGCGAAATATTACTCCATCGCCATGGTGGTGTACGATTCCCTGCATGACTATCGACGGGCCTATGAAGCCCATGCTGCATTCACACTGCTGGACGGCGATGAACATCTCACGAATCTTGAAAAGACCTATGCTTTCAGTAATATCGAATATAAACTGATGCGGGATAAAGAGGGGGAAGTACATTCCCGCGATGTCACGATTATGCTTGTTACGGCGTGTGTGGTGATCCTTGTGCTTATGGTCATCCTTCTGTTGATAAAAATCCGGTCCAATAGGTTGCATAGGCAGAATATGCAGCTTACGATAGACAATCAGAGGCTTCAGGCCAATGAGTCCGTCATCATATTGGCCCGTGAGAAAGCCGAACGTCATAATCAGCAGCTTGAACTGGAGAAGCGAAATCTGGAAAATGAGAGACAGCAGGCCGAGCTGGAAAAGCAGAAACTGGAGAATCAGAAACGTGAGGCGGAACTGGAAAGGACCCGGATTGAAAAGAAAACCCAGCAACTGGAAATCGACAACCTGCGGTGGAGACTCCGGGCCGTGGAGGATGAACGCGACCGCATACAGGAAATACTTGACATCAGAACCGATACCCGTACGGACATAAACGACGAAAGGATCTATACCCTGTTGCGTAGCCAGGTCGAGAAGTTGAACGAAATCCTTAGGATCGGCTTCGAGGAGACGGTTCCGAACGGTTCCAGGTTTAAGGAATGGTATGTGAAGTACACTGAGAACAGGGAGGAATTCCTGACATCCCTCATAGAGCGCTACCGTATTCTCTACCCCGGTTTCATCGAGTATCTTGAATCAAGCGGCCTCGATTTCAAGGAGAAGGGATTCACCTGTCTTGTGGCGTTCGGGCTACGTAATAAAGCCATCGGTAACTACTTCTCCTCTACACGCCACAATCATATGAGTGTCTCCATCCGCAGCAAACTCAGAATCACCTCCTCCCGCATCAGCGCCGGGATTCAGGACCTCCTGAAGCAATTCGATCCGCAGTACAAAGGGGGAAACAGTAATGACCAAAGCCGCCCACTTGACGGGGACTTGGAATAGACATGGATTCTTTAGAGGAGGGCGCAGGATCCACTCATCCCGGCTGTTTTGTCATATTCCGGCGCCCGTTGTCATGTTAGAGCCATTCTGCTGTTTTGTAATATGCTTATTCTCAGTATAATAAAAATTCACGTGTCATATTTTTTAATTTGGAGGCATATGGATTGATTTTATAACTTTGCAACTGAGAACCTTCAATCCACCCCCGCATTATGAAGAGAATTCTAATAGTATTTCTGATTGCCTTAATTGTGGCGCCGTTTGTATCGGGTGCTCCAATAAGGGTTAATCCTACCGTTAAGAGTAAACGCCCTGTGACATCCAACATCCCACTCCTGCCGTTTGATCCTCCGGTCGAAATCACCTACGACCCGGACACCCGTGTGATTGAGGTCACAGGCGACAACGACTGGCTCGACCATATCTTCCTATGTGATGAGTTCGGCAACTGGTTTCATGACGATAACTGGCTCCCGTATACATTCACTATTCCTGCCGACCATTCAGGAATCTGGGTCATTCGCATCTATGGTGCTGATAGTGATGACTGGGATATCTACGCAAAGATTGCCGTATGAGGAAAAACGAATGAAATCCTTTAATAACCTTTAATACTAACCCATCAGATTATGAGAGTAAATTACTTTCTAATGGCATCATTGGGCCTGTTGCTTATTGGCGGATGCAACAGTGCCGGTGAGATGGAGTATCTGACTCAGTCGGATACTCCCGAAAGTCAGGAACATTCCGTTCCGACACGTTCCGTAGACGAAGCCATCGGTATTGCGGCCGAATGGTTCCGGATGGAGACCCCTACCCGGAGTGAAGACGCTAAAAGTATCGCTAACGTGGAATATCTCACTGCAGTGAGACCCGGTTCTGCGGCATCCGATACTTTACTGTATCTTATCAACTATACCGGCGAACGAGGATTTGCCATTGTCGGAGCACCGGTGACTTCTGACAACATCTATGCTTTTTCGGAAAAGGGAAGCATATCATTGGCTGACACCGTTTCCAACAAGGGATTCGCGTCCTTTATTCATGCTACTGGAGCCGCGGTGTATGCCAGTATGGCTGAATCTGTTTCCGAGACACGTGTGTCTATTATAGATCCGGGTATAGGAATCAATCCACCTTCCACAACCTATTCTAAGCTTATTCGCGAAGCGAAACCTATGCTTCCGGAATCAGTTGCGAATTGGACTCAAGAATATCCCTATAATCAGTACTGTCCGTTCATTAACGGTGTTCAAGGAGTGGTCGGGTGTGTGCCCCTTGCAATCGGCCAGCTTTTAGCCTACTATAAGGCTCCCGAATCAATCTCAGGGACCAAGCTGAATTGGGATGCCATCAACAACGGAAATGTCACCATGATATCTTTTCTATTACAGGAGTTGGCATCTTCCAACTATTGTAATTCTTATTATAAGGCTATATTTGAAGGTGATAAAGTGGTTGGGTATGATCCCACCGTTCGGTCGACTGCTGCCAGAAAAGAATCTGTAGTTTTTTCAAAGCTAGGATTTGGAGTTGATAACTGCTTTGATAATTTTTCTATGTCTACTGAGGCTAATCGTGATAAGATTTTTGGATTCATGGATGGGTCACTCAGTGAATCAAGATATCCCAAAGCTCCTATTATAATAGAGGGTAGTTTTTATGATACTGATAATGATAAGTCTTCTGGTCGTCACTGTTTTGTTGTAGATGGGTATCAGGAGATAGGTACCTATTCGACCATATTTGAAGGAAATCCTCTTATGTCGGTTACCATATATTTACATTGCATATGGGGAGACAATCGTCCGGGAGCCAATGGATATTATAGATTTTATCCTGATGCAGATAAAATCGGAAATATGAATTCTACCGGTTTTAATTACGGATATTACTATCTTAAGCCTGAGGTGTATGGTAAGTACATACCTCCTGTGAGTATAGGAGCAGGGATTGTAAAACCATAAGATGAATGCCAGTATATTGGGTAATAAGGCATCATGGTAATAGATGGGAGATATTCCTCTTTAAGCAATTTGTGTACTGTGTTTTGGTGTTTATAGTGCCCTATACGTTTAAAATACTGATGATATGAAAAAACTATTACTTTTTTTGGCTGCCTTTATGTGCTTTGCATATAGCGGCGCGCAGGAGAATCCCGTCAACCTGAAGCAAGGCCTCCGCTACATTGAGGAGCAGACTGTACTCGCAAAGCCGTCAACATTTTACGGTTATCTGATTGACGGTACGACCACTATTGCCGGAAAGAAGGCGCTGCAGGTCTGGAACATCTCCGTCCCCACCTATGAGAAACGCGAAGTGGCGGCATATCTTCATGTCGACGGCACTAAGGTGTACCAGCTCGGATATGAGGGTACCGAAGGTGAGGACACGTGGTTCCTGATCTATGATTTCGGGCTTCAACCCGGAGATGAGATGGAAGGGTACGGCCTCCTGTCGGCTACTCCGGAAAAGTATCTGTACAAGTGTGTTGAAGTTAAGGAAGACCCTAAGTATAATGGCTTGAAGGTCATGACTCTGACCGCGGCCTCTGCCGAATCCCCTGACTACTGGACGGACGGCATGGAGAATCCGCAATGGATTGTAGGCGTTGGTAGCACCGGAGGATTGTTGAACCCCACCTCCGCTTTCTGGGTAAGCGACAGTGCATCTCATCTGGAAGAGGTTTCGGACGGGACGGAAGTACTCTTCTCTTTCCTTGGCAATAGCGCGGTAGAGGAGTTGGAGAGCGGTCTTAGCGGGACTGAGGCTGTCTATGACCTTAACGGCAGTAAGCTACCGATGTCGCCCGATGCTCTTCAACCGGGGGTGTATGTCGTACGTGACGGTGGTGCTACCCGCAAGATAATGGTAAAGTAAATTTTGGCCGGCTGATACGGCGGAAAAATGAATCTCTCCGTACTGTCCCGGATATTTAAGCATACCGGTGAATCCTGGAAGACTTCAATTCCGATAGATAAGTAGTGATGTGGCCTGTCGCGTTATTTTTGACTGCGGCGGGCCACAGGTTTCATCGTCTATGCGGCAGCCGGACTGAGATATGATAAAATCAACTGAACATTTAAGATATGAATAGAGTGACAAAGTATGCTGACGTTGCGAAAAGAGTGCTGGTCGTCGCAGGGATGTGTATTGCAGGTCTTTCGTCGGAGTCCCGCACTCCGGGGGAAACGCCGGAGCTGCCGCCGTATAAGGGGCAGGTGCTGTACGAGTGTACCCCGGCGGTGAAGGAGGTGAGGCTCACCACGAAGGATCCTCTTGCACGTAAGAAAAAGGTGAAGTTCATGCCCGACGGACAGATCAGCCAGTCGATGCTTACGTACGACACGGAAGGATACCCGATAGGGTGCCATCTCACTTTCCACGGCAACAGTATGGGGGTGGCGATTGCCTATGATTCCATACGTCGCCCTTCCGGCATAGAGATTGAAAGCAACTTCATAGGAGCCCGGGACACCGTGCGTGTCGAAAACCGCTATGCGGCCGACGGCCATCTTGCCGGGCGCCGGGCTGTAAACCCCAATACAGGTCGTCTTCTCATGGAATACGATTACTCCGAGACGCACACCGACACTGCGGGCAACTGGATTTCCCGCCAAGTGCGTCAGATCCGCCATTCGGCGAAATCCGGTGTGGCCGACACCACCTCCTACACCGAAACGCGCAGGCTCAAGTATTTTTAGACCGTCAGGCGTGCGTTCTGCGCCCGCCTGTCATAATTTAAAACGGGGTGTCATGTCAGGTGAGGAATCAGAGGATGTAATGCGCTGATTGATAGTAATATAAAATTCGGATTGTCATATTATTATATTTGGATGCATATTGCTTTCCTACTTATCGTTGTAACCGTAAAACTGTTCAATCTCGCTGATATGAGAAAGTTGAGACGGCACGGATAGGACCCTACAGGCAATCATCCTAATTAAAATCTCGGAATAAGTTTAAACAACTTCAATAATAACCTTTAAATTCACCCGCTATGAAGAGATTTTACTTCTTCGTACTGATAGGCGTATTGATTGGCGCCATCGGATGCAGTAGGTAGGATCTTCCTCTCTCACAAGCTGAGTTACAGCCGGAAGCTTCTGCCGTTCCGGCAAACATGCGTTCGCTCGACGAAGCCCTGATTGAAGCTCAGGATATCATCGCGGCGATGACAGGAGAAGACGGTGTCCGCGCCACACAAGAACGGGCAATCAAGAGTGTGGAACTTGTCACCAACAGCACCGTTACCCGTGGCGCAGAAACCGACACAGTCCTTTACCTTGTCAACTATCAGGAAGGAGGCTTTGCCCTTCTTGGACGCCCGAAGCTGTCACGACCCGTCTACGCCTTCTCAGATGAAGGGAGTGTCTTTCTAAGGAGTCAAAAGAAGGCTGTGATATAGGAGGTCTTCAAGCCAAGAACTTAAGAATCTATGGTCGTTTTGGAATCAATAAGTAAGCATATATGAAAACACGAATTTTACTATTCGGAATCTTCTGCATGATTGCGGGAGTCTTCTCTATGAAGGGAGCTGAGGTCGCTCAGCCGGAGAACGTTCAGGAGGGGATGACATATAGGGTATGTTATTCCACACTTCCGACTCCTGCCAGCGGCATATTACTAAACTATGCTGTGTTTAAAGTCGATGGGAAAGAAACCCTCGGAGGGGTAGAGGCATATAAAGTGTTGCAGTTAAATGCTTTTTATGATGCAGATTTGGTGGTAGGCCATATCTCTACAATCGGAAAGAAGCTTTATCTTCGGCATGAACAGGAGTGGAGGCTGATATGTGACTTCGGTCTTCAACCCGGAGAAACCGTGGAAGGATATGTAAGCAATAATTTTGGCAAGCGTCTGTTCAAATGCCTCTCCATTCAGGACAGTCCCCGTTATGGCGGTTGGAAAACAATGACCATCGCAATGCTGGATCCTGAAAAATCGGATATGGACTGGGAGAAGGCCGAAACGACCGAATGGATAATCGGTGTCGGTGTGAGCCAAGAGGTGGTATATCAGTCACCTGTCGGTATGAAGGGTGAACATCTTATGGACCTTGAGTCTCTCAATTGGGAAGGTGAGACAATCTTTAATGCCCCCACTGCGGAAGTGGAAATGATTACGGCGCCTTCGGAAGGCGGGGAAGTCTACGACCTGAGCGGCCGGCGTGTACTCGCCTCGCCCGACGCTCTTCCCGCCGGCATCTACATCCTCCGTACCGGAGCGTATGCCCGTAAGATCACAGTGCGGTGATGTCGCCGGCTCCCGTCCTGCGTAAGCATTGTAAGTAGTGACGGCGTCCCGTCGCAGCCTCGGCCGCGGCGGGACGCTAAGCGTAATGGGAAGGCGCTGCAATATGGAGAAAGGGCTGAATGGCGGTTAAGCCATTCAGCCCGATGACACGGAAGTCAGTGCCTGTACCCCCGTGGGGAGTCGAACCCCAATCGATGGAACCGGAATCCATTATTCTATCCATTGAACTACGGAGGCGTGCAGGGCGGAAGCCTGCGGATTCGGTTTGAGTTGCAAAGTTAATGATTAATTCGGGAGTTTGCAACGCTTTCCGCGAATTTATGGTTGATCAGCGTGATTTTTCGGCGCCGCGCACCGGCCTTCGCCCGGCAGACCCGGCTGAAATATGCTTCTGGATTCAGGCGATTTGCGTATGTCGTGGAAAATTGGTAACTTTGCGTGCTTTTTGAGTAAAGGCCGGCCGAGGACGGGAGATCCGAGGCCGCAAAGGCCTTTTGATAAAGGTGAAATCCTACAATAATCATTTAATTATCTCCAATCATGCATCTTTCCACTGAAGAAAAGAAGGAAATCTTCGCAAAGTACGGTCAGGGCGCCAATGACACCGGCAGCCCCGAAAGCCAGATCGCTCTCTTCTCCGTGCGCATCAAGCACCTCACGGAGCACCTTAAGGCCAACCACAAGGACTACGCTACAGCACGCGCCCTGAAGGCCCTCGTAGGTCAGCGCCGCAGCCTCCTTGACTACCTCATCCGCAAGGACATCAACCGTTACCGCGCGATCATCGCCCAGAAAGAACTCGGTATCCGCAAATAAGCCGGGTACGCCGACAACGACTCATGCCACGCGCCGGAGAGATGCATTCTCACCGGCGCGTGCTGTTTTTTTTACCATTTTTTCCACGCGGATATCACAAAAGTTAACTTTTTTTTGTAGCTTTGCCTTATTTTACGGGCGACCCTACTGCGGCAGGGTCATATCCCCTGTGACCTAACAGCTTTACTCCGGATGCATTCTTCAGCAGTAGAGAAAATACACCGGCTCATGAGCCGTGTGCCCCACTGGCTTCTCACCGCCGTGTGCCTCGCGGCGATCCTGTACCTGACGCTCGTGCCCGACCCGCTCGGCGACGACAGTCCGTCGCTCTTCGAGGGAGCCGACAAGGTGGCCCACGGCATCATGTTCTTCGGCCTCGTGCTCTGCGCCCTCTTCGACGCGCAGCGCGCCCGCGGCTGGCGCGCGGTGCCGTTGCCGGGGGTGGCTCTGGCCACCGTTCTCGGCATGGGCGCCGGCATCGGCATAGAATACCTCCAGCGGGCGATGGACCTCGGCCGCGGATTCGAGGGCGCCGACATGGCCGCCGACGCAGTCGGGGCCGTAGTGGCCGGCGCCCTCTGGACATTCATCGGCGGCGCCCTGTGCGCCGGCCCCTCCCGCCACGATACTTCTGACAACAGCTAAGCCCAACGACCTCACTCCCTTATGGAAGACAACAATACGACCCCGGCACCCGGCAACGTGACCCCGCAGGACCCCGCCACCGGCCCCGCAAAGCCCGCCGCGAAGCGGCGCCGCATGTCAAGATGGATCAGGATTCCGCTCGTCATCCTGCTCGTGCTTCTGGTGACGGTGCTCCTGATTCCCGTGGCACTCTACATACCCGCCGTGCAGACAGCCGTCAAGAACGTAGCCACCGGCATCGTGCGCGACAAGACCGGCATGGACATCGGCATCGGGAAGCTACGGCTCAAGTTCCCCCTCGACCTCAGTCTGGAGGAGGTGCATGTGGTGGAGGCACAGGGCGACACTATGGTGCGCGCCCGCGAAGTGATAGCCGACGTCCGGCTCATGCCCCTGCTGAAGCTCGACGTGCGCATCAACCGCCTCCGCCTCCTCGACGGCTACTACCGCATGGTGTCGCCCGACTCCTCGATGATAATGAAGGTCAGGGCCGGCCTCCTTGAGGTCGACGACCGGAGCAGCATGGACATACGCACCAGCCGCCTGCTCATCCACAAGGCCCGGCTGGCCGACGGCGATGTGGCGCTCTACATGAACGTATGGCGCCAGCAGCAGACCCCGAAAGACAGCACCTCGACACCTTTCTACATTCAGGCCGACATGCTCGACGTGGAGCGCATACGGTTCGGGATGTCGATGCTCCCCACCATCGACACCCTCATGCTCGACGCCGGGCGCCTATCCCTGCGCGACGGAGTCATCGACCTCGCCTCCAACGACATCACCGCCTCCCTCCTGCAGCTCCGCTCCGGCTCGGCCACCTACATCGCGCCCACACCGGAATACGTGGCGGCGCATCCGGCTCCCGCCGCCGACTCCACCTCCGCCCAGCCCGCCTCGCCACCCATGACGATCAGGGCCGACAGCATCTCGCTCGACGGATTCTCGGCCCTCTACACCACCGCCGGCGCCCGCCCCCTGCCGGGATTCGACGCCGGGTACATCCAGGTGAGCGACCTCGCCATCGGCCTGCGCCATTTCTTCAACCGTCAGACCGCCCTGCGGCTCCCCGTCACGCGCCTGAGCGCCACGGAGCGCAGCGGCCTTAAGATAACGCGCGGCACCGGCACAGTGGCCCTCGACTCGGCCGGCATAAAGCTCGACGCGCTCGACGTCAGCACGCCGTTCTCCCACGTGGCGGCCACGGCCGACGTGCCCTTCGCACTGATGCAGCTCCAGCCCTCGGCTCCGGTCGAGGCGAGCCTCGACGCGTCGCTGGGCATCACCGACATCAATTCCTTCATGCCCTCCCTGGCGGAATACACCCGCAAGCTCCCCGGAGCGCCGCTCATCGCGCGCCTTGCGGCCGAGGGGCGCCTCGACAACGTCGACATAAAGACGCTCGACCTCCGGATGCCCGGATCGTTCACCCTCAGCGCCTACGGCACAGCACGCAACGCCCTCGACATGAAGAATCTCGTGGCCGGGGTGACGCTCGAGGGGGCCGTCGACAATCCCGGAATCATCCGCGGATTCGTGCCCGACATCCCGTTCGACATCCCGCGCCTCTACGTGGAGGGCACACTCGGAGCCGACCATGAGGAATACTCCGCCGACATCGGCCTCGTCACCCCGAAGGGGAGCCTCGTGGCCGAGGGGAGGGTAGGGCTCAACAGCGAGGCCTACCGCGCCGACCTCCGTGTGACCGACCTCGATGTGGACCACTTCATGCCCGACCTCGGAATCGGACGCCTCACGGCCACCGTCCATGCCGCGGGCGCCGGCTTCAATCCCACGCTGCCGAAGGCCCACACCGACTTCGACGTCCATGTGGCCAGCATCGTCTACAACAAAAAGCCCCTGCGCGACATCACCCTCTCCGGACGCCTCGCCTCATCGGCTTTCATCGTGGACCTCGACTCACCCAACCCCGACCTCAACCTCAACGCCCACATCACCGGCACCCTCCGCCCCGACGACTACTGCGCCGAGGGACTGATGCGGGTCTACAACGCCGACCTCATGGCCCTCGGATTCATGGAGGACACGTGCTACGGCGCGGCCGACCTTGAGTTCGACGTCACGGCACGCCCCTCCGCATGGCTCTACGACGCCAACATGCAGATACACTCCGTGAGCTGGCACCTCCCCACGATGGACCTCGACCTTCCCGACGGACTCGGGCTCAACTTCATCGCCGAGGCCGACAACGTGAGCTGCGACGTGACGGCGCGCAAGACGGCCCTGACCTTCGAATCGCCGCGCGGGCTGGAGGAGATAACCGCCTCCTTCACCCGGGGAATTGACGCCGCCATGGCCCAGATCCGGAAGAAGGACCTCGACATCGAGGAACTCCAGCACAACCTTCCCCCCTTCACCCTCGACGCCCGGGCCTCCGGGGCCGGCCTGATGCGCGACCTGCTCGAACCCCACGGAATGTACCTCGACACCCTCTCCCTCAGCCTGAGCAACGACTCCCTGATACACGGCGACATCCTGGCGCGCCGCTTCATGACCTCCGGCATGACCCTCGACACCATCACCCTCGCCCTCAACGAGCGCGGCAAACTGATGGACTACCGCTTCCACCTCGGCAACCGCCCCGGCACGCTCGACGAGTTCGCCTGCGTCAACCTCAACGGATACGTAGGCTCCAACCGTCTGTCGGCCTTCCTCAACCAGCAGAACCTGGCGGGAGAGACCGGCTACCGCCTCGGTTTCACGGCCGGCTTCGCCAACGACAGCATCGTCTCCCTCCATTTCACCCCGCTCAAGTCGACCATCGCCTACCTGCCATGGACCTTCAATGAGGACAACCATATCGACTATCAGTTCTCCAGCCGCCGGGTCAACGCCAACCTCCGGGCCAGCAGCAACGAAAGCAGCCTGCTGATCATGACCGAGCCCGCGGCCTCCGGCGAGGGGGACGACCTGCACCTTAACCTCACCAACATCAAGGTGCAGGACTTCCTGCGGATGTCGATCACCGCGCCGCCGCTCCTGGCCACCGTCAACGGCGACCTCCGCGTGCACTACGACGGCAAGACCCTCTCCGGCAAGGGAGACATCGGAGTGACCGACCTCTACTACGACCGTATGCGCGTCGGCGACCTCGACCTCCGCCTCAACGCCGGCGTCGACCTCTCCGGCGACTCCAACATCGAGGCCTCCCTGAAGGTGGACGGCCACGAGGACGCCATGGTGCTCTCCACGGTGCTCGCCCAGGGCACCGCCGGACTGGAGCCGAAAGACATGAAGCTGGCCCTCAACAGCTTCCCGCTCAGTGTGGCCAACCCGTTCCTCGGAGCCGACGTGGCCTCGCTCAGCGGCGGCCTCACGGGTTCGCTCAGCATGGCGGGGAGCCTGACGGCCCCGGTGGTCAACGGCAGCGTCGCGCTCGACTCCGTAGGGGTGCGGGTGCCGATGATAGGGAGCACCCTGAAGCTGCGCGGCCTCCCGCTCAGCATCAAGGACAATGTGCTTGACATACCCGACTTCAACGTGTTCGGCGCCAACGCCAATCCGCTCCACCTCCAGGGCACCGTCGACGCCACGAGCCTCTCCGGCATGAAGTTCGACCTCAAGGCCAATGCCTCCAATTTCCAGGTCATCAACACCGACCGCCGATCCGGAGGCGACCTCTACGGCAAGCTCTTCCTCAACCTCGACGCCGCCGTCAAGGGCCCGATGCAGCACTTCGACGTGACGGCCAGCGCCTCGATACTCAACACGACCGACGTCACCTACGTGGTGGACATGGCTCCTGCGTCGGCGCTCGGCGGCACGTCGTCGGCGGATGTGGTGAAGTTCGTCAACTTCGCCGACACCGTCCAGACCACCCGCGCCGATTCCATAGCCCCTCCCTCGATGGCCATGCGCATAAAGGCCTCGCTCAACATAGTGCCCGGCACGCACGTGGCAGTCGACCTTGGCGGCCAGGGCAAGGCTGAGCTCGCGCCCTCGGGCACGCTGACCTACAACCAGAACTTCATGGGCGACATGACCGTCAACGGCCAGCTCTTCCTCGGCGAGGGATTCGTCACCTACAAGGTGCCGGTGATGGGCACCAAGACATTCCACTTCGACCCGCAGAGCTCCGTCACCTTCAACGGCGACATGATGAACCCCACCCTCGACATAACCGCCACCGACTATGTCAAGACCAACATCATCAACTCCTCGGGCAACAGCAACCTCATCGACTTCCTCGTGACCCTCGACATCACCGACACCCTCGCCAGTCCGGGAATAGCCTTCGACCTCTCGACCGACGACGACATGACCGTCAAGAACGAGCTTCAGTCCATGACCCCCGACCAGCGCGCCCAGCAGGCCATGTACCTCCTCATGACCGGACAGTACAGCGGCGCGGGCACCAAGACCGCCTCCTCCAACCTCGTTGAGAGCCAGCTCTACGGCCTCCTCGAGAACCAGCTCAACAACCTCGCCTCAAAGGTGGTGAAGGGTGTCGACCTCTCCTTCGGCATCGACAACTACAACAAGACCACCGACGGCTCCACGTCCAACACCACGAGCTACAGCTACCAGATGTCGAAATCACTCTTCAGCAACCGCTTCAAGATCGTGGTGGGGGGCAATTACTCGACCGACACCACCAGCGAGGACGACATAGCGCAGAACCTCGTGAGCGACATCTCCTTCGAATACACCCTCAAGCAGACCAACACGCTCACCATGCTCGTGCGCCTCTTCCGCCATATGGGCTACGAGAGCGTGCTTGAAGGCGAGGTGACGGAGATGGGTGTGGGCTTCGCCATGCGCCGTCGCCTCTCCGACCTGCGCCGCATCTTCCGCGTACACTGGGGCAAGAGCCGCCGCGAACGCGAGGCCGAGGCCGCCGCCAAGGCCGCGAAGGAGGCCGCCGCACGCGAGCCCGAAGACCCGACCAAACAAGAGAATCCACAGACGAATGACACGACTCAGCAATAGACTCCGCCGCACCCTGTGGCGCCATGCCGGCTCCTGGCTGGCCGTAGTGACGCTCCTCCAGCTGCTCGGCGCGTGCTCCACCACATCGAGGCTCGCCGAAGGGGAGGTGCTGTACACCGGCGTCAAGAAACTCCAGGTCAATCCCACCGACGGCGAACAGCTCCCCTCCGGGATGATAGCCGACCTCAAGGAGGCCATCAACGTGGCCCCCAACAATCCGATGCCCTTCCTGTCGCCCTACTACCGGACGCCGTTTCCGATCGGCCTCTGGGTCTACAACCACATGAACGACTCGGCCAAGGGGCTGAAGGGGTGGCTCTACCGCAAGCTGGTGTCCTATCCGGTGCTGGTCAACGACGTGCGCCCCGACCTCCGCATACATCTGCTGAAGGAGGTGCTCGACAACAACGGCTACTTCGGCTCCACGGCCAGCTACGACCTCGTCTACAGCAAGAGCAATCCCAAGAAGGCGCAGATACTCTACACCGTCGACGTCTCGCGCCCGTACCTCATCGACTCCGTGCGGCTGCTCCGGCGCCCTGACGACCGCATGTGCCGCTTCATCGACTCGGTGGCCATGCGCGGAAGCTATCTCCGCCCGGGGGTGATATTCAACGTCGATTCGCTTTCGGCCGAACGGGTGCGCATAGCCAACGCCATGCGCAACAGGGGCTACTACTATTTCCGCCCGGAGTACATAGAGTTCGAGGCCGACTCCCTTATGGCGCCCCAGCGCATAGCGCTGCGGATGACTCTGGCCGAGAACACCCCGCGCCTCTCGGAACTGGCCTACCGCACCCGCAACATCACCACAACGCTCCTGAAGCGCAGCACGCGCAAGCCCGGCACCCCCGACACGCTCGACACGAGCAAGGGCGACCTCATCGTGATGCGCCCCCAGCGGCTGCGTCCGGGCATGATAACCTCGGCCATCACCTTCCGCGAGGGGAAGCTCTTCTCCGTGCGCGACATGGACCGTACGCAGGCGCGCCTGGCCCGGCTCGGTATCTTCAGCAACATCAACATCCAGCCGGTGCCGGTCGACACGTCGGGACGCAATCCCGAGATGGACGTCTACATCACGGCGCAGTACGACCGTCCGATCGAGGCCTCGATCGAGGTCAACGCCACCTCGAAGTCCAACTCCTACATCGGCCCCTCGCTGACGCTCGGCCTGACCCACCACAACCTCTTCGGCGGCGCCGAGAAGCTCAACGTGTCGTTCACCGGCTCCTATGAATGGCAGACGGGAAAGGGTAACGACAACGGCGTCTTCAACAGCTACGAGTTCGGCCTGACCGGCTCGCTTGCCTTCCCGCGCCTGCTTGCCCCGGCCTTCATACGCCGCCGCAACTTCGACCTCAACTGGACCACCGTCACGCTGAGCGCCGAGATCCTCAACCGTCCGCACTACTTCAAGCTGGCTTCGTTCAACACCGGCATCACCTACGAATGGCGTGCCACGCGCAACGCCATGAACCAGTTCACGCCCTTCAAGCTGACCTACACGAAACTGATGCACACCACTCCGGAGTTCGACGAGGTGATGGCGAAGAATCCGGCCGTGGCGCTGAGCTTCCGCAGCCAGTTCATCCCCCAGCTCAGCTATACCTACACCCTCGACAAATACCTTGAGCGTGCCGCCATCAACGGCATCAACTTCACGGCCACCTTCACCGAAGCCGGCAACATCTTCGCCGGCATCTACCGCCTCTGCGGAGTGAAGGGGGAAAAGAGGCTCTTCGGCACGCCGTTCTCGCAGTTCGTAAAGGGCACGGCGCAGCTCGTATATTCGCGGCGGCTGGTGCGCGGGTCCGACCAGTGGCTTGTGTCGCGCGTGTTCCTCGGCGCCGAGCATGCCTACGGCAATTCCAGCGAGGTGCCGTATTCGGAGCAGTTCTATATCGGCGGCGCCAACTCGATACGTGCCTTTACGGTGCGCTCCATCGGCCCGGGCAGCTACCGGGCGCCGCAGGATCTGGAGAACGGCTATTTCGACCAGACGGGTACGTTTAAGCTGGAGCTCAACTCGGAGTACCGCTTCCCGATCATCAGCGTGCTGCACGGGGCGGTGTTTGTCGACGCGGGCAATATCTGGCTACTGAAGGACGACCCCATGCGCCCGGGAGGGCAGCTTAAGGCGTCGACGTTCCTGCGCGACATCGCGCTGGGCACCGGCGTGGGCCTGCGCATCGACATCGGAATGCTCGTGCTCCGCGGCGACCTCGGCTATGGCCTCCACGACCCGGCCGGCTACTCCGGCGGCCATTATTTCAACGTCCCCTTCAAGAAGGCGTTCGCCTTCCATCTGGCCATAGGCTATCCCTTCTGACATGAAGCCGCGTCTGTCATCGCGTGAGCGCGCGGGGCTGCTGTACTTCGCGGCCACCGTACTGCTCTGCCTCATGCTGGGGCCTCTGGCCCGGCAGTGGGGGTGTACGCGCGGCACGGCGCCGGTCGCCGTGGAGTGCGCGCCGGGACTGGCCGACTCCCTTGCGGCCGATTCCCTTGCGGCCGATTCCCTTGCGGCCGATTCCCTCCGCGTCCCCTCCGGCGCTCCCTCCTCCCGGCGTGCCGGTAAGTCACGCTCCCGGAGGCGCACTTCGGGCGTCGCGCCCGAGCGCCGCTCCTTCCGTGACGAGCCCGTCGGCCCCGGTGACTGACATCGGACCTGACTGACACATGATATAAAGAGCCGGATTCCAACCACGGAATCCGGCTCTTTATGTGTAACGGTATGTGTATAGGTCTGTACTGAACGGATGCTCCGCGCGGGGCCTACAACAGTACTTCGCGTCCTGGGAGGATTGCCCGCCGTTTCTTCCTTTCTATGGTTGAACGCCGGGGAAGGGGGGATTGTTCATCCCGGGGAGGATTTCTTCCAGGGGGGCGGAGAGGTTGTCAGCGGTTGGCGCGCTTGCGCTCCGTTTCGTCGAGGATGATCTTGCGCAGGCGGATGTGGTTGGGGGTCACTTCCACGTATTCGTCCTCCTTGATGTACTCCAGGGCCTCCTCAAGGGAGAATACCACCGGAGGCACGATCTTGGCCTTGTCGTCGGCGCCGGAGGCACGCATGTTGGTGAGCTTCTTGGATTTCGTCACGTTGACCACGATGTCGTTGTCCTTGGCGTTCTCACCCACGACCTGGCCGGCGTAGACCTCGTCCTGCGGGAAGATGAAGAAGCGGCCGCGGTCCTGGAGCTTGTCGATGGCGTAGGCGTAGGCCGTGCCCGCCTCCATGGCTATCAGCGAGCCGTTGGTGCGCCGCTCGATCTCACCCTTCCAGGGCTGGTACTCCAGGAACCGGTGGGCCATGATGGCTTCGCCGGCTGTGGCGGTCAGCACATTGTTGCGCAGGCCGATGATGCCGCGCGAGGGGATGGTGAACTCGATGTTGATGCGGTCGTTCTGCGTCTCCATCGCCACGATATCGCCCTTGCGGCGCGTCACCATGTCGATCACGCGCGATGAATACTCTTCGGGCACATTGACGGTCAGGGCCTCCACCGGTTCGCACTTGACGCCGTCGATCTCCTTTACGATCACCTGCGGCTGACCCACCTGGAGCTCGTAGCCCTCGCGGCGCATCGTCTCGATGAGGATCGACAGATGCAGCACGCCCCGGCCGTAGACAATCCACTTGTCCTCGTTCTCGCCGCGCTCCACGCGCAGGGCGAGGTTGCGGTCGAGCTCGCGCTCCAGGCGCTCGGCGATATGGCGCGAGGTGACGTACTTGCCGTCCTTGCCGAAGAAGGGGGAGTCGTTGATGGTGAACGTCATCGACATCGTGGGCTCGTCGATGGCTATGCGGGGGAGGGGCTCGGGATTCTCCACGGTGGAGACGGTGTCGCCGATTTCGAAATTCTCAAGGCCCACGATGGCGCAGATGTCGCCCGACGATACTTCCGGTACTTTCTTGCGGCCCATGCCCTCGAACGTGTGCAGCTCCTTGATGCGCTGCTTCGACACGCTGCCGTCCTTCTTGCAGAGCGACACGTCCATACCCTCGCGGAGAGTGCCCCGGTGTACGCGGCCCACCGCGATCCGGCCCACGTAATTGCTGAAGTCGAGGCTCGTTATGAGCATCTGGGGGTCGCCTTCGAGTTGCTTCGGGGCGGGGATGTTGTCGATGATGGCATCGAGCAGGGGAGTGATGTTGTCGGTGGGGCGGCGCCAGTCGTCCGACATCCAGTTCTGCTTGGCCGATCCGTAGATGGTGGGGAAGTCGAGCTGGTCCTCGGTGGCGTTGAGGTTGAACATCAGGTCGAACACCATCTCGTTGACCTCGTCGGGGCGGCAGTTGGGCTTGTCGACCTTATTGACCACCACCACGGGCTTCAGACCCATGCTGATGGCCTTCTGGAGCACGAAGCGCGTCTGCGGCATCGGGCCTTCGAAGGCGTCGACGAGCAGCAGACATCCGTCGGCCATGTTGAGCACACGCTCCACCTCGCCGCCGAAGTCGGCGTGTCCCGGGGTGTCGATGATGTTGATTTTGGTGCCCTTGTAGTTGATGGAGACGTTTTTGGAGAGGATTGTGATCCCGCGCTCACGCTCAAGGTCATTGTTGTCAAGGATGAGTTCGCCGGTGGTCTGATTGTCGCGGAAGAGATGTCCGGCGAGGAGCATTTTGTCTACCAGCGTGGTTTTGCCATGGTCCACATGGGCGATGATGGCGATATTGCGGATGTCTTGCATAATTGGGTTGAGGTTACCGCGCCTGTTTGAGGGGAGCGGAATCCTTGCGGGCGGATTCCGTCGGCGTTGCCGGAGACTCCGGCGCGGGGAGTTTCCGTCTGCAAAGTTACAAAATATATGTTAAACAACATATAAAACTCTACTATATAATACGTCGGCGGCGGCATCAAAGTTCGGCGCAGCCGCATGGCTTCGCCTCCTTTCCTGCTCCGGGGCTATAAAATACGCTGCTTGGCCATCCGGTCGGGATAAAAAAGAATACGCTCCGGGGCGGATGGCTCCGGAGCGTATTCTATTCGTTTTCCCTGACCGTCAGGACTGGCTTGGGCATCAGTCCACGAGGGTGGCCACGGTTTCTTCGTCTTCGGTAGTGATGAGGAGCTTGCCTTCGCGGGCGAGCCAGCCGAAGGCGGCCATGAGTTCGTCTTTTTTCAGCTTGGTGGCTTTCTTGATGGCCTTCAGGCCGAGAGTGTGGGTGTCAGCTGCTTCGAGAGCCTTGTAGACCTCTCCGGCCCAGGTTCCGATTGATTCGATGTTCATAACTTTACTTATTTTTAATGGTTTTGAATTATATCCACGTAATTTCCTTGCTTGCTCCGCCGGAAGGGCGGAATAAAACGGTGAAAATAGAGTGCTGACGCGGATGATTTTTGGATTGAAAACGCAAAGTTAATGAAAAAAAACGAATTTTCACGCATTTACGCCCCAAAACGTGCCTCACGGCTCCGTTTTCACCGTCATCTTTATATCTATAACACGCTGAGAGGCTGAATTGTTAACTCGTCAGCCTCCATACGGACCTCAGGAGGAGGTGGGGGGATGGGAATGTGGCTGACGGGCGGCCGACGATACGACGGCCTACAGCAAGGGGACGTTGTCACAACGTCCCCTTGCTAAAACTAACTAAATAATAACTAACGCCAACAAAGTTGGCTCAGAACATATATCACTATATGCTTTATCGTGGTGCCTTTACGGGTGTATTGCATCCAACTCGGGTTTATCGTAATCATCGGCTCAAGTAGAGCGACATAGGGCGAATTGCATTACACTCAACCGGGTAATATGAAGATCTGCGTTTTGGAATGATCGACCGCATTACCATTACCCTTGTTGAGAATTACGTATATAGTCGTGTTACGTGTCAGCGTATTACCGATGTTCTTACTATTGTCTCCGGATGTCATGGTTTCATAGGATTCGGTATCGAATTCGTCGTTTTCGTTCGAGATTCCGTAATTGTAATAGGCATCCCAGTCGCCGTCATAGATTTTCCAGCCCGCTGCGAAATCTCCAGTCAATGTAATGCTGTAGACATTCCGGTTCTGAGTCATTTTATAAGTGCCATTTTGGGCCCAGCCGGTAGTGTTGCCTACAAGCCACAAATCGTGGGACTCGGGATCCCATGTGGGTTGCGGAAGCTGCACTGAGCTTGCGAGGAGGTTATGGTTGTTGTGGCGTACGCAAGTACTGTTGCCGGTAGGATCGAGGATGCACTCCCAGTAGTCGCGGAGGCGCGTCGTGTCGCCGTGGGGGCATGGTTCTCCGATTACTTTCCAGCCCTGAAGGTTGAGTTTTACGGAGCCATCGGCGGCGATGGTGGCGGGGGAGAGGTTGGTGGTGACACGGGCTCCGGTGCCGTCGGCTCCCTTACTGAATGTGTTGATGCGGTCTGAAGAATCCACGAAGTTGAAGATCACATACAGGTTGTCGGGGTCGAAAGCGGTGGACTGATAGTAGAAGTTGAACCAGTCCAGCGATGCGGTTTCAGAGGTGGTGATAGCCACTCCGGGCCATTCCGTCACGGCTGCGCCTGCCGCATTGTAGAGGTAGACGTGCGTCACTCCCTTTACGAAGAAGTCAGTGGTCATCGACGTTGCTGTAGTGCCGGTGGAGGCGATGCAGCGAACGGGCATCGCGTAACCGGCGTTACCGTCCTTGCCGTAGACCTGCGCGTTGATGTAGGTGGTAGCGTTTCCGACGATACTGAACGCCCTCAGCCAGTTGCCGATCTCGGCTTTCTCCATTCCGCTCGCCGGGGTGCGTGTCCAGTAGTAGCCGGCACGCGACTCTCCCTGCCAGTCGTCGGTGGAAGTGCCCCGGCAGCCGATTTTCGGGAAATACACGTTGCCGTGTCCGGTGGCCGACACGAAATGGGTCGTGTAGTAGGAGCCGACGTCTTCGGTGTGGAAACGGCTTGACTTGCGGAGCAGTCCCCACTCCGTATCTACCGGGATGGCATATCCCGGCGGACAGAGTGCGGAGTTGAATTCCGGGTCTTGATAGTTATTGTTGTTTGTATCGGTGCCGTATTTTGCCACGCGGTAACAATAGCCTCCGGCGCTTTTGTCGCCGTAGAACGCCTGACCGTCGCTCATCTCGATATATAGCCCTGATGAAGTCGCGCCGAGGTTACGGTCGAGCCAGTAGTTGCCGTCGGTAAGCTCCACCACTTCGTAGTAGGTATAGGAACTCTCGCGGCTGATCGAGCCTCCGGGCACATAATCCTCTCTGACGTCCTTATGGAAGAAACCGGTGTGGTAAAGCGTCAGCGGATAAGTTATGTCAAGGTCGGTGCCGTCGGGAGTGACGGTGAGGATAAGCTCGCCGACGGTGTAGGCATAGGAGGAATTGCCGGAGTTGCGCAGGCGTATCGTCGGGCCGGTCGTGGCGGTGGCCTCGATTGTACCGGAAGGAGAGGACAATGTGTTGCCGCCTGCATCCACAAACTCCACCAGGCCCTTCATGTTGTCGGAGATTTCGGCGCGCCATGTATATTTGCTGTCGCCTCCGAGGTCCCTGTAAGTGATGGCGTAGGTGTAGGTGGTGCCGGTACCGTAGGGCATGGGGAAGTGAAGCCCCTCGTTGCGGGATAGTCCGTTGTTGTCGGCTGCCTTCACTCCCTTTACCCGGGCGTTCCCCCTGTCGTTGTCTTCATCTGGTATGAAGCCGTCGGTCAGTATGGATCCATCGTCGGCATAGGTGTCGAAGTAATCGACCGACGTGATGTTGACGTAAGAATCCGACGGGGAGTTGATGGTGAGTTTCACGGCCTCCAGCATCTGGTCGGCGCGGAAGGTGCGGTCCCATACCACAGGCACCTCACGGCTCAGGCCGCCCCATGTCACAAGAATGTTCCCCTTGAGGTCGCCGGCATCCATGGGCCGGGTGAAAGTCAAGGTCACCAGATAGACCGTACCGGCGTCGTTGACATCGGGATTCTGCACCGGGGAGCCGGAGGCGTATGCGCCGTCGCCATAGGTGGCGTCGGTGCCGGATATGGCCGTGCCGGGACTATCCGCCGGTCTTACTTCGGTGATGCTCATCCATGAGGAGCCGGAAGTCACACGGAAATTCTCTTTGGTGAGCGCCGTGAGACCTGAGCTGTCGGTGACCGATTTGTCGAGTACCTTCACGTAGAACGTCTGTACGCCGGCGTCGGAGACGGTGCGCGTCACCGTGTGGGGCACACCGAGTTCGCGTACTCCGTCGGAAATCATGTTGTAGATTTCGGGTGCGTGGTCATGGATGCAATAGGTCACTCCGGAGTCATCGGCTCCGGCACGGAATGGGTGCAGTGCCGCCTCTGCGGGATTTGTGTATCCCTTGCATCCGACGCTTTTCACCACCAATTCATAATGATGGTTGGATTCGATGTCGTAGACCGTCGAGGCATCGGCTATGTCGAGACGGTAATAATACCGGTTGCCGTCGGAGTATGGGAGTCTGGCGATTACATGTACGTCGCCCGAGGAGGCGTTGGCCGTGGGGTGCATATAGACGGGTCCTACCGTAGCGGACACGTCCAGGTCGGGGTACGACTGTTCGTAGGAGGTATCCGTCACGGGCGGCGCCGTAATGGTGTAGGCGCCGGCTATCACCGGTGAGGAGGCGGCCTGGCCGTAGACCCTGTAAGGTACGGCCTCTACTCCGGTCCCGTCGCCCGCATCAAGGGTGAGTGTCACTTTCGCAGCGTTGCGCACGAGGGGCACCGAGCTGTAGGAGAGGAGCTGACCGAGTGTGATTCTGCCGCTCATCAGCATGAGGTCTTCCTGAGAGTCCCCGATGGTGTGATTTTCCCAAAGGACTCCCATATTGTAGTCGGAGTCAGGTGCCTTAAGATTCTCCAGTGTCTCTCCCTCGGGGAAAAACGATTCGTCGATGACATTGGAATTGGCTATGAATACGAATTCCAGCCCCGTCTTCTTACGGAGTTCCTGTTTGAGCGTTATGGTGCAGGAGAGGTCGGCCGCGGGGGTCACGGCGGAGGCTTGCGCGAGGGTACCCCCGTCGAACACCAGCATAAGGGCGTTGGCCACCGATGTGTCGTCGGCGCGGGTGCGTACGGTCTTCATCTCAGGTACCGCAAACCGTATGTTGAGTTCACCGTCCTCGGGTACACCCTGCATCATAGGCTCCATCATATCGTCGCTGCATGCGCCGAGCAAGGCCAGGGGGAGGAGGTATGTCAGAAGTTTCTTAGACATTGTCGTAGGTATGGTTCGGTTATTTGGATGTCACCTTGGTGGCTTCGGTGGAGTTATAGGTATTGTATTCGTCGTTTATATCGATGTCCGGGGTTTGGTTGTTGCCGTTGTTGCTGAATACGAGGCCTGTCGTACCGATAGGAATGTCATAGTACCAGTTGCCGTTACCGTCTTGCTGCATGGCTTTGCCGGGCCATGACGAGTTGCTGGCTCCTCCCCAATAGTGTACATAAGGGGGATTCCAGCCGGAAGGATTTTCGAAATATATCCTGCCCATTCCATTGACGGCTGTGGATTTCCAGTCATACGGGCGGTTGTCGGGATTTTCGGGGAGGAATGTCTTTGACTCCCAGTCAAACCATCCTTCGCGCGACGGATAGTCGAAAAGCGGCACGCCGGGTTCATTGTCCTTTGGATAGCGATTGTGGGCCCAGTCTCCATTGTTTCCGTCGTTCATGGCATGGCCGTCTCGCCACATCATAAGTGTCTTTCCCGGGTCGGCTATTCCTGTGAGTTCGATTTTCCACCATCCGTCTGTCCCGGGTTCTTTCTCCATCATGATTCCGGGCCACATACGATTGTAGCCGTTATCTTCTCCAGGCTGGTTCGCATATTCCTTGCGGCAATTTTCACAATCACACTTATAGTGGCCGTAGATATCCTTGCCGTTGCGGTAGGAATCCATGAAATCGTAGTCGAAATAATAATGATTGGCGGCGTCATTATCCTTGATATTCAGTTTCGCGGATTCGAGTTTGACAAAACCGCCATCCATTGATTTGGTGCCTTTCAGTGCGGTGAGGTTACTTTCGTTATCCCATCCCTTGAAGGCGATCTTGCCTGTGAATGAATACTCCAGAGCGGCCTTCATGCCGTAATCATAGTAGCCTACGGTCTTCGATGCGAATTGGGCGTCATATTCGTTGCCGGTGATGGCCGTCAGGTTGGCGGGCATGGCGAGGCACTGGTATATGTAGATATGGGGCTGGACAGCATCAGTGCCTGCGCGAGACCATGGAGCCCCCGGCTTGAAGTGGATGATGTAGTTGTCGTTGGAGGCTACGGTGTTGACGGTCACGGTTGAGGGATTGACGTAGTCATCTCCGGTAAAGCCTTCGTTGTCGACGCCGAGACGGAGCTTGAAGGCGCCCGAGCCGGTGTGTGAGGTGTCCCAGAAATCGATGTTGGATGTGTTGAGGTCTGTGTAGTGTACACGGAGTTTGAGTTCGCCGTCGGGATAGTCGGACTCCATGGAGAATGTAGCGGGTACCGTTACGGCCACGGCACTCCCGTCCGGCTTTACGATTTCGAGGTAGAGAGGGTCGTTGCCGGAGGTCCAGTTGGCGGAGGTAAGGTTGATTTGCCCGATGTTGCTTTCGATGTCGATGTCGAAAGATCCTTCATACTGCATCGAGCTGACGATTTCGCGTACACCGACGGTGATGACGTTGGGTGTCACGTTCATATAGCGGTTGAGCACGAGGTCGTCGATCTCCACTGCCTTGTAGATTTTGCCGGCCACGAGGTGAAAGCGCCTGTACCTGTCGATGTCATCGCGGAGAGCTGGATAATACTCCGATTTCAGTCCGGGATTGACCGATATGTAGACGCGCCCGCCGCGGGTTTCGAAGTCGAAGACGTCGATTTCCTCACCGTCGGGGGTGAGGTACTTCGGACTGTCCCACCGCAGGCCGTCGGCGGCGTTGGTGGAGTAGCCTATCGATACCTCTTCGCCGGCCTGGAGGCTTTCGATGCGTGTGGCGTCGATGTCGAGATAGACGTTGTCGCTGATGGTATAGTTGAGGGTCTGAGAGGTCCAGGGATTGACTACGACCATATTCGTCCTCAGCGTATGCAGTCCGGTTACGCTGGCTGTGATGTCGTATGCTCGGGCGCGCTCTATTCCGGTAAGCTCCTCATTGGCATCGTCGGCGGGCACGAGGGGGAGTTCGTAGGTGAGTTCCTGGCCGTCGATGCCGTCGAGTGTGGCGGTAAGGCGGAGGGTGGTGCGGCGGTCGGAATCGAGGTTCTCGGGGATGTAGACCGTGCCCTGCCACGCCCGTGTGTCGCCTGAGGGAGTGATGGAGGGGAGGGGCACGAATCGCTGCTCTTCGGTGGGATATGTGGCCGGATTGCCAGGGTACTCGACTCCGGAGAGGGAAATGGCGCAGTCGGAGAAGGATTCGTCGGTGGATGTGGCGGCCCCGCTTACTTTGGTGCATCCGTGGTTGACATCGGTGAGCGTGGCTCCGGTCAGAGTGAGGCGGTTGTCGCCGAAGACGGAGGCGGAGTGACCCTCGGGCGAGGCATCGAAAAGGATCGTGAAGCGCATCTTGGCGCAGAGGAAGCGTAGGTCGGCGTGGACGATGGCCTGTTTGTTTTTCTCGATCGTCACTGTTCCCTGTCCTACATTGCCGGTGGTGTTGTCGGCTCCGGTGAAGTCCATCTCACTGCTGAGGCATGCCATGGGGAGGGCGGGCACGTCATCGGATGAGGAGCTCATGAGGATGGATGCGCCGTCGGAGTCGAGGAAGTCGAGAATAGTGTCTTTAAGCGCGTCCTCATCGGCGGGAGATGACCAGCCGGAGGCGTAGCTGTCGAGATTGGCCACGAGGTATAGGTGGTAGGAGCCTTCGGGCAGGAGTTGGGCGAGGCTGTAGTCCACGTGGCTGTCGTGGGTGTTGAGGTGTCCGTCGGCGGGTACCGCTTCGGCGAGGTCGATGGATTTCTTGAGTTGCCTGGTGGTGGGGTCGAACGCGAAAAGATGGAGCGAGGAGATGCGGCCTTCGTTCTCCATAAGGGCGATCTGGCTGTCGTTGTCGCCTGTGCGCGTGGTGCGTGATGCGGTGCCTCCGGGATTGGGTATGCGTAGCACTGTGCCTTGCGGCAGTGCTACGGTACGGTTGAAATCCAGGTCGTCGGCGCAGCCCGTTGCGAGCAGGGTCAGCAGCGAGCCGAAAAGCGGGAGGGTTGCGCGGCGGCGTGAGAAGTATTTCGTGAGTCGTTTCATCTGCGGCGGATGTTATGGATTGGGGCTTTGGATTCTGAGGAGGGGAGGTCTATAGCTCGGTATGGCGCTCTTCGTAGGTCCAC
Source organism: Bacteroides sp. (assembly GCA_014802425.1). Lineage (GTDB taxonomy): Bacteria > Bacteroidota > Bacteroidia > Bacteroidales > Muribaculaceae > Lepagella. The sequence continues at coordinate 145,364 of JAAVCH010000023.1, forward strand.
TTGCGGACGGAGAGCTGGATTTCGGGAGTGTAGGAGGCGGCCACGCCGATGATGGTGTATTCGTAGATATGGTTGCGGATGATGTGGTACTGGTTGGCCGCCGAGGCCACTCCCGTCTCGCTGTACGGACGGAAGTAGATGGAGCCGGTGCGGGGCGTGTCGTCGCCGTCGACGGTGTAGGTGGCCGTGAGCACCAGCTCGTCGGCCGCGGCCGGAGTGGTGGAGTTCTCGGTCTCCGGCAGATAGAAGGTCAGGGTCTTCCGCAGCGAGGCGTCGGTGCCGGCGCTGACCGTGTAGCCGGTCACTTCCCCCAAAGCCCCTGCGGAGGAGAAGGCGTTGGGGGTGTCGGTCACGCCCAGTGTGCTGATGGAGGCTATGGAGGTCCAGTCGAGCCGGGGAAGTATGAGGCCTGTGGGCTGCAGGCGGTTGATGGAGAGGGACTGCAGGCGCACCTCGCGCTCCTCCCACATCTCGTCCGACACGGTGAGGCGCACCTGGGCCATGGCGCGGAGCAGGGGGATGTCACCCATCATGAAGCTCGTGCCGAGGCGGATGCCGTCGAAGTCCACGTCGGCCACTCCCCACATCGGAATGCCGGAGAAGGTCGTGGCGTTGTCGCCGCTGCCGATGGTCTGGCCCGGGGTGCCGTAGGCGGTGAATGAGCCGGGATTCATCAGGGTCAGGGCGGTGGCGCCCGGATTATGGTTGGCGAATACGGCTATGCGGAAATCGTGGGAGGTGAGGTAGTCCACGTTCAGGGCATCGTCGGAGATCTGGCCGGCCACAGGCTCCAGCACTCCGTCGATACGGTAGACGGCCTTGCCGTCGGAGCTTTTGACGAGCGAGGACGACGTGCGGGCCATCCTGGCCACGGCCGATGATGCGGCGCCGTTGGCTCCGACCCTGTACAGCACCGGATATATGTCCTTTATGGCGCAGTCGAACGTGGAGCCGTTTTCGGCGGGGGTATAGTCGTCGCCCCAGGTGCCTGAGTAGACTTCTCCGGCGCGTGTGGGCGCCGGGGCGTCGACCGTCAGGTTGAGGGTGATGAGCAGGCGCTCCCGGTCCGGCGCCCCGGCGGAGGGCTCATTGCTGTCGGCGCACCCGCCGGCCGTCAGGGCCGCAAGTGGCAGCATGAGGTATAGCAGACTGTTTTTCATGATGAGCAAGCCAAAAGAATCATTCGAAAATCACGTCCGACATCAGCACCACCCTCCAGGAATTGACGTAGAGCACGGCCCCGCTCCATGTGCCGTCGGAAGAGACGTCGAAGGAGAACGTGTGCGAGTCCTGACGGTCGAGGTATTCCTGGTCGTCCATGGCGTGGCCGTAGTTGTCCTTCACTTTCAGGGCCAGGGAGGTGATCGACACGTTGTCGACCACCTTGCGCCCCGAGGCGTCGGTGACGGTGAGCGCCGCGTGGCGGTCGGCCATGAGGCGGCAGACGTCGAAGTCGGCCGCCACTCCCGTGGCCCGGGTCTCGCCTACGGCGAAGGGATGGTAGGTTATCGGTTCGTCATCGAGGAGGGAGTTGTCGTGATGCAGGAGGCCGTTGGCCTCGGTGATGGTGTATGTGTACGCGGCGGGGTCGAGCGCCTCGCCCGTTTCGGAGCGGAGCTCGACGTGTACGCGGTTGGTGTCTTTCTTAAGGTCGAGCAGATAGGAGTGGTGTCCTGTCTTGTCGGGGTTGTCGTCGCCGTAGACGGTCATGGAGGTCACGCCGTGGAAGAGGTCGTGGAGGCGGGAGGAGGAGTGGTGCGAGCCGTCTTCGCGCACTTCGCGCTCCATGCGGCACTGCAGCTGGTAGAGTGTGGAGGATCCGACGGTCATGTCGGAGAGGGTGAATGAGTCGGGGAGGTCGTCGGAGTCGTTTTCCACGCCGCACCATGCCACGACGCTGTACTCTCCGGCGGGCACTCCGTCCAGGTCGACGGCGAAACGGTCGGCGGCCAGGGCTTCCCCTTTTTCAGTGCGGATCCATCGGAGCACCTGTGTGTCGCGGTCGAAGCCGTAGAGGCTCACCGAGCGCACGCTTTCGGCAAACCGGTCGGAGAAGTCCATGTTGTGGTCCCACACGAAGCGCACGTCGTGGGTGGCCACGCAGAGGGGGAGGTCTTCGTAGATTACGGAGTCGCACGAGGCGAGGGTCGCGGCGAGGCAGAGTGAAAGAAGTATGTCGGAAAACTTATAGGCCATTGTCGTGGTGGGGAGAGCGCAGAGGGGGGTGATGAAGGTTGTGTGGTCCGCCGGGGCACGGGGTACGGCCCCGGCGGAATGATGTATGGGATGCTTTGGGATTTTTTCCGGAACTTACTCGAAAGTGACGGGCTGCTTCACCACGCGCCATGAATTGACGGAGATCTTGGCGGCCACGTAACGGGTTTCGTCAGAGTCGGAGGGCTTTTCGGGTGTGATTTCCTCGCCGGGATGGGGCACGGGAGTACCGAGGCCCCTTATACCCTGAATCTCGATTTCGTAGACATTGTTGCGGATCACGCCATACTGAAAGTCTTCGACCGCGCTGTTCTCGATTTCCACAAAGTAATAGCACTTGCCCTGGTTCCAGTACTGGCAGGTATAGAGGGCTTCCTTCAGCATATTGTTGATTTCGGCAAGCTTGTCGGCTGCGACAGTGCCTGAGCCGGTTGCGGGAGAGCACACCAAGAAAGTCTTGTAGGCGTGAATAGTGCTGGCGTTGACTGCATTCGTGTGCTGGGTCTGGGTGGCGAAGGCGAAGTCAGCTGCAGTGAAGAGTTGGTCTTCTCCATTGAGACTCTTTCTATAGCCCTTTTCATTGACATTGGATACGATGCGGTTGATATAGCGCTCGGGAGTCATGTAGAGGCCTGCGAATTTCACGAAGTCGACCGCTTCGTCATCTTCATTCTTGAGTGTCGCGGCGATGATCATGCCGGTCTTGTGCTCCTGGTCGGTGTTCTCAAGGGTATAGAAGGATTTGGCCACCTTTGATGTGTACGCATAGTTTGAGCCGGCAAGTGTAGTCCATGAAGCGTTGTTCCACTGGGTGTCGGTTGTGACGTTATCGGTTTCTTTTTCTGGAATATCTGCCCAGTTGATGCGGTAGTTGTCGGCATCGTAGACCGAAGCGTCCCAGGTTGCCTGGGCTTTCTTCGAGAGGAAGCTCTGGTTGATGCGGTTGTAGAGGTAGATGCCGTTGATGGTGGGAGTAAGGGTAAGCTGTGTCTCGCCGTTGTCATCGGGGTCATCGGCATTCGCCACAGAGTTGAATGTGATGGATTCGGGAGAGATGACCATGCCTGCCTCTGGCTCCGTGTATCTTACCTTGGAGGTGACGCGCTCCACATAGACTGTCATCGGGTCGGCTTTAGCTTCGGCTTCGGTAGTGTAGATGTGGCCGGTGAGTCTTGCTCCCGTTACGAGGCGTCCGTCTGCAAGATAGGGTGAGTTGGTCATGACAAAGCCGGTGGTCTCGTTGGTGACTGTGGCAAGACCCACCACCATACGTCTTACGTCTGTAATAGTGGCGTTGTTGGCCTTTAGGGTGGCATCGGTAGTGGCGATGCTGTTGTTGTCGTTGAGCACCACCAGAAGTCGGTTTGACTTAAGCGAGGTGGCGCCGTTGATTACCAGTACGGCGTTTGTGAGTTCGGCAGCGGTACCGTCTTCGGTGCTGCTGTCATGTGTGAAGTCGCTGTTAGTGATGGTGATGGTGGGCTGGCCTACATAGTTGCCGTTGCTGTCGAAAAGCAGGAATGTGGCGTTGTTGATTGTGTTCTCAGGGGTGGTGCCGTATTCGAAGCTCTCGGTGAGGGCACGTGTGGCGGTGGGCATGGCGATGCGTACCGCGATGTACTGGTCTTCACCGGAAGTTTCATTATCGGCGGAGTTGATGACGGGGTCTTCCGTCGAGCAGCTGGCGAGTGACAGGAGGGCACTCATGGCTGCTAATCCATAAATCTTTTTCATGGGAGTGAAAAAATTTGGTTAGTGAATGATTATTTTGTTAAGAAATGATTTCAAGGTTTGGGGTATGGAGTGGTTGCTACCCGGTGGCGGGATGCCGGATGGCAGGTGAGGGACCATGGTGGTGACAGGCGGGCATAAAGCACCGTAATAGATTGAAAGATAGTCGTTTGCTCTAATGTCTGCATGTATGCCTTGGTGTGTCGTAAGCCATGATTTTAAGTGTCTCTTGATAAGAGATACTTGTCTCGGGCAATCGTCTGGTTTACAATCGGATATGAGCGTACTTTCCGGGGTTCCGGCAATCCTGTCTAAAATCCCTCCGTCAAAATCCCTTGACGCTAGCTCATCCTTTATGGCCTTTGTTCGCGAATGTCATAAAAATTATTGTAAAACATATGGAAAAAATTTGGTGGATTATAGAAATTGCTTAACTTTGCACCCGAGTTAAGTATCTCTTATCAAGAGATTTGGATTCATCGATTATCCGTAAGAGATATTGACGCCCATAGGGTATGGGATTTCCCGTCCACGAAGGCCCCGCGTCAGCGGGGCCTTCGCGTTAACGGGGCTATATCATATAATCCCGCTATGCGGGATGTGGATTACATTATTGCATATGCAGACCCGCACCGGGGAACCGCTACGCGGACGCCCCGATACGGGCCTGACACATATGCCCGCTACGCGGGCCCATCGACAATGGAAGGGAATATCCTCCCGGGTCGTCGACAATGGAATGGATTACCCCCGGGTCATCGGCCGGGAAATGGAATACGCTCCGGGGTGCGGGGGTCAGAGGGCGTTGAGGATTAGGTCGTTGGCACGGTCTACGGCTGAGGTGTCGAGGTCGGCGAGATAGATGCGGGTGGTCTTCTCGCTGTCGTGCCCCATGCCTTCGCTTATCACACTCAGCGGCACCCCTTTGGCTTGGGCCGCCGACGCCCAGCTGTGGCGCGCCACGTAGAGCGTCAGCGGAATGTCAAGACCCAGGCATCCGCCTATGCGCTTCAGGGAGCGGTTGATGTTGTAGCCGGCGTTGCGGTAGGCCGCCCGCTCGTTGAGGCCACGGCGCCGGATGATGGGCAGCAGATAGTCCGACTCGTTTTCCGGATAGCGCTCCAGAATGGACTGCATGTTGGCGGTCCAGGCGATGCGCAGCGTCTGGCCGGTCTTGCGCCGGCTGTAGGTGAGGGTGCCGTGGCAAAGATCCGACTTCCGGAGAAACGCCATGTCCACGAAACTCATGCCCCGCAGCATGAAACTCATCATGAACATGTCGCGTGCGAAAGCCTCGGGGGAGTCCGGAGAAAGGTCGAGCGAGCGGATGCGGCGGATCGCCTCTATAGGCAGAGCCCGCTTCACGGTCTTCGCGATACCGGTATAGACATGGCGGAAAGGGGAGCGGTCACGTATAAGCCCCTCCTCCACGGCGCGGTTGTAGATGGCCCTCAGGATACGGAGATAAAAAGATATGGAATTGGGCACCACACCCCGGCTGCGGAGCCATCCCTCATAGCATTGCATGAGTTCGGAAGTGATGCGGTCGAGCCGGAGGTCGCCGGTGGCTGCGGAGAAGGAGGGGCGCCGTATGACCGGCGCGTCGGGATCGGCGATGAAGCGGAGCAGGCTGTTGAGGGCCGTGGTATAGGTCTCGGCGGTGCGTAGCCGTCCGGAGGCGCGCAGGCCAGTGATAAGACGCTCCGTGTGGCGGCGGAGCGACAGGCGGTGGTTTCTGGAAGTATTGTTCGTTGTGGTCATTGATGTATTGATAATGAAGTCGTCCAAACTTATTTGCGATTGGAAATATTCACTTCAATGGCTGCGATGCAAAAAAGCATGCCGCCGCCGGGATTATCCGTATAATCATTGACCCGGCCTCACCTTCCGAAACATATTCCGGCTGGAATCGTTATAGAGATGTATGGCGAAAAAGAAAAGCAAGGCACCCGCCTCCGGCGGACAGCTCGAAAAGATAGCGCCCCGCACGGGGCGCGTCATCAAAAACACCGGCAGCAGTTACCTCGTGCGTCTCGACGACGGAGAGGAGGCCCTCTGCCGCATCAAGGGGAACTTCCGCATCAAGGGAATCCGCACCACCAACCCCGTGGCCGTGGGTGACCTTGTCGAAATCTCCCTGCGCGACTCCGACGCGCAGTACATCACCTCCATCCTCCCGCGCAAGAACTACATAATACGCCGGGCCTCCAACCTCTCCAAGGAGAGCCATATACTCGCTTCCAATCTCGACGGGGCGATACTCGTGGCCTCCGTAGCGGACCCCGCGACTCCCACCACCTTCATCGACCGGTTTCTCGCCACGGCCGAGGCCTACAACGTGCCCGCATCGGTGGTAATCAACAAATCGGACCTCTGGGACGCCGATACCCGGGCCTATGCCGAGGCCGTCAGGGCCCTGTATGAGTCGCTGGGCTACCGGACCCTTCTCGTCTCGGCCCGCACGGGGGAGGGGACCGACATCCTCCGCGACTGGACACGCGACCGCATCACGCTCCTCGCCGGTAATTCCGGAGTGGGGAAATCATCCCTCATCAACGCCCTCGCCCCCGGGGCCGGCCTGCGTACGGGCGCCATCTCCGACCTCCACCACACAGGCATGCACACCACCACCTTCTCCGAGATGGTCGACCTCCCTTACGGCGGCCAGCTCATCGACATACCGGGCGTCAAGGGGTTCGGCGTGATAGATTTCGCCCCGGAAGAGGTGTCGCATTTTTTCCCCGAGATATTCCGCCGAGGGCGCGAATGCCGCTATTCCGACTGCAAGCACACCGGCGAGCCCGGCTGCGCGGTGGTGCCCGCCGTGGAACGCCACGAAATATCGGAAAGCCGCTACGCCTCCTACCTCTCCATCCTCGAAGAGGCCATGGAGACTCCCGAATCCGACAAATACCGCAAGCCTTTCTGAGGGAGCCCTAAAGCAGGTCGGAGAGCAGATGCTCCAGATTCATGCCCGACACCTTTATGGCGAACTCCCCGTCCTTGGCCACCGACACATTTCCCGTCTCCTCCGAGACGATTATGCACACCGCATCCGTCACCTGGCTCATTCCCAGCGCGGCGCGGTGGCGCAGTCCCAGTGACTTGGGTATGTTCATGTCGTGGCTCACGGGCAGGATGCATCCCACCGACTTGATGCGCTTGTCGGCTATGATCATGGCGCCGTCATGAAGGGGCGAATTCTTGAAGAAGATGTTCTCGATGAGGCGTGTGTTGATGTCGGCGTCGATTATGTCGCCCGTCTTCTCATAATCGGTCAGCGGCATCTTCCTTTGGAACACTATCAGCGCTCCGGTCTTGGACTTGGACATCGACATGCAGGCGTACACCACCTGCATTATCTGTTGATGGTTGTGCTCCCGCTGCTCGCCGTGGCGGAAGAGGTTCTTCAGCTTGTGCCATCTTCCCTGGCTGCCGAGGTCGATGAGGAAACGCTTTATCTGGTCCTGGAAAAGGACCACGAGCACGATCAGGCCGATCGACATGAACTTGTCCATGATCGTGCCGGTAAGCCTCATGTTGAGTATTTCGGAGGCTATCACCCATACAGCCGTGAAGAAGAGCACGCCGTAGAAGAGGCTCAGGGAGCCGGAGCGCTTCATCAGGCGGTAGATGTAGTAGAGGAGGGTGGCTACGAGGAGGATGTCGATTATATCCTTTATTCCGAAGTGGAGCATTTACGGTGGGGGAGTTAATGGTTATGGCGGAGGGCCTTGAAGAGGGCTGCGCACTGGGCGGCTTCCTTTACATCGTGGGCCCGGAGGATGTCGGCCCCTTTGAGGAGGGCGGCCATGTGGAGGGCGGTGGTGCCGTTGAGGCTTTCGTCGGGGGTGACGCCGAGGGTGCGCCAGACCATGCTTTTGCGCGAGACTCCGGCCAGCAGCGGCATGTCGAGCGCGGCGAAGGCGTCCATCTCTCCGAGCAGGCGCAGACTCTCCTCCGGAGTCTTGGCAAAGCCGAAGCCCGGGTCGAGGATGATGTCGGCCACTCCGGCCCGGCGCAGGGCGGCGGCCTTGAAGGCGAGGTCGGAGAGCACTTCCGCCGTCACGTCGGCATAGCCGGTGAGCGAGGCCATGGTCTGCGGGGTGCCTCGGGTGTGCATCAGCACGTAGGGCACCTGGAGGTCCGCCACCGTCTCCGCCATGCCGGGGTCGAGCGTGCCGCCGGAGATGTCGTTGATTATCTGCACCCCCCATTCCTCGACACACTTCCTGGCCACCGTGGCGCGGAACGTATCCACGGAAATGACGGCGTCCGGCGCCACACGGCGTATGGCCTCCAGTGCGCCGGCGAGGCGTGAGTACTCCTCGTCGGCCGGGATGTGCTCCGCGCCCGGGCGGCTGGAATACCCCCCCACGTCGAGGATGTCGGCGCCGTCGGCCAGATGGCGGAGGGCCCGGCGGGCGGCCCCCTCGGCCTCGGGAGTGCGGCTGCCGGGAAAAAACGAATCAGGAGTGGCGTTGATTATCCCCATTATGCGCGGAGTGGAAAAATCCATCAGCCGGCCGTCGATGCATATCGTCTTTGCCATAGATGTCACTTAATGTCTTTAGCGATGCCAAAGTTACAAAAAAAGAAAAACGCCCGCAAATGCAGGCGTATATTTTAGCGGCTTGTGCCGGGGGGAGGGGCGGCGCGTGGGGGCCGGTCAGCGGCGGAAGGGGACGCTGCGGATCACGCGCACGGGCACCGCGATGCCGTTGAGCCGTCCGGGGGTCCACGCCGGCATGAGCGCCAGGATGCGGAGGGCCTCCTCGTTGAGCGAGTCCTCAACGCTCTTTATGACCCTCAGGTGCGACACCGCGCCGTCGGAATTGACCACGAACGAGCAGGTGACCCTTCCCTGCACCCCTGACTCATAGGCCCGCGCGGGGTACTGGCGGTGGGCGTTGATGAACTCCATGAATTTATCGTCGCCCCCCGGGAAGGAGGGCTTCTCGCTTACGAAATCGTATTCGTACACTTCCATATAGGCGCGCTGTCCGTCGGCATTGACGCCGAGATTGACGCGGCAGGTCTGGGCGGCCGCGCCCGGACCTGCGGCGGACACCGTCATTGACAGGGCGAGCAACGTGCTCCTGAAGAGAAGGGGAGTCCCGGAAATGCGCCTCCGGCACGAGGGCGTTGATGAGGTTTGTGATGGCGTAGAGCTCATGGGATTGTGTCAGGTAGAATGATGTGATCAAGTATATTTCCGACGGGTATGGAATCACGCCGTAGAAATCTACTTATGACAAAGTTATAACTCCCCGGCCGATAATGCAAGTGGCTCCGCGCGGATTTGGCCTCAATTAAGTTAGTTTAAACAATTTTAGCAATTCCCGCCACGGAGGCTTTTCCCCATGGGGCGCGACGCCGCCGCAGGGCAATAGAAGCGTGGCGCCTGCGTTCTATATGTTAGAATGAATGCAGCTACTCAACTGATACGATATGTCTTTCCGGCCCGTGCGGCCGCTCTGGGCGCCTTGATGCTTGCCGCCGGAGCGCTGCGCGCGGAGTCGGCCTCGAACGCCTATGACTTCCTCGACATCCCCACTTCTTCGCGCGCCTACGCGCTCGGGAGCGGAGCCATAGCCGTCGTGGACGGCGGCGTGACACTGGCCGACAGCAATCCGGCCCTGATCGGTCCGGAGATGGAGAAGGACGTGGCTTTCAGCTATATGCACTACATGGCTTCCGGCAATTTCGCCGGTGTGCGCTACGGCCAGGCCGCCGGCGAACGCGGAGCGTGGGCCGCCGGCATCCGCTATCTGGGCTACGGCAAGATGACGCAGTGGGACGCATCCGGAGTGAGCGGCGGCGAATTCTCCCCCTCCGACATCGTGTTCGAGGGGACTTACTCCCGCGACATCACCGACCGCTGGCGCGGCGGCATAAACCTCAACGTGGTCTACAGCCACTATGGCGAGTACACCGCGTGGGCCATGGGGGTGGACCTCGGCGTCAATTACTACAACGACGAAAAGGACCTCTCCTTNTCCGTGGTGCTCAAGAATATGGGCGGNCAGCTCAAGCGCTTCAACACCACCCACGAGCCGCTTCCCTTCGACATTCAGCTGGGTTACATGCAGGGGCTGGGCTCATCGCCGTTCTCGCTCGCCATCACGGCCGCCCACCTCACCCGCTGGCGTATGCCTTACTACACCCATCCCAAGGACGAGGCGGGTGACGCCACGGTGGAGAAATCCACATTCTTCAGCAATTTCTTCCGCCATCTCACATTCGGCCTTCAGTTCCAGCCTTCCGAACGGTTCTATCTCGCTCTGGGCTACGACTACAAGACGGCCACCGACATGGCGGTCTACCACCGCAACATCCTCAGCGGCTTCTCCGTCGGTGGAGGCATCGGTGTAAAGGGGTTCAACGTGGGAGTGGCCTTCGCGATGCCCCACAAAAGCGCCGCCACGCTCATGCTCAACCTCGGCTACAACTTCGCCGACCTCCTCAACTGACCCCGTCACGCCCCTGTTCGGGCCGTACCCCCTCCGCCCCTATGACCGGCGTTGCCTCTGCCTCTATGACTGGCGCCTCCGCCGTCATTCGCTCCCGAAAATCCGTGAGATCATTTCGGGAGAAAGACCGGCTGCCCGGGCCGCCTCCAGCGCCATTTTCCATCCTNCATCCCGACCNTCCGCACNACCTTCGGCNCNTCCTTCCTCATANCGGTAGTCTAAACCTGCCTGCAGGGAGCGCAGGCGTGACAGCGACTGACTGTAGAGCACTACGTCCTCTGCCGCCAGATGGGTGCTCTCTGCGGCGTTGAAAAGGTCCTTGTAGCCGCCATCTCTGTAAGGTTTCGAATCCTTGTCCATCTTGTCCATATTCTTTATGAGGTATAAACGTCGTTCAAGTTCCGTCGTGCATCCATCCCATTCCTCCGGAACCTTTTTCAAGGAATAGAACAACATCCTCAGCTTTTTTGTCAGCGACTCGCCGGTGGTCTTCTCNCGGAGTTNGANTTCCTGTGCCAGCTGTTCCGTAAGGTGCGGAAAATTGAAATCAGTCACTCCGATGAGTATCACCGGGTCCAGGTCATAGTTCCACCCGGCCTCACCCTGTTCGGCCACCATCTTGGAGAGGTAGTAGGTCATCCTGTCCTCGAACGGAGGCTCATAGATGTTCTGCATCTCAAGAATGAAATGGNGCAGCATCTCTTTTTCTTCGGAATNCCGCAGGATATGCCGCCGCTTCAGCGACGATTCATCGGGATTGAGCCTTAGAGTGAAGTAGACATCGTAGACTATGCGCTTGCCCTTTTCATCGGCGGGCATGATTTCCTTGTCGTGGTATTCCAGCCTATGCGGCTCGACCTTACTGATTTCTATGTCATCGCCCAGGGCCGCTTCAAGGAAATTGATCACTACAGGCCGGAACTCTTTCGAACCGAAAGCACGCTTGAAGCCGAAATCGGATTGAAGATTGATGAAGGGGGTTGTGATTTTAGGAGCCTTATCCATATTGAAATCCATCTTTTCCACAAATATAGTAAAATATCGCGAGCCTGCAAAAAGGGTATGGTAGCATGGCCGGGTGAGGGAGGAAGCTGAGGGGAGAAGGGGAGAGGCGGCGGGGATTTGCATAAGTCACNGAAAAGTTGTAACTTTGCGCCCGGTTTGTAATCTCTGGTGAGGTGAGGCCGACGAGAGGCCTCTTAAATGAAACTCGGCCATATTGCAGGCTTAACGTAAAAACATACGAAAAAGAAATGGATCTTATCAAGATTGCGGAAGAGGCTTTCGCCACTCCCAAAAAGNANTTNGATGNATTCNNNCCCGGCGACACNATCACNGTGNCNTACCGNATCAANGAGGGTAACAAGGAACGTATCCAGCAGTACCGCGGCGTGGTGATCCGCATCAGCGGCCACGGCGACAAGAAGCGCTTCACAGTGCGCAAGATCTCCGACGGCATCGGAGTGGAGCGTATCTTCCCCATCGAGTCACCCTTCATCGAGTCGATCACTGTCAACAAACTCGGTAAGGTGCGTCGCGCGAAACTCTACTACCTCCGTGGCCTCACAGGCAAGAAGGCCCGCATCAAGGAGCGTCGCGTAAAGAAAAACAAAGAAGCTTGATTTCCCTCCCCGCAGGGAACAGCTAGGATAAAGAGGAGACCCCGCCACATTGTGGCCCGGGTCTCCTCTTTTCTTGACGCGATACGGTTCAGCCTGACGCAGATGCGCCTAAAAGGAGAGATGGCGCGCGAAAGTCACCGTGGCGTTGTTGAAGTTGTCGTTCTTGATGAGCACGGTGGTCTCGGTGTCCTGTAAGGAGAGGTCGTCAAGGTCAGTCACCGTGCGGAAGCGACAGCGCACGCGGTGGGTCACGGTGCCGTCGGCGTTGGGGATGGCCGTGCCGTAGTCGTCGAGGTCCGAAGCCACGAGCGGGTCGTTGTACTGGCGCCACGTCACAGTGCGGTCATACTTGATGCGGTCGCCCTGAATGTTGGGGAATCCCGAGGGACCGTAGGCCACCACCATGATGCCGTGCTGCGGGTCGTTCTCTATATTCTGATGGTCGGACTCCAGAGTGAAGGTCATGGGGAACATTGCCTCCGGAAGATTGTCGGGCAGGTCGAAGAAAATCGTCAGCTCGTCGCCCGCATTCGGTCCGGCCACACCCGGATAGGGGGTGGAATCGTTCCAGTCCGGGAGATTGCCCGCAAACTCCCTGACCTGATTGAGGGTCCATTTACGGTGCAGTATGAGGTTTACGGTGCGTCCGAGTCCGGAGTTCTTCACGAGCGTAAACGACTGCGTGAGCGCCTCCACCCCGGCACCGCGGCAGGTGATCCTGACGTTTCGCCAGCCGTCGGCGTCGTCGGCGGGAGACATCTCCACGCTTTTTATCACATCTCCCGGCTCAAGACCTATGAAGTTGACGTCGCTGTTGTTATAGGTCGGCGATGATGCCGCCAGACTCCTGTAGCGGTAGCGGAAATCGATCGTCTGCTCATCGGGGTCGGTCAGCACCATGGAGGTGAAGTTGACGTACACCACCTCGTTGCCGTCGGCGATGTTGAGCATCCCCGTGGTCTCGACGTCGAAGGAAAAATTGTTGTAGACCACTCCCTGGGCCGCCGCCAGGGCACTGTCGTACCCCTTGGCGGCCACGCTCTTCAGCACTATGTCGTAGCGGTAGTTGCGCAGGATGTTGTAATAGCGGAACACTCCCTGGCTGTCGTTCTTCCCGAGGTCGAGCTTATAGTAGGACTCCTCCGTGTCGCCGTCGCCTCCGTTGACCGACTTGCGGCGCCCCTTGATGATGATGTAGGTATGGCGCAGCGAGTTGAAAGGGCGTTCATAGATGTACTTGGGCGCCACGTCGTCGGCCACCACCGGACCCGCCTCCGGATTGGCGAAAGTAAGCAGGGCAGGGGATATCCCCCCGTAGGCGGCCGATATGGAGCTGTAGGGTCGCGGCGTGTCGGTCCCTTCGTCGAGTAATTCGGGAAATGCATAGGACTGCGATGTCCAGGGGGCGATGGTGCCTGCCGTCGGCTCGTTGACCACTGCGAAGCCCGTCAGCTCGAAATTGCTGTCCTCATTGTTGGTCATGGATATGCAGGCGAAATTGCGTATGAGCGCCACGTGGCGGAGCTGTTCCAGTTCGTCGGTGGGAGTCTCCGTACCCTCCACGATATGTGTGTACCCCTGCGCGAAGGAGAGGCGGCGCCAGTAGGCCGGCGTGCCCCCCTCCGTCTTCAGGGCGGGAATCACAGAGCCCTCCACACCGTAGCTGACGCTGATGTGCTCGCTCTCCGGCACGGCTATGAGATGGAGTATGCGCGGCTGGTCGGACTTGTTGAGCTCCACCCTGTACGTCACCCTGTCGGCCTCCGCCGTCTCCTCCTCGGGAGTGTAGAGGGTCTTGAGGGTGTTGGTCAGCGGGTTGCCGTTGTCGTCGAATTCCACAAGATAGAGGTGCATGTCCGTGTAATCCGGAGTGGCCGAGAGGGTGCGTGTGGAGAGGCTCTGCATCCCGGGGGTGTCGACGGTAAGGCGGAGCACCACCTTGTCCCCCTCGATGCGGGCGAACCTGTCGGCGCCGGCCTGCTCCACCGGAAACTCCTCCACGCTGCATGCCGCCAGCAAAAGCATGGCGGTCATCGATATGTATTTAAAGAACTTCTGCTTCATCGCATCGTCAGTCTTGCGGGTTTGACTTGGGCTTGTCGCCCCAGGTAAACCGGTAAATGGTGTTGGTGGTGCTGGGCGAGCCTGAGGAGGGGGTGAGGGTCTCGTCGCCCCAGTACCATTCGTCGTATACGAACCTCGTACGGCCGAGGAAGTTGTTGCCGCTGAAAGGCGCGAACGGAAGCGTGTAGATGCACGTCGGACTTGAGGCGCTCGTGGGAGGAGGCACTACACTCACCTGCTGGTCGGCTGCCTTTGAATCCGGCACCGCCACGGCTCCCTGGGCACACCAGTAGTACCATGTGCCGGCATCCGTCGTGCCGAACAGGCGGGGAATCTTCTGCTGTGCGGCCAGAAGCATGATGTACTCCACTTCTCCGAAAGTAGGCAGCCTCCATCGTCCGGCGGGATAGCCGATTTCCTGATATGCCGCCGCACGGCGCCTCGACATCTCTCGGGTAAGGTAGCCCGAGCTGCCCGCATAGCTTGAGCAGATCCTGAATTTCGGCGCGATGGTGTATTTGTTGTTTTCCCCTTCGCGGGTCGGATAATAGTATTTCAGTGTCCGGGTGCCTGACTCTCCGAGGGCCGGAGCCGTGGTGAAGCCGTAAAGCACGTATTCGAACGCGCTTGGGTAGCCGTTTATCGTGGGCGAGTTAAGGCGCGTGGAGGATTGGGTGAACCGGTAGCCGTTGGCTCTGCTGGTGAAGTACCAGTACTCGGTTTTGAACACATCCTGCGATCCGCCGTCCACCGTATAGGAACCGTTGTCGTTGGAGAGGTCGTTGTTGATGTTGTACGACCTCGGGTCGCTGATCACGTACTTGTCGCCCAGGTCCTCCGACAGCTGCGTGATGGTGACCAGATACAGGTTGGGATTCCAGTTGTAATAGACCGGGGGAAAGCCGAGTCCGATGGACCTGTCCCAGTTCCTGTAGTTGTAGATCTGGCGTATGATTTGGGTGTTGCGGTCGGTGCCGGCCACTGTCGTCACGAAATCCGATCCCTGGGTGAATTTATAGGTGTCGCCGTCCGTACAGTTGCCGTTGACGTATGTGTTTCCGGAGATGGCGTTGGTCGATTGCTGGTTCTGGAGGTTGTCGCAGTAGTTCTGGACGGCCGTGATGTACATGCCCGGGTACTGCATGATGGTCACGGTCTCCTTGTAAAGGTTCTTGTCGATGCCGGAGGAGCCGTCGGCCACATCCTTGTGCTGCACCGTGATTTCGTACCTGATGCGTGAGAATTCAAGCTCGTTGGATTGCTTGAAGTAGGATATCGAGTTGAGCACGGCGTCGAGGGCATTGCGGGAAGCCGGGGTGATGTCGACGAAATAGCGCCCGTCGGAATCCCGCACGTTGCTTATGGCTCCGGTGTGGAGGCCGTGGGTGAGGGCCACTTCCAGGTTTTCGGCGTTATAGGGAGTCCATATGTTGAGGGCATGGCTAAGGCGCAGGGCGCTGTGGGTGTTGTCGAAATAGCATTCGTAGACGGGCTCTCCCCCCACTTCGGCCGAGCGGGTGTTCTGGTCCATCGACACATTCACGCCGAACTCCGAGCCCTGGTCGCTGAAGTTATAGCGGTAGAATGTCATCTTTACGTCGGTCACCACCGTCTCGTGGGAGGTATAGAACTGGATGGAGGTGGATTCCTGATTGTTGACCACATAGTCGTTCTGGTCCACCACAAGGTAACGGTAGTCCTTGATGTCGACGTCCATGCTCTCGCTCCCCCAGTCGGCCACGTAATAGTCGGCCTCCACCTCGAAGGGCTCCTCGGGCACGAAGCTTCCGAGCAGGCCCACGTGGAGATAGACGTGGTAGGAATTGTTGCGCACCGTCTCGAACTGGTCGAAGGGCACCACGGGCACATGATAGTAGCTCGTGACCCATGTGGCGCCTCCGTCGGATGTCCAGGGCACACTGAGGATCATGAACGTGGCGTGACGCTCGTCGACGGAGTCGGTCCATTTGTTGGGATACGTGTAGAAGGGCACTCGCTGCTCCCATACGTACTCGCCGTAGGGGTCCTCCTGCTCCTTGTGCGTGAATTCGTATGCAAGGTTGTCCGGAGTGTTGAAGTAATTTTCATCGGGTATCCCGTCGGTGCCGGGGCGCGGATCGAGCGTGGAGGTCATCACGCCCTGCTGAAGCCGGACGCGCATCCCCTCCATGTCGGGGCGCCAGACGATTTCCTCGCCGTTGACGGTCTCGGTGACATTGTCGTCGACATAGAGGGCGAGCGTCACCTTGGCGGCCGAGCGCTTCACGGTCACTTCCCCCGTGGCGTAATTGCCCGCCTGGGAATACGTCACCTTGCTGTCGCCGTCCATGGCGAAGGAGGCCTGCTCCTTGCGGGAACCGAATGTGGAGCCTACAGTCATCCGCCGGAGGGCGCTGACGGTCTTCGCGTCGCCCGGATTGACGTTGACGGCTGCGAAGACTCGGCATTCCGAGTCGCCGTTCTCGTTGAAGAGGCGTGTGGCCAGCTCCGTAGTGAGGGGCACGCGCAGCGTCACCTCGCCGTCGGCGTCAAGATCCTCGAATGTCTGCATATAGACCGGTGGGTCGTCGTCTGTGCGGTCGCCGGCCGAAGGGGAGAGGCACAGGGTCACCGTTTCGATGAGGTTCTCGTTGAGCTCGTCGATGCCGGGTTCGGTGGCGCGTGTGGTGTGGAGTCCGCTCTTGAGTGCGAGGGTGATGTAGCCCGCTTCCGGACCGCTGACGGCGCCCGCCGGAGGCTCAAGGGCGTCGGAGCATCCGGTGAAGGCCGCTCCGGCTCCGGTGAGCAGGATGAGTCCGGTGATTATCCGGAGTAATGCGTTCGTATTTCGTGTGTTGGCCATCGGTCGGTCTTACTGTGGGTTTTGGATGAATATCAGGTTTTCCACTTCCTTGCCGTATTCGGTGCTTCTGAGCACATTGACCGGCACGGAGAGTCCGCTGGGGAGTGTCACCATCACCTGAAGGGCGGCGGAGCGGGCCGTGGCGCCCGCGCTCTGGGTGGCCACTACCTTGAAGTCGATCCGGCTCTTGCCGTCGATCACGCCTGTGAGGTAGGGGGTCGTGACGGGGTTTCCCTCGCTGTCGGTGGTCTGGAACCGTATCACGTCGAGTTCGCCGGTGCGTGTGACGAGGTAGGCCTCCCAGCGTCCTCCGATAGGGGAGGGGATGCGGAACGAGCCCGAGGCGGCCTGCGGATAGTCGTTGAGCACCACGTGGCCCGACGTGGCGTCGAGGCTGGCGAATGTGCCGGGCACGAGCGTCAGGGCGTCTTCGTCGGTCATGCCGATATTGTCGGTGAAGTCCACGACGAGATTCTGCCGCTCCCACGGCTCCACCTCTACGTCGAAGAAGAGGGCGCCACCGTTGCCTACGGTGATGTTGACGATGACATGGGTGTTGCGTGGGAGCGAGGAGAGGTTGGGGAGGGTGACGGGAGGAAGGTAGCTCTCGCCGTCGAATGATATGGAGCACCGGAAATCGCCGTCGGCGGAGTTGCCGTAGCTCTCCGGGAAGTAGAGCTGCGGTATGAAGGTATTGGTCCAGTACTTCTCGCGGTCGTCGGGATTCCACACGGGGAGGTCGCCTACGGCTGAGACAGGCAGATCGGAGGAGAGGGTGAACGTGTATGGGCCCACGGTGGCTCCGGCCGGGAGCATGAAGTCGGTGATCGTGCGTCCGCCCATCGGATGGGTCGACTCCGCTTCCTTTGCGGGGCTGTAGACCGTCTCCCTCGGGAACAGGTATTCCCTATCGCCGAGGCCCGTCACGCGGATTCTCTTTATCTCAAGGGAATTGTCGCCCTCATAGTCGGCGCTTCTATAGAAATGGAAGGAGAATTTCGATAGGGCGCGGGTGATGAAGAAGTGCTTCTCCATCGTGATGCTTATATGCTCCGGCTGGGTGCCGCTCGGACGGTCGACGGTGGTGACGGAGTATTTTTCCGTCATCGGCACGGGGGTGTCGCCGTCGGAGGAGAAGTTGTCGATTACCGGCGCGCCTGCCTGGTCCGCGCTGATGCGGAGCCCTTCGAGAAGCCCGGCGGTGTATTGGGTTCCTGCCGCCAGCGTCCTTGAAAGGGTATTGCGCGTATCGGCCGGGAGTCCCGCTTCGTTGGCTATGAGGTAGATGTCGTAGGGGGTGGAGAAGTCGACCTTGAACTTCAGGCCCGACATCGAGGTGACGCCCCCTTCGGAGGGGCTGATGAGGTTGTGGGCGACGGTGGATGTCAGTGTATTGACTATGATGACGCGCAGCGTGTGCATCTTTTCCGTGTTGAATACGGGAGGATCGAAGACACCGTCGCCGTCGTTGTCGTCGCGGGCCGCGCGTACGCCCGCGCCCCTTTCCGACTCAAGCACTCCTACGCGCAGAAGCAGGCTGAGTTCCCCCTCCCATTCCTCGGGGCGGGGGTCAGGCTCGCCGGCGTCGCATGTGGAGCAGGCCGCCCCCCCGAGCAGCGTCGCGGAGAGCAGGAGCAGAGTCAGTATTTTGTGGATCAGACTTTTCATTATCGGGAAAAAGTGTGGGTGCGCGCCGTCACTGGGTCACGTTGTTTAGGCGCACTACCCAGTCGTTGATTATGATTTCCACCTCTCCCCAGACGCCGTTCTCGTTGAGGATGAAGGCCAGCCTCCAGCGGTTTTCGCGGTCGAGGAATTCCTGGTCGGCCATCTTGCGGTAGCGTTCCCCCTTCAGGGCGAGCAGCATCTCCACGATCGGGATGGAGAGCGTGCGTTCGCCGTCGCTCCTGCGGGTCACGGTCAGTGTGGCTCCGGAACGCTCCATGAGGCGCGGCACGCTGAATTCCGCCCAGCCCACAAGGGCCGGCGTGCCTCCGCTGACGAGGCCTGTCTGCGACTCGCCGCAGGCCCAGGGGCTGTAGGTGACGTCGCGGTGGGATATTATGTCGTTCAGATAATTGAAATCCGTATTGTTGTCGGTGATGGTGAACACGAAATCATCGGCGTCGACAGGATCGCCGTTTTCGTTGGCGAGGAGCACGAGGATGTCGTTGGTGTCCCGCATCATCCTCACGAGTCCTTCGGTGTAGTCGGTGTCTGGAGCGGCTTCGGGCACGGTGATGTCGAGCGCTCCGTAGAAAAGGTTGTGGAGGTCGGTTCCCTCGGGCGACGTTATGAGGGCGTCCGGGAGGTAGACCTGCAGGTCCTCCATGGATGTTTCCGCAGGAGGTGTGGCGAAGCGGAACGAGGCTTCGGAGCAGTCCATGCCGCCGTAGGCGAGCATGCGGTAGTCGCCGGCGGGAAGGTCGATGGTCATGCGCCATTCCTCATCGGCTGTCTCGGGACGTCCGGCCGTCTCGGTGCGGAGCCAGTGGCCGTCCCGGTCGTACACCAGCAGGGTCAGGCAATCGACCTGCGAGGGGAATGCGTTGGCATATTCCATGTTGTAATCATACACAAAGCGCAGCCTTACTCCCTGCGGACAGGGATCCAGGTCTTCGTGCAGTCTGTCGCACGACATAAGGCTTGCCGCAGACAGGACCGTGATGCCAGTGAGGAATGTGTATGTCTTTTTCAGTATGCTCATGCTGCCGGTGTGTGGTTTAGGTTTTGTAGTAGTATATGGCCGGCGGAGCTGTCAGCTCCTTGAATACGGGGGGAGTGTGCTCCGCCGGCCCGGTTTTATGAATGGTTGTCGGGGTGAGATGTCCGCTTTCGCGGGGTGCCGCCGCGCAGGCGGTGTCAGTTCAGGGGGCGCGTCAGAACGCGATGTCGTTCATGCGTACGACCCAGGGCACTACATCCACGCTCACGCTGATGTAGACTTCCGAGCTCTCGTCGGGAGTGTCGGGAGTGGGGGGATTGGGGTCGTTTTCGGGGATACGGGGGTGTCCGAGGGTATTGAGGCGGGTCACCGTAAGCTTGTAGACGTTGTTGCGCACCACGGCGAATTCCATCGGGCCCATCACGCCGTTCTGGAGGTTGTCGTTATGACGGTTCCAGTAATAGTAGTAGCAGTAATAGCCCCATTCCTGTGTTTCGGAATCCTGGCTCGACTGGTAGAGTGTGAATCCGAGCGAAGTGGCCTTCTGCTTGAAGGCCATGCGGGCGTTCTGTGTGGCGGTCGAGGTGTGGTTGGGGTCGGCCTGACGTGCGTTTTCCCATATCTGCCATTTGGCGTTGGCCGAGTCGGAGTCCTCGGCGAGGTCGTCGGTGAATGTCTTGCCGTCGATGGTGATGGTGCCGTAGCCGCCTGTGCCGAAGCAGAGGATGTACAGGGGCGCCTTGCGGTCGAGGTCCTGTTCGGCCGCGGTCAGCTCCTCATTGAAGCCGGCCACGTTGAGGGCGGCCTGCTGCACGTTTTCCCAGGTCACGTAAAGGGTGTTGCCGGCCAGCGAATAGAGGATCGGGTCGGTGTCGGGATTGCGGGTGAGGAGGGATGAGCCGTTGCCGTTGCCCGCATAGTTGAGGGCGGTGTAGAGCTCCTTCTCCCATTTGGTGGCCGTGGCGGAGTTGAGCACTTCGGTCGGGAGCAGGCGGCTCTTGAAGATCACGCCTGTGGACTGCGAGTTGACCTGCGGGGTTCTTCCGGGGATGGTGTTCTCCATCACGTAGCGCCATACGTGGAACGACTTGTCGCCGTAATTGTCGCTCGCTCCCTTCACTACTTCCGAGCAGTAGATCCAGTCCCAGCCTTCACCCTTGCTGGCCACGAGTCCCTCGGGGGTGAAGAAAGGATAGGAGAAATACTTCGAGAAGTCGGTGTCGATCATCTCGCGCTTTTCCTGGGCGTAGGTGGATATGACGTAGTTGTCGGGCATCTCGTAGCCGCAGAGCTGGAAGCCGGGGCCGGCGGGCAGGCCATTGTCGGACACGCGGCCGAGATAGTACTGTGTCTTGCTCATGTTGGTGAGGCCCATGGAGTAGAGCGTACACTTCACGATGTTGTCGCCGTCGGCATTGTTGACCACGGCATACGTGAAGGGTTCCCCCTTGATGCCGTTATAGCCTTCGTGCTCGATCTGCGACCCGTCACGGAAGTCGAGGCGCGCCGCCATGCGCTGCACGTTGACGGCGCCGGCGTTGGTCAGGTTGTCGACCGCTTCCTCAGTGCCGGGCTGGTTGAGGCCGGAGAGCTTGAAGGCAGTGGTGGCGGTGCTGTACTTGTTCCATTCGTCGATGGTGGCCGGAAACAGGCGCGGGGCGAGCGTCACGTTCGACATCGTGAAGCCCTCGCTGCCGTTGTTGCGGCGGTTCCAGATGCCGTCGCTCGTATTGTCGGTGTACACCATTTCATACCAGTTGGAGGCGGTGTATTCGCCGCTTCCATCGGCCACCTGGTTGATGCGGCTGATGAGGTCGCTTGTGGGGTTGCAGAAGATGAATACGTTGATTTTGTTCACGTCCTGATTCCCCTTGTTGGCGTCATAGTAGGTGCTGATGTCGGTCTTGTTGAACTTCGCGGTGGTCTGGTAGAGGGGGGCGCCCGCTACGGAGACGGCCTCGATCGTGCCCTTGTTGTCGGTGCCGGGCACTCGGGAGGAGGCGATGTAGTTGTTCTTATTGTCGGTTATGACGATAAGCACCTCGTTGACTGCGTTCTCCACGTCGGAGCCCACCTCCACGCCGCCGCTGCTGGTGTCGGGCCCTATGGTCTCGGAGCGTGTGGCGCCACGGCCCTGGGGGTTGAGGGTGACGGTCATGTAGACACCGTCGCGGCCGGCCGTGCCGGCTTCTTCTTCGCCCGTCTGGGGGAAGTCGTCGTGGGAGCAGGCAGTCAGCAGCGGGAGCGCCGCCAGCATCCAGAGAAAGTGTTTCTTGTTTGACATAGATTGAGTTGTTGGATTATATGATTTTTTCTTTTTCTGAAGATGCGGCTCCCGCTCACAGGATCCTTACGCTCCCCCGTGTGGCGGACTCGCGGACGCGGGCTATCTCGTCGAGTGCGCCCTGCGCTTCGGGCACTCCGTCCCTTCGGGCGCGGAGCAGCAGCTCCTCGGCCTTGTCGAGGTCGTCGGTCATGATGGCCAGCACTCCGCGGGCGTAGATGGCCTCGGGGTCGTCGCCGGCGCGGTCGAGCAGCCTTTCCGCCTCGGCGTAGCGTCCCTGGTTCATGGCCGAGTTGGCGGCGTTGAGGTTGGCCGTGAGGTTGTCGGGGTAAAGGCGGGCCGCCATCTGGAATGCCTCGTCATACTCGGCGCTGCCCGGCTCGCAGCTGTTGGCAAGCAGGAAAAGCTCGTTGAGGCTGAGGTTGCGCGGGTTGGTGCGCATCACGCGGCGTATCTCCTCCACGTCGTAGTAGCGGCGCACACGGTAGCGGATGCGGTAGTCGGTATGGCGGAGGGAGGGATATACGTTTGCCAGCAGGAAGGGGTACTCTTCGGGAAAGCGGGCGCGGAACACGTCGTTGCGCGTTTCGGCCGGGATGCTCCTGTCGTCGATGAACTCCACCATCCGCTCGCGCCCCGGGGCCGGGTGCTCCACGAGCCATTCGCGCAGTCCGGCCCAGTCTTCGGGCACCGACGAAGTGTGGTAGATCGAGGCCGGGAAAGTGGAATTGGCCGCCACATACTCCTTCACCGCCTCCGTACGCCCCTTGGCCAGGCGCACGTTGTTGGCGTAGCTGCCCTCCGGCGATGCGTAGCCCGTGAGCCATATGGCCTCCACGGTGGCGTCGCTGTTGTCGCGCACGGCGTTGATGGTGCGCAGTATCGTGTCGAGTTCGGCGTGGTTGCCGGCGTAGCTCCAGTCGATTTCGGTGCGGTTGACCTTGAAGATGATGTTGGCCTTTCCGCTCAGGTTGAATATCTTTTCGGCCGAATCCTTCGGGGCCACGTACCGGTAGGCCGGACGGGCCTTGACGGGACGGAAGTCGAGGTCGGCCACCGGTGTCAGGCCGGTCAGCGGGGCCTTGCAGTTGCAGATGGCCGTCGTGTCGGAGCGGATGATGATCTGCGACTCGTCAAACCCGGCTCCGCACTCCACGGTGCAGGAATACTCGACCGGCGCGCCCTTACCGGCTCTCGAGAGCGTAAGGGGGGAGTCCAGCCCGTCGCGCACCTGTGCGTACCATGCCTGTTTGCCCGCGATGCGCACGGGAGGCATCTCCACGGAGTCGGAGGCCGACACGAGCATCGGGGTGAGCGTGACGATGTCGTTGCCCTTGAGGCGGAATCCCGCGGGATCGACGGTCATGTTGAGGGTGATCATCTCGTTCCCCCTGTTGACGCTCATTCCGGATATGTGGAGCCGCGAGGTATTGGTCTGTGCCGGGGCCATAACCGACAGCAGGAGGGCTGCCGATGCCATGAAAGTCTTTTTCATATCGGTCGTAAGGATTTTTTTCAGAAGAGATAGACGATGTTGAGCGCGGCCTTCGTGGGCCCGATGTACTCATGATGCTTTCCTGAGGCGATTTTTGTGCCGCACCGTGCGCAGGGATATTCGTCGAACACCGTGTGGATCCACCCCACGCCGATTTCCGCCTCGATGTTCCAGTGGCGTCCCACGGCCCAGTCGTAGCCGTACCCTATGCCCGCGCCGGCTCCCCATCCCTGGTAGCGCCGGTCCTTTAGGCGCGAGAAATCGGAGCCGAGGAAGTTGAAGCCCCCGGGGATGTTGCCGAAGTTGTATTCCCCTCCGATGGCGTGCAGACCGAGGAAATGGCCCTGGAATCGGCGGCAGAACCAGTAGCGCCCCTCAGGCTGTACGAGCCAGTGGCGCCACTTGTGGCCGTCGACGCTCCAGAGGTTGAGCTGGCCGGCCACGTTAAGTGTCCATTTCGGGGCAAGCCCCACCTCAATCCCGAGGTTAGGACTCAGCAGGGCGTCGCTTACAAGATTGGTCTTGAGGGCGGCTTTCTGTGCGCAGGCGTTTCCGTAGGCCATGAGCGCAGACAATATGGTTAGGCAAAATCTGAACGGTTTCATACGCAGGTTTTGTAGAAATGTAGGTTTGATTCGGTCAATCCCCTTATCCTCATTGACGAGGGTAAGGCGACGCTGTAGAGATCATTCTGCGTTATTGTCGAAGCTTAAGTTGTGGTTGTTCGGTTAGGTTGTGTATTCGCTGGTACGGAATGATTCTATTGCAAAGGTACAATAAAATTTTTAAGAAACAATCAAAAAATGTAAAAATTAATTCCGCCTCGCCGCCGTGATTCCCCCTCACGGCTTCGGACGGTTTCCCTATTGCGCATTCGTACCGTATCTTTTCCCGGATTCCAGTGAGTCCCCGTTTTTTTTACCTTTTTTGCCCCTCGGGGGCGATTATCCGCATCCGGCGTCAAACCAAATGGGCGCCTTGATCGTTATACTCTAATGAGTCGGACTGCGGGGGCTTCCGCGCCCTGCGTGGTCCCGCCTCCGGCACCCTGATAATTCCAGTAACTCCAATAAGATATTATGTCGAACAAAGCACTTCTCATCATCCTCGACGGATATGGCATCGGCGACCACGGCAAGGACGACGCCATCTTCAACACTCCCACCCCCTTCATGGACTCGCTCGTAGCCGGTTATCCACATTCCAAGCTCCAGGCCAGCGGCGAGAACGTCGGTCTCCCCGACGGGCAGATGGGCAACTCCGAGGTGGGCCACCTCAACATCGGCGCAGGCCGCGTGGTGTATCAGGATCTTGTGAAGATTAACCGCGCGATCGCCGACGGCTCCTTCGCCGAGAACCCCGAAATCAAGAGCGCGTTCTCCTACGCCAAGGAGCACGACGTGCCCATCCACTTCATGGGCCTCTGCTCCACGGGGGGCGTACACTCCTCGCTCGACCATCTCTATGCCCTCTGCGACACCGCCAAGGCCTACGGCCTCGACCGCACCTATATACACTGCTTCATGGACGGCCGCGACACCGACCCGAAGTCGGGAGCCGGATTCCTGACCGACGTCCGTGACCACTGCGGGAAGTCGGCCGGCACGATAGCCACCGTCATCGGCCGCTACTACGCCATGGACCGCGACCACCGCTGGGAGCGCCTCAAAGAGGCCTACGACCTCCTCGTCGACGGCCAGGGAAAGAAGACGTCCGACGTCGTGGCAGCCGTTGAGGAAAGCTACGCCGAGGGCGTGACCGACGAATTCCTCAAGCCCATCGTCAACGAAACCGTCGACGGCCGCATCGGCGAGGGACACGTGGTGATTTTCTTCAACTACCGCAACGACCGCGCCAAAGAGCTCACCACAGTGCTCACCCAGCACGAGGAGGACGGCATGAAGCCCATCCCGGGCCTGCAGTTCTACTGCATGACCCCCTACGACGATTCGTTCAAGGGAGTACACGTCATCTTCCCCAAGGCCGACGTGCAGATGACCCTCGCCGAGTACCTTTCCGACAAGGGTAAGAAGCAGCTCCACATCGCCGAGACTGAGAAGTACGCCCATGTGACCTTCTTCTTCAACGGCGGCCGAGAGGCTCCGTTCGAGGGTGAGGACCGTGTGCTCGTGGCATCCCCCAAGGTGGCCACCTACGACCTCCAGCCCGAGATGTCGGCTCCGGAAGTGACAGAGAAGCTCGTGGCTGCCATCGACACCGAGAAGTACGACTTCATCGTGGTCAATTTCGCCAACGGCGACATGGTGGGGCACACCGGCGTCTATCCGGCCATCCAGAAGGCCGTGGAGACACTCGACAAGTGTGTGGAGAAGGTGATCACCGCCGCCCTGGCCCACGGCTATGAAAGCATCATCATCGCCGACCACGGCAACGCCGACCACGCCATCAACGAGGACGGCACTCCCAACACCGCCCATTCGCTCAATCCCGTGCCCTTCATCTACGTGGGCTCCGACAAGGACGCCAAGCTCAAGGACGGCCGCCTGGCCGACGTGGCTCCCAGCCTCCTCTACCTCATGGGCCTCGAACGTCCCGCCGAGATGGACGGAGAAGTCCTCATCGAAAAGTAAGGCCTGCGGCAGAAATGATACGTACGGCAATATCCCTTATTTGTGTCCTCGCAGGCGTGATAGGCGCCTGCGGGGGCAATCTCGTAATACTCCACACCAACGACACCCACTCCGCCATCGACCCCGACGCCTCGGGAGCCGGGGGCGTGCTGCAGCGCAAGGCCGTGATCGACTCCGTGCGCGCCGCCGAGAAGAACGTAGTGCTCGTCGATGCCGGCGATGTGGTGCAGGGCACGCTGTTCTTCAAGTTCTTCAAGGGTGACGTGGAGTACCCGCTGATGAACATGATGGGCTACGACATCCAGATCCTCGGCAACCATGAGTTTGACAACGGCATGGCCGACCTCGCCGCCCATGCCCGCACGCTCGACGCCGAACTCCTCTCGGCCAACTACGACATGACCGGCACCCCTCTCGAAGGGCTTTACAAGCCATACGCCATCCGCGAATTCGACGGCCGGAGGGTGGGATTCATCGGCATCAACATCGACCCGTCGAGCATCATCGCCTCGGCCAACTACGAGGGGATGGGGTTTAAGGATGTGATACCCACGGCCAACGCCCTGGCCGCCGACCTGAAGCGCAACCACGGGTGCGACCTGGTGGTGGCGGTAAGCCATATCGGCGCCGTGAAGGAGAATGACAAGACCATCGATTACGAACTCGCGGCCGCCTCCAGCGACATCGACGTCATCATCGGCGGCCACTCCCATACGCTGATACTCCCCGGGGGGGGTACCCCGGACACTCCGGACCTGGTGATGAACGCCGACGGACGCCCCGTGCTCGTGACCCAGACCGGGCGCTACGGTAAATATCTCGGATACATCGACATCGACCTTGACGCGCTCGACCGGCAGACGCCGGCCGACTTCGTCTACCGGCTCATACCCGTCACCGACCGCTTTCCGCAGGAAAGCCTCGACAGCCGCATGGCAGGGTTCATCGCCCCCTACAGGGAACGCCTCACGGCTGTGGACCACCACGTAATCGGCCGCTCCGACCGGGGCATGACGGCCCACGACCGCGCCGGTGCCTACGTGAACTGGGCGGCCGACTTCGCTTCGCAGTACGGGGCCATGAAGGCCGACAGCCTGCGCGCCGCCGGGATGGATATCTCCCCGGTGGACTTCGGCATGATGAATGTGGGGGGCATACGCCATGACATGCCGGCCGGCGACGTGACAGAAGGACTCATACTGGCCACATTCCCGTTCTCCAACCATATGGTGCTCTCTCGCATCAAAGGCTCCGACTTCATCGAGGCCATGCGTGTGGCGGCCTCCAAGGGGGGAGAGGCTATAAGCGACGAACTGCGTGTGCTCACCGACGGCGAGGGGCATCTCGTGCGCGTGCTCCTCAACGGTGAGGAAATGGATCCGGAGAAATACTACGTGATGTCGACCATCGACTATCTCGCCTGGGGCAACGACGACTTCGTCAGCCTTGCCGACGGCGAGGTCATATGGCGTGACGAGCCGGAAATGTCGGCCCCCATGATGCGCTATATCAACGGACTGACGCGCCGCGGACTCCCGCTCGACGGCGATCCGCGTCCGCGTTTCGTGAAGGAGGTGGTGATTCCATGAGGCTCCGGGGAAAAGGATGGATACATGCGGGGCTGCTTGGCGCCGCGGTGGCCTTGGCCGGGTGCGGCGAGCTGCGCACTAAAGGGAATCCCGCGCTTCTGCGGGGTGAGGCAGCCGACGCACCCGGACCCGTGGCCGACCTTACGCATGAGGCCGAGGCATACGCTGACTCGGTCGTGCGCACGCTCTCGCTGCGCGAGCGTGCGGGCATGATATTCATGCCGGCCGTATTCGCGCGCGACGACGCCGACAACCTACGCCTGATACAACACTATACCGACTCCCTCCACGTCGGCGGCATAGTCCTGCTCAAGGGCACACTGCCGGCCGTGGCGGAGATTTCGGAGCGCCTCCGCGAATGCGAGGCGCAGGGGAGGGTGCGCCCGTTTCTGGCCGTGGATGCCGAGAACGGCCTGCGCATGCGCTTCCCCGACGCGCCGGAGTTCCCGTGGTCGCGTGAGCTGGGACGCATCAACGACGGTCGACTGCTGTATGAATTCGGTGTCGAGATAGCCAGGGAGTGCCGCGTGGTGGGGATCGACATGGTGCTGGGGCCGGTGATGGACGTGGTGCCCGGCGATGCGGAGCACGGCCTCATGCGCCGGCGCTCGCTCGGGGGGGATCCGGCCAGGGTGGCCGAACTGGCCATGGCCTACGCACGCGGCCTTGAGGACGGCAGCGTCATCAGTGTGGCCAAGCATTTTCCGGGCCACGGCTCGGCCAACGCCGACAGCCACAAGGCACTCGGCGAGATACGCTCCTCACGCGAATACATCGACAGTGTCGACCTCTATCCCTTCCGCCGCTATGCCGAGGAGGGACTGACGGGAGTCATGGTGGGGCATCTTTCCGTAATAGCGCTCGATTCGCTGCGGCGTCCGGCCGTGGTGTCGCCGCGTGTGATGGGGGATGTGCTGAGAGGGGAGCTCGGATTCCAGGGTCTCATCATCACCGACGCGCTCAACATGGAGGGGGCGCTGGGTGTGAAGGGGTGGGAGGCTGTGGCCGCCGGGGCAGATATGGTGATCGCCCCTACCGACACACGTGGTGAGATAGAGGCGATGCTCCGCGCGCTGGATGACGGGCGGCTGTCGGTGGATGTTCTCGACGACCGCTGCCGCCGTCAGCTCTTCTATAAGTTCCTGCTCAACTACGGGGGACGCCCCGGAGCGGCCCCCGGCAATGTAGTGGAGGAGGTGGGGAGCTCTCAGGCCGCATTGATGCGCGACTCTATCATAAGCGCCCTTGGTCGGCATAGGAATAGTATCCGTCAGCCGTCACGATGATGTGGTCGAGCACTCGGAGCTCCATCGTGGAGCATGCCTGTGCGAGGGCGCGTGTTATCTGGTCGTCCTGCGGGGAGGGGCGGAGATTGCCCGAGGGATGGTTGTGGCAGAGTATCACGGAACTGGCTTCGTCGAGCAGCGCCATCTTCAGTGCGCGCTTGAGGTCGAACACCGATGCCACGGCCGACCCCGTGGTGAGGTGATGGCGGGCTATGATGCGGTTGGCGCGGTTGAGCGTCAGCAGCCAGATCTGTTCCTGCGGGGAGTTGGCGTTGAGGAAACGCATCTCCTCGAATATGTCGGAGCTTTGCCTTATGGCCCTCGGACGCGTCTCCGACTTCTCTTCTTCCATATATCTGCCCACGAGCGCCATGACGGCCTCGATCTGAATGGCCTTTGTCATGCCGATGCCCGGCACGGTGAGGATTTCCTCACGGGTGCGCCGCATCAGCTGATGGAGCGAGTTGTTGTTGGCGGCCATCAGGTCGCGTGTGAGGTCCATGATGGAGTGCCCCTGCGTGCCCACGCGGAGTATGAGCGCCAGGAGTTCGGCGGAGGTGAGCACGCGGCAGCCGTGGCGCACCGCTTTTTCGCGGGGCAGCTCTTCGGGTGCGTAGTGCTGAAGTGTGCGTGGAGTGTCGGGCATAGTCAAGGTCAGGCAGGCGGGGTGTTATTTTCCTTTTCTCATGCGGATTTCCTGGTCGACGTCGCGGCCGTGGCCGAGCAGTATCTTCCAGATGTAGGCCCGTAGGAATCCGGTGCCGTAGCCGTAGAGCTGCACCATCGAGGCGGCCACGGCTCGGGTGCCTATGCCGATGCTGCGTGTCGACGCCATGGCGCTGATCCAGAGGGCGAGGATGTACAGGCCGAGTGGCAGGAGCCACCAGGGGGATACGAATATGCCGAGCAGCAGGAGCGCGGCGGAGCCGAGCGTGAACAGGGCCGGCATCCAGTGTACGAGCTTCATCGAGCCTGGATATAGCAGCTTGAGCGTGATGCGCGACATGCCGAAGACATGCACCTGGCGCCAGAACTTCCGGAGGTCGCCGCGCCGCTTGTGATAGACGTAGACGTCGCGGAATAGCTGCGGCGCGTAGCCGGCCTGGCGGATGCGCGTGCTCATGTCGATGTCCTCGCTGAACATCTCGCGGAATCCTCCGACCTTCTCCCATACCTCGCGGCTGTAGCCCATATTGAATGTACGGGGCACGAACTTCTCCATCTGCACCTTCCCGCCGCGGATGCCGCCGGTGGTGAGGAACGAGGTCATGGCGAAGTTGATGGCCTTCTGTGTGGGAGTGAACGATTCATGGGCCGCGTCGGGGCCTCCGAAGCAGTCGGCGCCGGTCTCTTCGAGGCGCCGGCGGAGGGCGGCGAAATAATCGGGGGGGAGGATGCAGTCGGAGTCGACGAAGACGAAGTAATCTCCCGAGGCGCGTTCGATGCCGTAATTGCGGGCGATGGAGCGCCCTTCGTTGTCCTTATGGAAATATTTCACCCCGTAGGCGCCGGAGGCGGTGTCGGCCTGGGCTCGGCAGGGCACGGTGCTTCCGTCCTCCACCAATATGAGTTCAAAGCCTGAATCAGACTGGTGATTCAGGCTTTGAACGAGGTCTGCTATTTCATCCGGCCGGTTGTAGACCGGTACTATGAGGGAGAAAAGCATCTTATGCCTTTACGCGGGAAACGTAGGAACCGTCGCGGGTGTCGACTTCGATGAGCTCGCCTTCATTGATGAAGAGGGGCACACGTACAGTGGCGCCTGTCTCGACGGTGGCGGGCTTGAGGGTGTTGGTGGCTGTGTCGCCCTTGAGTCCGGGCTCGGTGTAGGTCACCTTGAGGACAGTCTTGGTGGGCATTTCGGCGTAGAGCACTGTATTGGTGCTGGAGTCGCTGACCACTTCCACAACGTCGCCTTCCTTCATGAATGCGGCGCCTGTCACGAGGTCCTTGGAAATGGGCACCTGGTCGAAAGTCTCCTGATTCATGAAGATGTCGTCGCCGCCGTCGGCATAGAGGTACTGATAGGGGCGGCGCTCCACGCGTACGTCCTCAAGCTTCTCGCCGATGTTGAAGCGGCGCTCGATCACGCGGCCGTCGACTACATCCTTAAGCTTCGTGCGCATGAAGGTGTTGCCCTTGCCGGGCTTTACGTGGAGGAATTCGATGCAGAAATAAAGACGGTTGTCAAGACGGATGCATGTGCCGTTCTTGATGTCTTGGGCGTTCATCATATCTTATATGTACTTTGAATGGTTGGCATAGGTTAAGAAAGGAGGCGACCCTCCGTTTCCGGTGCAAAATTAATAAATAACTCGGAATTTGGGAAATAGGAGCCTCCAAAATTTGCCTAAGTCTTAGGGATTTTGTAATTTTGCACTCCGAACGCAAAAAATCAATAAAGCTTTATACGAAATGAAAAGAACTTTTCAACCCTCCAACCGCCGCAGAGTCAACAAGCATGGCTTCCGCGAAAGAATGGCTACCAAGGACGGCCGTAAGGTCCTTTCACGCCGTCGTGCCAAAGGCCGCGCTTCCCTGACAGTATCAGACTCTATCGCCGGCAAGTGATATTGCGGCTCCCGACAATATAAAGAATCCCGATGCGCGCGCATCGGGATTCTTTATTTTTATATGTACCGGGCTCGTATGGCCGGAATCCCCGATATCCGGGATCCCGGAGATGTCCGGGATTCCGGATGGCCGGGTGCGGCGGTAGGCTTACTTCTCGGCCTTCACCAGCTTCACGGCGTCGATAAGGGCGTGGTTGGTCTTCATGTCCATATTCTCGTCGGTGGCCTCGAAGCTGATGGCCACCTCATGCACTCCTTCGCTGAGGTTTACGGGGAGGGAGTTTGTCATGCCCCAGTCGCTCCAGTTGCCGCGTCCGCGGTGAGGCATCACCGCTATGCCCAGGCGCTTGCCGTCGATGCTGACGGTGCGGATGGCGCACTTCGACTCGGTATTGACCGGACCGTTGCCGTTGGCGTAGCGGAGCGTCAGGAAATAGTCGCCGGCGTGCTTCACATCGACGGGTACGGTGATCGTGCCCGTAGTGTGGTCGGTCTCCACGAAGCCGTTTCCACGGAATCCCTTCACGGAGCCCTGTACGGAATAGCTCACCTCCTTTGACACTACGGCTGTGGATTCGCCAGGCATCTCGGCCCATACCTCCATGCGGGTGGAGCGGGGTTCGGAAGCGAAGCTCTCGGTGCCGTCGGATGCCACTCCGATCACCTGGTACTCGCCCGGCGCGGGAGTGTCGAACGTTGTGGTCGTGACCTCGGCGATGCGCTCGCCGTCGCGTACCACAACATAGTGGTCGATGTACTCGATGGGATTCCATGCGAGCACCTTCCCTTCAAGCCATGTGATAGGGGTGAGCGGAGTCATCAGGTTGTCCTGATGGTTCACGCGGTAGTCGGGGAGGCGGTTGTCGGCCATCTCGATCTCCACATTCAGCACACCCTTGGCTTTCTTTGCCTCGATGAAAGGGGCCTGCTCCTTGCCGTTGACGCGGAAGGATTTGATCTTGTCGCCCGAACCCTTGACGGTGATGTTGAGCGTGGCTCCGCGGTAGGGAAAGTTCTCAAGCGTGCGCTCGGCGGCCAGCACCTCGGGCACGAACGGACGGAACGCCAGGCCATCGGCCTGATAGTCGATGCCGAAGAGCACCTTATGGGTCAGGGCGATGTTGCCGCTGAGGCACCAGAGCATATTGGAGGAATTGAGCTCCGTGGCGATGTCGCCGTTGTCGAGGCGGTAGTTCTCCTTATTGGTGCAGAAAAGGGCGGCGGGGCGGAATAGCGCACCGAAGCCTTCCACCACGCCCTGCGCGTTGCGGGCCTTGGCGTTGGCGATGGTCCACCATGCGCCCACCCAGGGCCAGAGCGAGTTGTTGTGGTAGGAGGGTATGTCGGGAATCTGCGGATAGAACACTCCGGGGCCGAAGGGAGTGGTCGGATTGTTCTCCGTGATGCTCACGGCGCGTTCGGGC
This sequence comes from Bacteroides sp., assembly GCA_014802425.1. Classification (GTDB taxonomy): domain Bacteria; phylum Bacteroidota; class Bacteroidia; order Bacteroidales; family Muribaculaceae; genus Lepagella. The sequence goes on from JAAVCH010000023.1 coordinate 178,217, forward strand.
GAGGCGATGTCCCATATGATCGCGAGCGACTCTCCGAGAGTCTCGGCGCGGGGGTTGAGGATGAGGTTGTCGCGTCCGTAGAGGTACATGGCGTAGTATCCCTTGTCGGCCATCCAGAGCTTGTCGTTGATGGCTTTCTTTATCATGTCGCTCTCGCGCATGGCATCCTCGGCCACATCCTTCTTGCCCATGAGGCGGGCGGCCTCGGCGAGGGCCTTCCATGCCTCGGCGTGTACTACGGAGGTGGAGAGTGTCTCCGTGGCGTAGATGTCGGCAGTCTGCATCCATCGCGGATGGCTCTGCTCGCGCCAGTCGATGAAGGAGGTCTCACCCTTCACGAGTCCGCCGCCGGGCTCGTAGAATGCGGCGCGGTCCGTCTCCAGTGAGCGCTTCATCACCGGATAGATGAATTCGAGCCATTTGCGGTCGCCGGTCACCTTATAGACTTCCCATGCGGCCACGCACCATATCTCGCGGTCGGTCGATACGGGCCAGGCGCCACCCGAGCCGGTGTCCTGGATCACACGCCCCAGCGGGTCCACTTTCTTCATGAGCGATATGCGGGCCGCTTCGGGCTGCATGTAGGCCATTGAGAGCAGTATGGAGTACGACACGTCGCGTGTCCATACGCCGGCCCACTCCTTGCCTGTGCGCAGGGTGGTGTCGGGCTCCACGGCGTTGACCATCTCGTCGAGCCCCATGTTGTAGATGGCCTCGTGGAGCAGGTTGGGGGTCTTCAGGGAGGGATAGGACGAGATGTCGTTCTTGAGCTTCCATTCCTTGTCGATGGGCATGAAATACCCGGGGCGGGCGGAGTAGGTGGACACGATGTGGTCCGGACCGAGGGCCTTGGCCGTATAGGGCCCCTGCAGGATGGAGTCGCCCTGCCATGTGTACTCCCGGTTCTGCACGAAGGTCTGCGCCGAAGCCGAAGCGGAAGCGGCCGCAGCGGCGCAAAGACCTATGATAACTGAATTGAGTCGCATGTAACTGAGTTTTTTCGGGTAAATATTCTATCTGAAAGTATAGTCGTAGGTTTTTCCGGCAGGCATGGTCATTGCCTGTACCGTATTTCCTCCGGCGCACACTCATTGCCTGTACTCGATGTCGAGGCGCCGTGATTCGGTGGCCGGAGCCTCGGGTAGGCTCACGCTCAGCAGGTGCCGGGAGGCATCGTAGCTCCAGGCGGAGTCGGAGAGTAGGCGGCCGTCGAGCGTCAGCCGGTCAGGCGCCGGAGCGTCGAGCAGGCGCACCTGCCAGCCGCGTTCGGCGGGGAGTCCGGCCTGTGTCCCCTCGCGGGGCCCTATCTCAAGTGTCTCCCTGAGCGGAGAGAAGGTGTGGCGGAAAGGGGTGACGGCGAAATTCTCGGCATAGTCGGGATTGTCGCCGCCGTCCTCATAGAGGGAGGCGGTGCCGTCGGCGCCCGACACCACGTCAAGTATGTAGGCCGACGGACGGGCCGTGACATTCCTTACTTCGGGGAGGTTGAGGGGCACCACGGCGCCCTGACGGTAAAAATAGGGAATCTGGTCGAGGGTGAAGGAGAGTGTGCGCTCGCCGGGACCGGACAGGAGTGTATCGGTCGAGACACTCCACCAGTTCCCTTCGGGGAGCCATACTGTCACCTCGGACACTCCGTCGGGGCCGGCCGCCTCCGTGACGGGAGCCACGAGAATGTCGTCGCCGAAGAAATACTCACCCTCGTGGGTGTAGGCTTCCTCGGCCTCGGGATATTCGTAATAAAGAGGGCGGCATATCCCCACGCCGGTGTCGTAGGTCTTGCGCGCCATGGTGTAGATGTAGGGGAAGAGGCGGTAGCGCAGGTGTACGGCGTCGCGGAGCTGCGGCAGGTTGGGGAGCTTCCAGATGCGGCGCTCGATGCGGCCGTCCTTGGTGGCGTGGCTGCGGAAAATCGGAGTGAACACCCCGAACTGCATCCAGCGGGCCATCATCTCGGGGTCGTTGACGCTCTCCTCATCGCTTATCATGTGGCCGCCGAGGTCGTGGCCCCAGTAGGTGTAGCCCACGTTCGACGAGGTGGCCGTGAAGTAGGGCTGGAAGGCCATTGTGGGGAAATTGATGAAGGCGTCGCCCGAGAAACCGATCTGATAGCGATGGCTTCCGAGCCCTCCCCAGCGGTGGAATATCACCGGGCGGCGGTCCTTGCGGTTGCGGGCCATGTCGTTGAAGAATACATGGTTGCACCAGAATGTCTCGCCGAGTCCGGGAGTCGAGGGAGAGGTGAGATACTGCTGCCAGTCGAGCCACCAGAAGTCGACTCCCGTGCGCTCGTGGGGATGGATCACATTGTCGAAGAGGGATTTGGTGAAGTCGGGATAGTCGAGGCTCCACTTGATGGTGTCGCCTGAGGTGTACTTCCCGTTGAGGTCATGCTCCATGGCGGCGAAGAATCCGGGTGATTCCACGGCGTTGACGCCGTCGGCGGGGTGGAGGTTGAGCGCCAGGTGGTAGTCGCGGTCATGTATTTCCCGGAGGAGTCCCTCGGGGTCGGGGATGAGGTTGGTGTTGAAACTCCATCCGGTCCATCCGCCGCGGTCTTCCGACATGCTTGCCTTGTCGCCGTTCCAGTGCCAGTCCATGTCGAGGATCATGACGTCGGTGGGGATATCGTTCTCGGCGAGTTCGTCCATGATGCGGCGGTAGTCGTCGGCCGAATACGAGGCGTAGCGGCTGTACCAGTAGCCGAACACGTAGTCGGGCGGGAGCGGTATCTTGCCGGCGATTCCGGTGAAGTCGCCGAGGGCCCGTTTGTAGTCGTGGCCGTATCCGAGGAAATAAAGGTCGAGTGCGTCGGGGTCCTTGCGTTCGGCCCACCAGTCGTAGCCCACCGTGTCGTCGGGTTCGAGGGCGAACGACCGGCTTCCGTCGGGGCGGGTGGCGCTCCAGGAGTCGTCGATCACGGCCCAGCCGGAGCGGGAGATAAGTCCGTCCTCCATTTCGGCGCGCTTGTTGTCGGCGTTGCTGCTGTCGAGGGTGCGTGTGGTGCCCTTGAGGTTGAGGGGGTCGGGTTTGCCTGGATACCACACGGCTGTCAGGCCCGTGGAGTCGGGGCGCATGGTGATGGTGAGGCTCTCTTCGCCTGCGCGCGGGTCGGTGCCCTTGCGGTAGCGGAGGTCGAGGCGGTCGGTGGAGATGGTGAGCCAGTCGCCGTCGTCGGCCGACGTGAATTTCGGGATGACGGGCATCCGGCGGTTCTGCACGACGAATGTGGCTCGATCCTCAAACTCACCCTTGTCGCTGTACTCGATGCGTATCATCTCGGGGGTCAGTACGGTGAACCGGGCGTTACCGGCCACAACCACCGCGTCGGGGTCGGGCACCGGGTCGAGGGCCATCATGTGTCCGGCGGAAAGGATGGCTGCTCCGGCGGCGAGGCTGCGGAGCGGGTAGAATCGGTAGTGTGTCATCGGATATGGGGCTCGTAATAGGGTAACGTCGTACAAATATACGACAAAAATAATGAAAACATTGTTCGGCTGTGTCATTTAAAATGAAGACTCATGCGGAAGGCCTCCGCATGAGTCGTTCCGGGGCCTTTCGGGGCCTGAGGGTCATTCCACCACGATCATGCTCCAGTAGAGCAGCGAGGGGAGGGTGAAGGATATCCTGTCTCCCTCCTGCGAGAAGGCCAGTTCCTCGGGGGCGCCTCCGTTGCGGTCGGGCGACGCGGTCCAGATGCGGCTCACCTTGCCGTCGACGGTCATCGTCAGCGGAGTGTCGCGGGTGAGGCGAGGAGCGGAGCGGGTGCCGTCGAGGTCGCGCCAGCTGAGATTGTCGATATTGCGGAAGTTGAGCAGATGCACCACCCTGCGTGCGCCGTCGCGCCGGGCGTAGGAGGTGATGCCCCCCTTCTGCGGAGGCCAGGCGTTGAAGCTGAGTTTCTTCGAGGCGTCGGCGCAGGCTATGTCTGACTCGTACTCATCGCGGGTGGTGGTGCCGCGCAGCAGGTTCTGATAGGCGGTCATGAAGTCGTAGTAGCGTATCATGGCCGTGTGGAGCTCATCGGTCATGTCCAGCGGAGCGGCGGGGAAGTATTCGCGGCTGAGCATGTGGTCGCCCAGCTCGAGGTGGGAGCCTCCGAGGGCCATCATCACGGCGTCGGTCATGATTACGCCGGGCGTATTCATGAAGCCTGTCTCGCGGCCGGCCTTGTCATAGTTCATGTAGGCGGCGAAGACTGTCTTCAGCCCGTGGTCGCTGTAGGTGTCATTGGCCTTGATTACTGAGTGGAGGTGGGAGAAATCGGCCTCGTCGCCCCAGAGTTCGTTGTAGCAGAAATCCACTTTTCCCGAGCCGGCTATCATGGAGGCGCCATAGCTTGAGACGGCGTTCATCACGAGGCGTCTGTCAGGGTGCGCCTTCTTCATGGCGTCGATGAATGAGGCGTATCCTTTGGGAAGGTTGATGGCGTTGCCGTCCCAGTCATAGAGGTCGCCACGGTTGCCGAGCTGGTCGATCTGGTAGCCGTCGAAATCAAAGGCGGCGTACACCTCGTCGTTGCGTTCCGCCAGATATGCCTGCCATTCGGGATTGCCCGGGTCGAGCACGAAGATGTCGCTCTTCCATGAAGAGGGGAGTGAATGGCGGTCGCGGTCGGAGCGCTGACGGTTGTGGAAGGCATACCATTCCTGCTTCACGCCGTCGGCACCGGCGTCGTCGAGCGCGCCGAAGCACAGGTTGTAGAATATCGACTTCATCCCCATCGAGTGCTGCACGCCGATGTATCTGCGCACGGCTTCGGCCGAGAGGGTGCGGTTGGCTATGTCGGTGTATGATTCGAGCACTTCGCCCCGGGTGCCGGGCATGGGCCAGTGGTGCTTGTAATGCCAGTCCTGGAACTGCACGCCGTTGATGTGGCAGCGCTTCAGGAAATCCATCTCGGCCTCGATGACTCCGTCGGCGAGCTTGCCGGAGTCGAAGTCGGCCACGAATCCATAGCGCGGGAAGCGGGTCCAGTCGCTGGAGACATCGACGGCGATTGTGCCGAACACCGTCTCCGACTTCCCTTCGGCGTCCGCACGGTAGATGTCGATGAGATAGCCCTGGAAATCATCGGCGGGAGGGGTCCATGTCCATGTGGCCGAGGTCATCGGTTCCTCCTTCACCACGGTGGCGCCCTTGCGGTAGCGCACCATGGCGCCGGGCGCGGCCTCGGAGGCGGTGAATGCCACCGTCATGCCGGGAGAGTAGACGGACTTGTCGGTCGAGAGGCCGATGCGGAGGTCGGAGCCTACGGCCACCACGTCGGTGACCTGTGTGGCTCCCGAAGGGGTGGTGGGGTCGGCCGGAGCCGCCTGCTCCTTGGCTGAGCTGCATGCCGATGTCAGGGTCATGAGCATTCCTGACACGAGGGCGGCCTTTTTGATGTAGTGTCTCATTGTCTGCTGAATGTTATCTCTTCAAGAAGCTGGTTGAACGTGATGGAATAGTCTCCGGCCTCGGTGATGCGCCATTTCAGGTCGACTCCGCCGGTGGAGATGTCGGGGTACTGGGCCTGGCATCCGGCCGAGCTCTTGTCGATGAAGAGCACCTTCTGGGGAGCGCCCGTCGGAGCCTCGTTTTCGGATGTGGCCATGAACCATGCGCCGTTCCAGTCATCCTGCTTGTCGGCCGAAATCTTGAGCTCGCCGGTATTGAGGTGGCCGCTCCATGTGAATACATTGGGGTCGGCCGCGTCGCGCGTCATGGGAGTGGCGTTGCCGAGGTCCCAGCCGTTGGGGGTGGCGTCACCCACGAGGTAGACCTCCTCATAGGGGTTGAAGAGCTGCATCATCATGCGTTCGGCGCCGGTGCGGATGTCGAGGCATATCTTATAGGCGAGGCCGGTCTCGGAGTCGGTGAGAAACCATTTGTTGTCCGGGTCGTAACCCTTCACGAACTCTACGGAGCTGTCGGTGTAGGGGGCGTTTCCGGTTGTGGCCTTGTACATGTTCTCCCATGATCCGTCGGCCGTGCCGAACTTGAACTCACCCCCTTTGGTGAAAAACACGCCGATGCGGAAGAGAAACGGGTCGAGCGGATCCTGTGTCATGGGACGGAATGTCCAGTCGGTCTCGTTGCCCACGAAGAATATGCGGTCGAACTGCGGAGTGACGCCTTCGGTCGGCGTGAAGCTCACGGAGAGGTCGAGGAGGTTGACATCGACTTTATAGCAGTGGGGCTCAGTGATGTCGAACTTAAGGTCGGGCTGGTCGTCGGAGGTGCGGAGCGTGAGGGCGCCGTGGCCGTCGTTGTTGTAGGAGGGGAGGAATTCGCCGGCGGTGGTGATGAATTTCAGCTCTCCGGCATTGAGGTTGCCGGTCCAGGAGAACACGCCGTTGTCGGTGCGTGCCATTTCTGTGGCGTTGTCGGCGCTCCAGCCGTTGGGGGCGGCGTCGCCGATGATGTAGAGGGTCTCGCTGACGGGTTCGTAGCCGGAGGCGGTGAATGTCACCGAGGCCGTCTGGAGTGTCTCCGATCCTTCGACCCTGGCTGTGACGCGGGCGTCGAGGGAGATGCCCGCGTCGGGGGGCAGCCTGAAGTGTGAGCGGAGGATGTCGTTGAGTTCCTCTACGGTGGGACGCCAGCTGTAGGTCTGCCGCGCATGGTCGATCACCGTCACCGGGTCGGCGAAATCGGTGGCTGTCTCGGCCAGTTCGAGAGTGTAGTCGATGGCGTTGCCGGTGCCGAAGTTCTGGCCCGTGGTCCATTCGATGGATATGGCCTGGGCCGAGTGGCGGCTTTCATGCAGGATAAGGTCTGATTCTCTTGCTGTGGCGGTGAGGTCGGTGTAGCCCTTGTCGAGCTCGGTATAGTCGTTGTCGGTGCATGCTCCGAGTCCTGCCGTGAGCAGGGCGGCGAGCAGCAGGGTGTATGTGGAGTTGGGTTTCATTTCGCGGTGATGTGTTAGATGGTTTTCGGGAGAGTTAATCAGTATCCGGGATTCTGGGTCATGAGGGGGTTGGCGTCCATTTCGGTCTGGGGGATGGGGAACAGGAGGCGGTCTTTGGTGACGTTATCCTTGCCGATCGACTTGAGGAAGGAGAGGGCGTAGTTGCCGTGGTCGATGCGGATGAGGTCAAACCATCGGTGCCCCTCGAATGCCAGCTCAATGCGGCGCTCGTGGATGATGGTCTCGCGCATGGCTTCCTTGGAGAGTGAACCGCTCACCTCGGGGAGGCCGGCGCGGCGGCGCACTTCATTGAGGGGGCCGGCGGCCGAGGAGGTCATGCCGAGCTCGTTGAGGGCCTCGGCCTGCATGAGGAGCGCTCCGGCATAGCGGTAGACCACGAAATTGGCCGGCGACGTATTGGTCTCGGGAGAGATTTCCTTCGACACGAGGAACTTGCGTACATTGTAGCCCGTGTTGGAGTACGACGCGCGGTAGGGCATTCCTTCCCAGTCGGGGCATCCTTCATAGAATACGGTGATGTCCTTGCGCAGGTCCCCCTCTTCGTAGGCGTCGATGAATTCCTGAGTCGGCTGATTCCATCCCCAGCCGCCGGCCACCATGTTGGAGCCGCGAGGCCCCATGAATGTGGAGAGCCAGGATGCGTAGGGGGTGTTGCCCCAGAAGTCGGACTCCGTCGAGCCTGAGTACTGCACTTCGAAGATGGATTCACGGCCGTTGCGCACGGGGTTGTTGAAGTTGTCCTGATAGGGTGAGTTGAGGTCGTAGCCCATGTATTTGATTTCGTCGCATATGTCGACCACCTCGCTGTAGTACTCCTGGTTGTCGGGGGCGAGGGTGAGGTAGATGTCGGCGAGCATGTAGAGGGCGGCCTCGCGGCAGGCGCGGCCCACTTCATGGGCGTCGTAGTCGGCCTTCTCGGGGAGGAGTTCGGCGGCACGCGAGCAGTCCCTGATAATCTGCGCGTAGGTGTCGGCGAGCGACGTGCGGGCTATGGCTGTCGATGTGTCGGGGTCGTAGGGCTCGAGGCGCAGGGGCACTCCACCGAAGAGGCGGGCGAGGATATAGTAGTAGTGGGCGCGCAGGAACAGTGCCTCCCCCTCGCTGCGGGTGGCGATGTAGTCGCTGCAGGAATTGCCCGAGGCGAGGCTTGACAGGATGTTGTTGCACTGCGCGATGCCTATCCAGGGGGAGCGCCACATGTAGAGGGCCATGCTGTTGTCGGCGAGGGTAGTGAAGTTGGCGGCCTGGATCGTCTCGATGCCGTCGTCGCCGCCGCCGGCTCCTACGTTGGAGTTGCCGGCCACGATGTCGAGGCCCCAGATGCGCTGGTTGTAGAGGTTGGATGAGCGGAGGGGCACGTAGCAGGCGTTGGTCATCGCCACTGCCACCTGGTCGTCGATGTCGCTCTGCGGGTCGGCGCGGTCGAAGGGGGTCTTGTCGAGGAAATCCTGACAGGATGTGATTCCGGCGGCCGAGATGAGCAGGGCGGATGCGTATATGGTCTTCTTGATGAAATTCATGGTTTTCATGCTGATGGTCTGTATGTGTTGCGGGAGAGGGGGGAGGATTAGAAGTTGAATGAGAGGCCTACGTTGAAGATGCGTGCCGGGGGGAAGCTGGAGTAGTCGATTCCGTCGATGCCCACTTCCGGGTCGAGCCCCTTGTAGCCGGTGATGGTGGCCACGTTCTCGCAGGAGAAGAGTATGCGGGCGTTCTCGAAGTGGATTGCGCGTAGCCATCTGTCGGGGAGGTTGTAGGCCAGGGTGATGTTCTTGATGCGGAAGTAGGATCCGTTCTCCACCCAGCGGTCGGAGATGCGGTTGTTGCCGTTGGGGTCGGCCCATACGGCGCGGGGCATGGTGTAGGATGTGCCTTCGCCTGTCCAGCGGCCGGCGGTGGTGGAGGCCTGGTTGTAGGCGGCCGACATGCTTTCCATCACGCTGCGAGTGCGGTTGTAGATTTTATTGCCGGCCACACCCTGGAAGAATACGCTCAGTTCGAATCCGCGCCAGGTGAAGCGGTTGGTCATGGAGTAGAGCCAGGAGGGGTTGGGATTGCCGATCACCGTGCGGTCGGCTTCGTTGATGACGCCGTCGTTGTTGAGGTCGCGGAAGCGGATGTCGCCCGGTTCGGCTCCCGGCTGCACGGCGTGCATGTCGACTTCGGCCTGGGTCTGGAAGATTCCGTCGGTCACGTAGCCGTAGAAGACATTGATGGGATAGTCGGCGCAGAGCATCGTGGCGTAGGCTCCCCCGAACTGGTTGCGCCACAGGGGTGTGTCGCTGTTGAGGTCGAGGATCTTGTTCTTGTTGTAGGTGACGCTGAGGTCGGTCTCCCATGTGAAGTCACCGTTGAGGTTGACGGAGTGGGCCGTGAGTTCCCAGCCCATGTTGCGCACCTTGCCGGCGTTGGTCATCACGTCGAAGGTGTCCTCGAAACCGGTGGTGATGGGGAATGCCGCCTTTACGAGCATGTCGTTGGTGTTCTTGATGTAGCCGTCGAGGCTTACGGTGATGCGGTTGTTGAGGAATCCGAGGTCGACACCCGCGTTCCATTGCTCTATGGCCTCCCAGTGGATGCCGGAGTTGGCGAGCACCTGCGAGTAGAGGGCCGACTGCTCGGCGTTCTCAAGAGTGGTGCCGAAGGGGTAGAGGAGGGTGACGAGGGTCTGGATATGGTCGTAGTTGCCTACGGAAGCCTGGCTTCCTGTCTTGCCCCAGCCGAGGCGGAGCTTGAGGTCGCTGACGGGCGACTCCTTCGAGAAGAATTCCTCAGAGGATATTTTCCATGCCGCGGAGAGCGACGGGAACGTGCCCCAGCGGTTGGAGTGTCCGAATCGGCTTGAGCCGTCGCGGCGCAGGGTGGCTGTGAAGAGGTAGCGGTCGGCGTAGCTGTAGTTGGCGCGTGCCATGTAGGAGAGGAGCGACCATTCGCTCTGCGAGCCGTCGAAATCCTTGATTTTCTCGCCGTTGGTGATCTGGTGGACTGAGTCGAAGAGGAATCCGGCCACACTGCCGTTGAGCCAGTAGGCGTGGTTCCACTGGGCCGATATGCCGGCCATCACGTTGATGTTGTGGCGTCCGAAGGTGTGGTCGAACGTGAAGTAGTTGTCCCAGAGGTATGTGAAGTTGCGGTTGGAGCTTTCGTACATCGTGCTTTCCTCCACGGGAGTGGGCTTCCAGTCGTACTTGGGAGAGAACGAGTCGTCAAACCAGAATTTGCCGTCGAAGCCGAAGAGGGAGCGGAACTGCAGCCACTCGGGCACGATGGTGAAGTCGCCCGAGATGTTGGCGAGGAAGTTGTAGCCGTTGGTCGACGAACGGTAGACGTCGTTCGAACCCACGGGATTGCGTACGCTTCCGTACCATTCGGAATTTCCCGAGGGGCCCGACCACGAGCCGTCGGCCTCGCGCACGGGGAATACCGGCAGCGCCTGCATGGCGTCCCACATGCTGTAGGAGCCGGATTTCTTGACGTCGGCGCTGAAGAGGAGGCTATTGGAGAGTTTGAGCCAGGGCTTGAGCTTGACGTCGCTGTTGTTCTGGAATGTGAAGCGGCGGTAGCCCACGTGCTTCACGATGCCGCTCTGGTCGAGGAATCCCGCCGAGAAGTAGTAGCGGGCCTTTTCGTTGCCGCCGGAGTAGGAGACGTTGTAGTTCTGCATTATTCCGGTCTGGAGGAGTTCGTCGACCCAGCGGGTGCCCCCGGTGAGGGCCGAAGGGTCGGCCCAGTCGGGATTGGTGTTATGGCCGGCGGCCGAGAGCATGTCGTTGCTCAGGGCGGCGTAGCCGGCGGCGTCGAGGAGGCCTATTTTCTTTGACACATGGGAGAAGGCGGCGTTGGCCGATACGCTGAGGCGCGAAGTGCCGGCCACACCCTTGCGGGTGGTGATCATGATGACGCCGTTGGCGCCGCGGGAGCCGTAGATGGCAGTGGCCGAAGCGTCCTTGAGCACGTCGAGGCGCTCGATGTCCTGCGGGTTGATGGAGTTGAGGCCGAGGTCGGTGGGCACTCCGTCGATCACCACGAGGGGATCCGAGTTATTGACCGATCCGAGGCCGCGCACCTTGATGGTGACGTTGTCGCCGGGCTTCTCTCCACCCACGATGTTGACTCCGGCAAGCTTTCCCTGAAGGGCCTGGCCGACGTTGTTGACGGGCACATCCTTGATGTCCTTGGCTCCCACCGAGCCTACGGCTCCTGTGAGGTCGGATTTCTTCATCGTGCCGTAGCCCACCACCACGAGTTCGTCGAGCTGGGCGGTGTTCTCGTGCATGGTGATGTTGATTTCATTACGCCCTTCGACGGGCACGGTCACGGTCTCATAGCCCACGTAGGTGAACTGGAGCGTACCGGTGGCGTCGGCCGTGATAGAGTAGTCGCCGTCGAGTCCGGTGGCTGTGCCGTTGGCGGTGCCCTGCGCGATGACGGTGGCGCCGATGATGGGTTCGCCGGCCGCGTCGGTGACGGTGCCGTAGACGGTCTGTGTCTGCGCGTACACCGGCATCGAGCCGGCCGCCAGGAGGAGTGACAGCACTTGCGGCCACTTCAGCTTTTTCAGAGTCTTCATGATAGGTCGGATATGGTTCATGATAGGTATTGGTTTGTCAGGGGGGGAGACAGTTAAGTCGTTGTGCCGGTCTCAGGGCCTGCCGGAGGGTGTCCGGGCCGTCCGGTGGCGGGTCCGGGTATCGACACCGCGAAATTACGATGCTTCAGCCCATGATGCAAGCCCATATATTGGAAAAGTAGTGGATTATAACTGTAAGTAATTGATAGTCAGATGTGGCTTGATTTTAAAATATAGTGTCTTGTGAGCCTCCCGCAAGGTCCGGATGAGCCTGCGGAGAGGTGTTTTTCAGCATATTGGGGCGAGGAATGAAATATTTTTGTAATTTTGCAGACATGAAGATTCTTCTGCGTGTCATCCTTTTTTTCACAGCGTTGCTCCCCTTCGCGGCCTTTGGCCGCGAAGAGTCTGTCGATTCCCTGATGCAGGTGCTGGAGGATGTGCTGCGCGACCGGACGGAATACATCGCCGTCCGCGAGCGTGCGATCGCCGACCTGCGCAGGCGTCTGGAGGAGGCATCGGGAGATGAGGAACGCTACGAGCTGCTCGGCAACCTGCATGACACCTATAAGCCCTACAACACCGATTCGGCCTATTATTACAGCCTACAGCGCGAGGCGGTGGCCACACGGCTTGGCGAACGCGAGAAAATCCTCAATGCCCGCATGAACAGAGCCAGTACTCTGCAGGCCGTGGGTATGTACAGGGAAGTGGCCGACATCATGGCCGACATCAGCCCCGGCGAGCTTCCCGATTATCTTCTTCCGCATTACTATTACATAATGCGCACGCTCTACGGCAACATGGCCGATTTCTCGGCTTTCTCCCCGATACGCGCGCAGTACATAGCCCGCACCCGGGCATACCGTGACTCGGTGATAAGGGTCAATGAGCCGGGGAGCCTGGCGAGGATGGTGAGTGTGGCCGACCAGTACAATTCCTTCGGCCGCTACGACAAGGCCGTGAAGGTGATGCGCGGCTTCATGGCCTCCAACGACCTTTCGGAACATGAAAAGGCCATCTGCGCATGGACCCTCGCCGACTCGTATGCCCATCTTGACAATCCGGAAGAGCTGAAAAGGAATCTCATCATATCCTCGATAGGCGACATGAAGGGGGCCGTGAGGGAATACGTGTCGCTGCGCGAGCTGGCGATGCTCCTATATAAAGAGGGAGACCTTGAGAGGGCCTACCGTTTCATGAACGTGGCCATCGACGACGCCAACAAGTGCAATGCCCGGCAGAGGCTCGTGGAACTGAGCCGGTTCTATCCGGAGGTGACGGAAATCTATGTCGACAAGATCCAGGCGCAGAGAAAGTCGCTGCAGATGGCGCTCTGGATCATAGGCGTGCTGGCCGCGGGGCTGGTGACAGCCCTGGTTTATGTGGCCAAGCAGATAAGGGCCATCAATGTGGCTAACGCAAGGCTCAACGACTCCAATCGCCGGCTGACCGAGACCAACGCCGACCTTGAGAAGGCCTACCGGGAAATCGAGGAGAACTCCCGTCTGAAGGAGGCGTACATCGGCCGCTACATGGACGAATGCGTGGGGCAGATCGATTCGCTGGATTCTTTCCGCAAGACCCTGCTGAAGCTGGCGGCCGCCGGAAAATACGACGAGCTGAAGAAGCAGCTTAAGGCCACGGATAAGGTGGACGACCGCCTGAAGGATTTCTATGACAGTTTCGACGAGACGTTCCTGAGCCTTTTCCCGACGTTCGTGGAGGACTTCAACGGCCTCCTGCTTCCAGAGGAGGCCATACGCCCCCGACGCGAGGGGAGCCTCAACACGGAGCTGCGGATATTCGCCCTCATCCGCCTCGGCATCACCGACTCCGACAAGATTGCGCGGTTCCTGCGCTACTCCGTCACCACCATCTACAACTACCGCACCAAGGTGCGTAATAAGGCCCGGGGCGACCGAGCCACCCTTGAGGACGCCGTGCGCGCGCTGTAAGGGAGGGGAGAGGCGACAGTGCCGCCACTGTGCGGCATTCATTAATTAAGGAAAATAAAGAATCCCGGTGCGGAGTGCATCGGGATTCTTTCATATGCGGGGATTGGAAAGTGCTTTCAGAGCGGAGAGGGAATCGGAGGCGTTATGGAATCAGCCGTTGAAATAGCCGAGCATATCCTCGAATGTGCCTACGGCGAAGAGCCAGTAGAGGAGGATGAAGATGAGTACGATCACACCGAGCCAGATCCAGAGACGGTTGGTCTTGACGGTGTCTTTACGCTTGCGGTTTTTTCCTTCTGCAGTCATGCTGTCTATGATTTGGTCTTGGGTTTCGTGACCTTTGCTGTTGTTATCCATAATCGTAAGTGTTTAATCATTTATTTTGATTGTTTAACGATTATAAGATTGATTCAGTTCGCAGGGGCCGCGAAATTTTGGGTTAATATTGAGTTCATGTCCATAAAGCGAACGGGAGGGAGGAGGGGAAGTCCCGGTGCGGGGCTCCGCCGGCCGCTCAGAACGGAATCGGATCTTCGCCCGGACCCGGCGTTAGGTCGGCCATGGGGTCGCCGATCTGGGAGGGTGAGAAGGTGAAGTCGGTGCCGGATGATGAGAGGTCGAACGGAGAGCCGCCCCCGGCGGCCTCGCGTTTCTGCTCCTCCTTGATCTGGTCGTTCATCTTAGAGCCCATGGGACCCCGGCTGAGCACTTCCTTGGCGGCCTGATAGCCGCCGTCGCGGTTCTCGAAGCGGGCGAAGCGGCTGACGAACGTGAGGTCGACGTTGCCCACGGCGCCCGAACGGTGCTTGGCCACGATAAGCTCCGCCAGGCCGCGGATGTCGCGGTTCTGGCCGTCTTCGTGCGCTTTCGTATAGTATTCCGGACGATGGATGAAGCAGACGATGTCGGCGTCCTGCTCGATGGCTCCCGATTCGCGGAGGTCGGAGAGCACGGGGCGCTTGTCCTCGCGGGTCTCGGTGCTTCGGTTGAGCTGCGAAAGGGCTATGATGGGGATGTTGAGTTCCTTGGCCAGCCCCTTAAGTGAGCGTGAGATCGTGCTGACCTCCTGCTCGCGTGAGCCGAGCTTGAGGCCCGAGGCCGTCATGAGCTGGAGATAGTCGATCATTATGAGCTTCACGCCGCGCTCGCGCACCAGGCGGCGCGCCTTGGTGCGCAGTTCGGTAATCGACAGGCCGGGGGTCTCGTCGAGGTAGAGCGGGGCGCCGTAGACACTGCGCAGGCGCGTGTTGAGGCGGTCCCATTCCTCGGTGGAGAGCTGGCCCGACTTGATTTTCTCGCCTTCGAGGTCGGCCACATTGGAGATGATGCGCTTCATGAGCTGCACGTTGGCCATCTCCAGGGTGAATATGGCTACGGGGATGTTGTAGTCGATGGCCATGTTCTTGGCCATCGACAGCACGAAGGCCGTCTTGCCCATGGCCGGACGGGCGGCGATGATGATGAGGTCGGAGTTCTGCCAGCCGGAGGTCATCTTGTCGAGGTCGCGGTAGCCGGTCTTGAGTCCGGAGAGGCCGGTCTGGGTGTTGGCGGCGAGCTGTATCTGTTCGAGGGCGTCGTTGAGCACCGGGTCCACCTGCGTCACCTCGCGCTTGAGTTGGTTCTGCGATATGTCGAAGAGTTTTCCTTCGGCCATCTGGAGAAGCTCCTCCACGTCGTTGGATTCATCGAAGGCCTGGGTCTCGATTTCGGCGGCGTAAGTGATGAGGCGCCGTGCCAGATGCTTCTGGGCGATGATTTTGGCGTGGTATTCCACATGGGCGGCCGAGTAGACGCGGGCCGTAAGCTCGGTGACGTGCATGGAGCCGCCCACTTCCTTGAGGGTGCCGTTCTGACGCAGCTGCTCCGTCACGGTGATCATGTCGATCGGCCTCTGGTTGAGGCCGAGGGTCGATATGGCTTCGTAGATCTTCTGGTTGACGGGATCATAGAAGCTGTCGGGCGTGAGGATGTCGCAGACGTTCATATAGGCGTCCTTCTCAAGCATCAGGGCGCCGAGCACCACCTCTTCGAGGTCGGTGTCGCGGGGAGGGAGTTTACCTGTGGCGTCGGTGACGGGCTGCTCGCGTCTCGGCGAGCGGCCGCCCTGCTGAAAGCTGCGTCGTTGTTGTTCCATACGGCAAAATTAGTGAATTTTTGCGGCATGGCAAAGAATCACCGTCAATATGGGCTCAGCCGAGGATGACCTCCACGAGAATCACGACCGAGGCTGCGAGAAGGAGCCCGGCGGTGCGCCCGAGCATGGGATTCAGCGCTGAGCCGCTGCGCCGGCGCAGCTGGCGCCCGTACGCCACCACCACCGGGATGAAGGCTGCCGGCACACACATCCATGCCGACCCGATGAAGCAGAGGCAGAGCAGCCCGGCGATGCCGAACATCACATAGACCGCGGCGGCCACCTTGCGGCCGAATATCACCACGGTGGTGCGCTTGCCTACGGCCGCGTCATCGTCCATGTCGCGGTAATTGTTGACGATGAGCACGTCGGCGGCAAGCAGGCCGATGCCCAGCCCTACGCACAGGGCTATGGGAATCACTTCGGCGGAGCCGGTCTGGAGCCACGCCGTAAGCGTCACGGGGACAAGCCCGAAGAAGATGATGACGGCGATGTCGCCCAGGCCGTGGTGCGACAGCGGATAGGGGCCGGCGCTGTAGGCGAGCGCGAACAGGCCTATGGCTATTCCTATCGGCACCATCCACCATCCCCCCCAGAGGATCAGGGCGCAGCCGGGTATGGCCGCGAGGACCAGGGTGAGCATGGTGGCGCGCAGCATGGAGCCCGGGGAGATGTCGCCCTCGGTCACTCCGCGCCGGAATCCGTCGCGGCCCGGACGGTCGAGGCCGTTGCGGAAGTCGAAGTACTCGTTGGCGAAGTTGGAGGCTATCTGTGCGAGTATCGCGAATAGGAGGCAGCACAGGGCGGGCGCCCAGGAAAAGCCGTGGTGGTCGATGGCGCAGGCTGTGCCGGCGATCACGCCGGCCACGCTTACGGGAAGTGTGCGGAGGCGCATGGCCTCGATCCATGGATTCATGTCAGAAGTCTTTTTCGTCGGTGTCCCGGAGGTCGGAGGCGGCAAGGAGCACCTCGCCGAGCCGGAGGGCTGTGGCTTCCACCTGGGAGTGGCGCAGGAGATGCTCCACGAGGTGGGGCGGGAAGTGGTTCTCGCCGTATTTCAGGCCCATGAGTCCCATGGTGAGCGAGGCGTTGGAGTCGGCGTCCCCTCCGCGGGATATGACGTCGTACATGGCCTCGGCGGCATCCTTTGAGTGCCAGAGCGACCACAGGGCCACTCCTAGGTTCTTGCGTACGAACCAGCAGGTCTCCTCGTCGTCGAGGCGGAAGTCGTCGATCGAGCCCTTATAGGCGGTCTCTATGTACTGGGTCACTTCCGGGTCCAGGCGGTCGGCTATGCCGATGAGGTGGTCGTAGTCGGCCATGCGGTGGTGCCACAGGAGCTCGTGCGACACGGTGGCGGCTATCACGCAGCATGTCTGGCAACGGGAGTCCCAGTGAGTGAGGCGGCAGTTTTCGAGGGCAAGGCGTTCGGTGTCCTCTCCGGGCCAGAGTCCTATTATCATGGCGCGGCCGAGGGCTTCGTTGGGGGCTTCGTAGAATCCCTGCAGCTCATAGACGGTGCGGCAGGTCTCGTGGGGGTCGGTGGGGAAGTCGGGGTGCTGGAGCACGTGGCGCATATGTGTGTCGAAGTCCGATGGCTCCTGGCGCCCGAACCATTTCTGGAGGCGGCGCGCATAGTCGTGGTAGTCGATTCCCCGGGTCTCGATGATGGAGTCGATGAGTTCCATCACGATCTGGGTCGTGTGTGTGTAGTCGCCCCGGCGCCAGCGGCTGCGGTGGGCATCGCGTATTATGGCTGAGTAGTCGTGCAGCCCTTCCGGATAGCGGCGGCTTACCTCGCGTTCGGTCATGAATTCCGTGCCACGCCCCAGAGCGTCGCCGATGGCATATCCTACGATGCATCCCTTGAGTTTATTCTGAAAGCTCATTTGAGAAAGATCAGTTTAGTGGAATCTCCGGAGCTTGGGACAGTGGCGGTATCCCGGCCCGGAAGGATTAAGGTTGAAAGAAAGATTTCTGCGAAATTATAAAAAAAATCAGTTTTTCCCGAATCTTATGCGGATTTTTCATCCCGGAAGTGTTAATAAATCATACGGAATCTTCCGATGACTAAAATAATCCGGTACTTACAGTGATATTACATATGAAAAAGACAATCAAGACACTTGCGGCGGCCTTTGCGATGCTTGTCGTGTTCGGAGCGGCTTCCGCTTCAGCCATCGATCTCAAGGACGTGCTCGGCGGCGGTACTCTCGGCAATATCGTGGAGGGGGTGTTCACCAAGACTGACCTTTCGCTCCAGGATATCGTGGGCGAATGGCAGGCCGACGGATCGGCCGTGTCGTTCAAGAGCGACAATGCCCTGATGAAGGCCGGCGGCGTGGCCGCTGCAGCGGCCCTGGAGGGTAAGCTCGACCCCTATTATGAGAAGCTCGGCATCAACAACGCCACCCTGACAGTGCAGGACGACGGGTCATTCTCCCTCAATGCCGGAAAGATCAAGATGTCGGGCACGGTGGCCCCTAACGGCGACGGCACGTTCGAGTTCAGCTTCAAGGCCCTCGGCAAGGTGTCGCTCGGCAAGATGACCACTTACGTGCAGAAGTCGGGCTCGCACATAGAGATAATGTTTGACGCCACGAAGCTCAAGACGCTCATTTCGGCCGTGGCTAAGTTTACGGGAGTGTCGGTGGCCCAGACGGCCGCATCGCTTCTCGACGGCTACGACGGACTTTGCGTGGGCTGGGGCATGAACCAGGTGGGTGGCTCCTCGACAGGCTCCGGCCTCGGAAGCGTGCTCGGCAACATCCTCGGCGGCTCGAAGTCGAACTCATCCTCCACCACTACGACTACCACCACCACTACGACCACCACTACCGAGGAAGCGCAGCCGGCTGAAAGCACCTCCACCGAGGGGAGCCAGGGCTCTTCCCCCATCGGCGGCCTCATCAACATCCTCAAGGGCTCCGGCAAGTGATGACGTTCCGGCGACGACGCGCCGATGACGCGCGCTCATCCGGCGTGAAAACGATAAACACCCGCATCAGCCCTCATGGGGCCGGTGCGGGTGGCGTTTCTTTACCGGAATGGCGCCGGGCGCGGGAAGCGGCGGCTTAGCCGAGGTTGCTTATGCGGGCTATGTATTTGCCCACGATGTCGAACTCCAGGTTGACCTTCGTGCCCACGCGGATCTGCTTGAAGTTGGTGTGCTCGAAAGTGTAGGGGATGATCGCCACGCGGAACGAGTCGGCCTCCGAGTCGCATACCGTCAGGCTCACGCCGTTGACCGTGACGGACCCTTTCTCCACGGTGACGTAGCCCTGGCGAGCCAGCTCTGGACGGAAGTCGTACTTGAACTTGAAGTAGGTCGAGCCGTCGGCATCCTCGATTTCGGTGCAGACCGCCGTGCAGTCCACGTGTCCCTGCACGATATGGCCGTCGAGGCGCCCGTCGATTTTCATCGAGCGTTCGAGATTGACGAGGCTTCCCGGCTCAAGGTCGCCGAGGTTGGAGCGTTCAAGCGTCTCGCGGATGGCGGTGACGGTGTAGGTCCTGTCGGGATTGAGCTCCACCACTGTGAGGCATACTCCGTTGTGGGCCACGCTCTGGTCGATGTGCAGCTCGTCGGCGAAGTCGCATGCCAGTGTGATGTGAAGGTTGTCGCGGTCGTGGCGCAGGGCCTTTACCTCGGCCGCCCCCTCTACGATTCCTGAAAACATATTGTATCCGTTGTTTGGTTTGTACTTATGTCGAATTTCACTACAAAGATAACCCCTTTTTCCCGACAAAGCCAACAACGCTCCCCGCAATTTACAAATTTTACGAAAATTGCGCCTCAGGCCAATCTTCCGGCCTCTTGAAATCCGAAGAAATTCCTTATCTTTGCATATCCGGGTATCTGCCGGACCCTACTCCTGCATGCGCCGGTCAATCGCCTTAATGAAAACCCAAAATTAAAATAGCTCTCTTTCCATGGCTAAACAACTCAATATACTCCGCAATGATCCCTGGCTCGAACCATACGCCGACGCCATAGAGGGACGTCATGAAGACGTGTTGCGCAAGCTCCACGAACTTACAGCCAACACCGACGGCAGCCTCGTCGAATTCGCCAACGCCTACAAGTACTTCGGCCTCCACAGGGTGAAGGGGGGATGGGTATTCCGTGAATACGCCCCCAACGCCACCGGCATCTGGCTCATCGGCACATTCTCCGACTGGAAGGCCGAGGATAAATACGCCCTCAAGCCCATCGGGGACGGAGTATGGGAGGCCACACTCCCCGCACGCGCCCTCCACGACGGCGACCTCTACAAGATGCTCGTGCGCTGGGACGGCGGCGAGGGGGAGCGCATCCCGGCCTACGCCACCCGCGTCGTGCAGGACGATGTGACCAAGATATTCTCGGCCCAGGTCTACGCCCCCAAGTCACCCTATAAGTTCAAGGTGAAGAATTTCCGTCCCGATGTGGAGCCGCTGCTCATATACGAGTGCCATATCGGCATGGCTCAGGACGAGGAGAAGGTGGGCAGCTACGAGGAGTTCCGCACGAAGACCCTTCCCCGCATAGCCAAGGACGGCTACAACGCCATCCAGATCATGGCCATCCAGGAGCATCCGTACTACGGCTCGTTCGGCTATCATGTGTCGAGCTTCTACGCCGCCTCCTCCCGCTTCGGCACGCCCGACGACCTCAAGCGCCTCATCGACGACGCGCATGAGATGGGGATAGCGGTGATCATGGATATCGTGCATTCCCATGCCGTGAAGAACGAAGTGGAGGGGCTCGGACGCCTCGACGGCTCCTACGACCTTTACTTCTACGGCGACCAGCGGCGCGAGCATCCCGCATGGGACTCCCTTCTCTTCGACTACGGCAAGAACAGCGTGCTCCATTTCCTGCTCTCCAACTGCAAGTTCTGGCTCGAAGAGTATAGGTTTGACGGATTCCGTTTCGACGGCGTGACCTCGATGCTTTATTACGACCACGGACTGGGCAAGGCCTTCGGCTCATACGGCGACTATTACGACGGCAACCAGGACCCCAACGCGCTGATCTACCTTACGCTGGCCAATATCCTCATCCACGACGTCAATCCCCACGCCGTGACCATCGCCGAGGAAATGAGCGGAATGCCGGGGTTGGCCGTGAAGTTCCGCGACGGCGGCATGGGCTTTGACTACCGCATGGCCATGGGTGTGCCCGACTACTGGATCAAGATGATCAAGGAGAAGCGCGACGAGGAGTGGCATCCGACCTCCATATTCTGGGAGCTGACCAACCGCCGCGCCGACGAAAAGACAATCTCCTACTGCGAGAGCCACGACCAGGCGCTCGTGGGCGACAAGACCATCATCTTCCGCCTCATCGACAAGGAGATGTACTGGCACATGATGGTGGACGACGACAACTATACCGTGGAACGCGGCATGGCTCTCCACAANATGATACGCCTCGTNACGCTNGCCACCATCAACGGCGGNTACCTCAANTTCATGGGTAACGAGTTCGGNCATCCGGAATGGATCGATTTCCCGCGNGAGGGNAACGGCTGGAGCTACAANTANGCNCGCCGCCAGTGGGANCTCGTNGNCCGCGAGGANCTNAANTACANGTTCCTNAATGCNTTCGACAACGCNATGNTNGAGNTNGTNNNCNNNCANTANNNNTTCNAGNANNNTCCNGTCGANAAACTNTGGGAGAAGGANGANGACCAGGTGNTGGCNTTCCGNCGCGGCGACNTNATNTTCGTNTTCAACTGGANTCCCACCCNNTCNTTCNCCGNCTACGGCTTCCTNGCTCCGGCCGGNGANTANGAGGTNATNCTCGANTCCGANTCNNNGNNNTTCGGAGGNCACGGNNTNNTNGACGANNNNGTGCANCANTTCACNCNNNCCGANCCNCTNTANNCNCCNNCNGGNAANGGATGGCTCAAGATGTATCTGCCGGCGCGCACGGCCCAGGTGCTCCGCATGGTGCGCCCCAAGCCCGAGCGCAAGCGCACGGCCACCCGGAACACCGCCGAAAAGGTGGTGGAGACCCGCAAGGCCGACAAGAAGGACTGACGGCCCGGCGCCGGTCCATACGGAATTTCTGACCCATAACCGTCATTTACCTCANTAATGAAGAAGATAACAGTGGCCATCGATGGCTTTTCCTCGTCGGGGAAGAGCACGATGGCCCGCCAGCTGGCCCGTGAGACGGGCTATCTATACGTTGACAGCGGCGCGATGTATCGCGCCGTTGCCCTCTATGCCCTCCGCCACGGCATGGCCGTGCGCGGGTCCATCACCGACCTGGCAGCCCTCGTGGCCGCCCTGCCGGGAGTCGACGTCACTTTCGCCCTTGCATCCGACGGCTCACAGCACACCTGCCTCAACGGCGAGGACGTGGAGGCCGACATACGGGGCATGGAGGTGTCGGACACGGTGAGCCCAGTGGCCGCNGTGCCCGAGGTGCGCCGCCGTCTGACCGCCCTCCAGCAGGGCTACGGACGCGACAAAGGGATAGTGATGGACGGACGCGACATCGGCACCACCGTCTTTCCCGACGCCGAGATGAAGGTGTTCGTCAATGCCTCTCCCGAGGTGCGTGCGCGGAGGCGTGTCGACGAACTCGCCGCCAAGGGGCAGCACGTGGACTATGAAGAGGTCTACGCCAATGTCTGCGAGCGCGACCGCATCGACACCACCCGTAAGGAATCCCCCCTGCGACGCGCCGCCGACGCGCTGCTGCTCGACAACGACCACCTATCGCGCGAGGAGCAGATGGAGTGGCTTCTGAAGCAATTCCANCGCATCGCCGGNGATTGACCGGAATTTTCGGAGCCGCCGGAGCGCTCAGAGCCTCCGGCGCTTCAGTTATAGTAAAAGCTTATGCCTAAACCTAAAATAGAGATTGACAAGAATTCTGGCTTCTGTTTCGGAGTGGTCACGGCCATCCGGAAGGCCGAGGAGGAACTCGACAAGTCGGGNCGCCTNTACTGTCTGGGCGANATCGTGCACAATGCCGCCGAAGTGGAACGCCTGCGCCGGAAAGGACTTGTGACCATNACTCACGACGACCTCGAAAAGCTGCATGACGTAAAAGTGCTGCTCCGGGCCCACGGAGAGCCCCCCTCGACCTATGAGACGGCGCGACGCAACAATATCGAGATCATCGACGCCACATGTCCTGTGGTGCTCCAGCTGCANCGCCGCGTAAAGACGGCCTATGATTCGGAAGGGGCGCCNCTGATACTCATCTACGGCAAGCCGGGCCATGCGGAGGTCAACGGCCTCGTGGGGCAGACACGCGGCGACGCCATAGTGATACGCGACCTCGCCGACCTCGATTCCATCGACCTCAGCCGCGACATACGCCTCTATTCGCAGACNACCAAGTCGATTTCCGGTTTCCGCGGGATTGTGCGCGAGATACAGACGCGCAAGGCGGAGGCGGGGGGCGGATTCGAGTGGTTCGACACGATATGCCGCCAGGTGTCCAACCGCATGGACATGATGCGCCGCTTCGCCGGAGAGCACGATGTGGTGATATTCGTGAGCGGCACGAAGAGCAGCAACGGCAAGGTGCTCTTCTCCGAATGCCGGGCGGTGAATCCGCGCACGTTCATGGTGGCCGACGCCTCCGGCCTTGATCCGGAATGGATNCGGGGGGCGCGGAGCATAGGGGTGTGCGGTGCCACGTCGACTCCGGCATGGCTCATGGAGGAAGTGGCCGAAGCGTTGGGAAAGTACCGGGAAGGGGGTGANGCATGATAGGGGAGAGCGATGCCGCGCGCGANGAACGCTTCATGCGCATGGCCCTCGGCGAGGCCGCNGCGGCGGCTGAGGAGGGGGAGGTGCCCGTAGGTGCGGTGGTGGTGTGCGGAGGCCGCGTNATAGCGCGCGCCCACAACCTTACGGAGCGTCTTCACGACGTCACGGCCCATGCCGAGATGCAGGCCATCACCGCCGCCGCAGAATACATGGGCGGCAAGTATCTGCCCGACTGCACGATGTACGTCACTCTGGAGCCATGTCCGATGTGTGCCGGCGCCCTGCGCTGGGCGCAGATAGGGCGTGTGGTCTACGGNGCCTCGGATCCGAAACGCGGCTACCGCTCGGCCTATGCCGATCCGGACGCGGCGCTCCATCCGCGCACTCAGGTGGACTCCGGCCTCCTTGCCGGCGAGGCCCTCGGCATAATGCGGGAGTTCTTCCGGCGTCGCCGGTAAATGCGAATATTTGACTATAAAACCGGCCCGAATTTCAGATAAAATTGGTGAAATTGTCCCAATTGTGGGAGATTTCACCAGTTTTTTATGCCAATCCGAATTTACTTCCTATATTTGCATCANCTTTTTATTCGGCAGACCATATCCTGCCGGTTGGCCCGCAGGGGTATCGCCCCCCTCCGGACTGCCGCATGCCTGAACAATCAAACTAAACCCTAATATATGAAACATTGTAAAGAAGCGGCGCTTGTGGCCCTGNTCGCCGTAGGACTCGGCTCCTGCAGCGACGACAACCCCTGGCGTCATGCCGACGGCCAAGGAGGCATCAATCTCCGCCTTGAAGCATCGGCCGATGTGANGGACGCGCGTCCGGAAGTGAGGGGTGTCCCGACACTTACGGCTCCCGATCCGGAGCTTTTCTCCATCAGGCTCGTGAACCAGGACACTCAGGAGGAGCAGACGTGGACCACACTTGAGNAATTCCGCGCGGAAAGCGGATTCGATGTNGGATCCTATACCCTTACCGCATACTACGGCAATGTCAACGAGTGCGGCTTTGACAAGCCTTACTTCGCGGGCACCACCGACATCCACGTCTATGAGGCCCGCGAGACTTCNGCTGAAGTCACCGCGCGCCTGGGCAACGTGATGCTCAGCGCCGAATACACTGACGCATTCAAGAGCTATTTCCGCGACTATTCGCTGGCCGTGCGCACNGCAGGCGAGGCCCGCGTCGACATGGGCCAGAGCGAGGACCGCCCCGGCTTCGTGGCTCCGGGCAACGTCACCGTCAACCTCAACGTGACCCATCCGAGCGGAAAGACCCTTACCCTGCAGCCCGGCAGCTTCGCCGCGCAGGCACGCCATCACTATCATCTCAGCTTCGACGTAAACACCGACCCGACCGGCGACGCGGCTCTGGTCATCAGCTTCGACGATTCCCTCGAAGAGGAGGACATCCATATCCCGATGAGCGACGAACTCGTCAACTCACCCGAGCCTACNGTCTACGCCAAGGGNTTCGAGAGCGGAGTCCCCGTGGAGGTGCTGGCGAAGAATCCTTCGGCCACGCCGCTGCAGATCCACGCCGTCTGCAAGGGCGGATTCTCAAGCTGCAGGCTTGTGGTGGCCGAGGAGGGGGGAAGCTACGNGCCGGCATTCGGCCGCGAGGTGGAACTCGTCAACGCCGACGAGGCCCTTCAGGAACAGCTCCGCAACGCGGGAATAGANGTACAGGGCCTCTTCAAGGGCACGTCCGACAATATGGCCATCGTCGACCTGACGAATCTTCCGGAGTATCTGCCGGAGGGTAAGTTCAACGTGTCGCTTGAGGTGACCGACGTCCTGGGCCGCACGGCCAACGACGCTCCGGTGCTGAATATCCAGACATTCCCCGTGGCGCTCGACGTGGTCGGCGGATCGGCCATATATACATTCGACGACACTTCCAGCAGCGTCACTCCCCATATACCGGCCACCGTCACCGTGACCTATAACGGCCAGCGNCCTCTGGGCAACATCACTTTCAAGAACCAGTGCAAGAACGGCGGCTACAACGACTGCGAGGTGGTGGGCGTGACCGAGTCCGCGCGTACCCGCAACCTCGAATCGAAGGAATGGATCTTCAACCTCAAGGTATGCGACGTGGAGCACAATCCCCTCGGAATGCAGATGTTCTTCAAGGGTGAGAAGGTGAANGACTTCACTATCGAGGTCGATGAGCCTGACTTCACGATCGAGGCCGATGCGTTCGCCACNTACGCGAAGCTGAAGGTGGTGCCCGACGCCGGATTCACCGACCAGCTCGCCACNATCGTCAACGGCCTTAACCTATACCTCAACGGCGAGGTCGGTAAATCNATCACCGATGAGGCTTCCGCCACCAATCCTCTGTCGATAACCCGCAATCCNGAGACAGGCATCGTGATCCTCAACGGCCTCACGCCCTCGACCGACTACCGCATCGGATTCTCCGTGACGACCATCACGGCAAATCTTCCCGACGCCTACTGTGTAAGCTTCCGCACGGAGGATGACGCCCAGGTGCCCAACGGCGATTTCTCGCAGACCTCGCAGCTGAAGATCGACAATCTTCAGTGCGGCGGAACATACTACGGATGGCCTGTGACCTACACCAATAAATCGTCAATCGACCGTCAGGTGCCTGACGGCTGGGCCACCATCAACCCCAAGACCGCCAATCCGGAGGCTAAGAATCAGAATACCTGGTTCGTGGTGCCCTCAACGTATGTGGAGGATGGACGCGCCGTGGTGCGCAACGTCGGATTCAGTTCCAACGGCACGACTCCCGCACGTACGGGCGGAGCCGCCGGATCCACCAACTACAACACGAGTGCCGCCTCCTTCACTGACTCCGAGAAGGTGGCCGGGGAGCTGTTCCTGGGCTCTTATTCATACGACATCGACAACGGCTCGACGAGGACGTCGGGAATCCCGTTCGCTTCGCGTCCTAAATCGTTGAGTTTCGATTACACATATACGCCGGAAGGTACCGATACCGGAGTCGTGACAGTGGCGCTTCTTAACGCCGCCGGCACGAAAATCGCGGAGCGTACGCTCGACCTCAACAGTCAGCAGACGGCCGTGACGCGCACTGTCACTTTCCCGGGGTACGCATTCGGCGTGAAGGTGGCGGCCATACGCGTGGACTTCAAGTCGTCAAAGAACGTGGTGGCTCCGATACATATCCCTTCCGGCTCGCAACTCAATGAAGGGTTCGGCACTGTGGGCAACCATACTATCGGCGCCAACGAGTACCATGCCGTGGCCACCGGCTCCGTGCTGACCATCGATAATGTCAAACTTAACTACTGATTCATCTGAAATGAAACTATATAAAGGTATATTGTACACGCTGGCCGCGACGGCTTTGCTCTCGGCCTGCTCCAAGGAGGATCCCTTTACGGATACGGATATCGCCGGGCCCGTGGGAATGCTCCGCACAAGCTGTCTGGCTCCGTCACTGTCCGATCCCGACGGCTACCTGGCCACACGTGCCGAAGTGCCCTCGACCGACGATTTCACTGTGGAAATCACCAAGGCCGGCGCCCGCACCCCTTCCGTCACCTACCGCTATGCCGACATGCCGGAGATCCTGACTCTTCCCGCCGGCAACTATACGGTAAAGGCCGACCATGGCAAGAACCCTGTGGCCGAATGGGAGGCCCCTTACTATAAGGGTGAGTCGGAGTTCACCATCGAGGAGAACAAAATCACCGAAGAGGTGGAGCCCATCGTGGCGAAGCTCTCCAACATACGTGTCACCATAAAGTTCGGTCCGAATCTGGCCGGCGCCATGAGCGCCGACTCGAAAGTGACCGTGAAGGTGGGCGACGAGGGAGTGATGACCTTCACGTCAGGCGAGGCCCGCTCGGCCTATTTCAAGCACGTCAGCAACTCCCTCAGCATGACGGCCACTTTCGAGGGAACGGTGGACGGCGACAGGATAACCGAGTCAAAGACCTACGACGACGTCAAGCCGGGCAACCACTATACCATCACCTTCAAGATGGAGCCCATCGAGCCGGATGAGGACGGCACCATAACCCCCGGCGTGACGGTGGACTCAACCGTGCAGGTCGACAACCTCAACTATAAGGTCGACGGCGAGACCGACGAGACCCTGGAGGATGACCTCCGTCCGTCGCAGGGAGGCAGCGAGCCCGACCCGGGACCCGGCCCTCAGCCCGAAAAGGAGCTGCCGGTGGCCGCACCCGTGACGCCGGAAGGTGAGTTCGCCGGCTATACGCAGCTTGACCTCGACAAAGTGAACGACATCGATAACCTTTACTGCGCATGGACCGTCGACTCCTCGGCCGAGGGAGGATTCACCAGCTTCAAGGTGGACATCGTCTCCGATACGCTGACTCCTTCGGAGCTTGAAAGTGTCAGCCTTACCGACAAGCTCGACCTCATAGAGCCCGGCGAGTTTGAAGAGGCCCTCGACGGTCTCGGATTCCCCGTAAGGATAGGAGGCACCACGCACGCCGATTTCGACATCACAGGGTTCCTGTCCATGATGGCCGCCCTCGGACCGGGCAACACCACATTCGTACTCACCGTGAGCGACGCCAACGGCACATCCACATTCCATATCCGTCTACTGGTAAAATAAAATATGGCAGTCATGAAAAGAAACACTAAACTTACATACGCCGCATGTGTGGCTATGGCTTGCGCTGCCATGCAGGGCTGTTCGATGGAGCAGCCGTTCGCCGGAGGCGAAGGCACGCTCAGCATGAAGGTGCAGGTGAATTCCGATGTGACCCGCGCCCTGGTCGATGACGCCGATCTGGCTGACCGGTGTGTGGTCTATATCTCAAGCGCGAAGGGGCTGGTGCGTAAGTACCAGGGTGTCTCGCAGGTGCCGCAGAGCCTGCCGCTTACTCAGGGGAGCTATGTGGCCGAGGCCTGGACGGGCGACTCCGTGTCGGCTTCGTTCGACAAGCGCTTCTTCCGTGGCTACGAGCCTTTCGTGATCAACGACGGGCAGGTGAGCAGTGTGACGCTCACCTGCAAGATCGCCAATGTGGTGGTGTCGGTTGACCATAATTCGTTCGACGCCTCACTGATGCGCGACTTCAACATCAACGTGGCCTCTTCGCGCGGCGAGCTCGACTTCACCCCCGAAAACTACACCGATGCCAAGGGCTACTTCATGATGCCCTTCACCGACGGAGTGCGCGAGTCGAAACTGACGGTGACGGTGACCGGCACCAACATCGAGGGGAAGGCCTTCACCAAGACCCATGTCATCGAAAACGCCCGGCCGACGCATGAGTATATCGTCAACCTCGACTTCGACCCCTCGCAGAGCGACACCGACGGCGGCAAGTACCTCACCATCGCCATCGACGAGACCGAGCTGGAGGTGAAGGATACGGTGCCCATCTTCGCCGCCCCCCTCATCGAGGGCGTGGGATTCGACATCGACAAGCAGGTGCGCGGCGAGGCCGGACAGTTCGCCGACGAACTCAGGGTGAACATCGTGGCCTTCAACGAAATCCAGGAATTCACCATCGAGTGCGAGGATACGGACAATCTCCATCTGCCGGCCCAGAAAGTCGACGTGAAGACGGCCTCCAACGAGGTCATAGCCCAGCTCCATGCCGCAGGCATCGACTGGGACAAGAACATCACTGATATGGAGGGCTATGACGGCAACCGACGCCAGCAGTCATACCTCATATTCACCCGGGATTACCTCAACAGCCTCCCGGAACGCCCCACTGAATACCGGATAGGCCTCACGTGCCTTGACGGCAACGGCCGCACCCGAGAGAAGACCCTCCGCATCGCAGTGGGCGAGGAGGCCGTCATAGAGGACGACCCGCTGGTGCTCGACGATGCCGTGAATCCGACCGACCTCATGGCCATCGGCGCGCGCAAGGCCACCCTTACCGCCACCCTTGCCGACGAGACGGCGGAGAATGCCGCCATACGCTACCGCGAGGCCGGCACCGATGCGTGGACCGTGATTCCGGTGCAGCCCACCCGCGCCGGCAGGAAGGTATCGGTCAGCTTGACCGACCTGAAGCCTGGCACACGCTACGAGTATCAGGCTGTGGCCGACGGATTCACTTCCGACTCCAAATATTTCACCACGGAGGAAGTATTCGTGATACCCAACGCCTCGCTTGAGGAATGGAGCAACTATTCCTCCAACAGCAAGGTGCTTCTCCCCGGAGCAGGAGGCGAACGCACTTTCTGGGACACCGGCAACCACGGCTCGGCCACCATGAGCGTGACACTGACGAAGGGGAGCACCGACATGTTCCATTCCGGCACTCAGTCGGCCCGTCTGCGCTCGCAGTTCGTGGCTCTGGGAGTCATCGGTAAATTCGCGGCCGGCAACCTCTTTACCGGTGAATACTACAAGACCAACGGCACGAACGGCGAACTCTATTTCGGCCGGGAATACAATGGCTCGCATCCCTCGGCTCTGAAGGTATTCGTGAACTACCGTCCGGCGGCGGCCGATAAGAACGGATCGAAGAACGGCTACCTCAAGCAGGGGGACCTTGACAAGGGGCAGATCTACGTGGCTCTCACCACCAAGAAAATCCATATCGACACCCGCTATCCCGACACCATGCTCTGGAACACGGACGCCCCCGAGGTACTGGCTTACGGCGAGAAGATATTCAGCGAGAACTACGGCCCCGACGGTCAGCTGCAGGAACTCACCATTCCGATCAGCTACAGGTCATCGGCCAAGACCAACACTCCGGTGTATCTCGTGATAGTGTGCACGGCCTCGTATTACGGCGACTACTTCGACGGCGGCGAAGGCTCCACGATGTATGTCGACGACTTCGAGCTGCTCTACGAATGACGCCGAGTACCGAATCACATATGATGAAAGCGTGCGGATCCGCCGCACGCTTTTATTATTTTGAGTTTTTTGACCGGGTTGTAAGCGGCATTGACGCATAATTCAGTAAATTCTTATTAATTTTGCAGTATGCAACCAGTTAGCAAGATTTTCCTCCGGTACGTGCTCCCGGCGTTGGCGCTGGTCATGGCCGGTACGGGGCGATGTCATGCCCAGGAGGCGTTCGAACGCGATATAGAGTCGGTGGTGTTCGTGCCCAAGGGGCAGTTCATCACGGGCCTGTCGGTCGGCTATTCGCAGTCGTCGCAGAATAAGTACCAGTTCCTGATACTCGAAGGGGTCTCGGGCGATACCTACAGTTTCAAGATCTCTCCGATGCTGCTGTACGCCTTTCAGAACGATATGGCAGTCGGCGGACGCTTCACCTATTCACGCTCGCTGACCAAGCTGGAGACCGCCGACATCGTGCTCGACTCCGAGACCGACTACAGTGTGGAGAACCTCTACCGCCTCTCGCACAATTACTCGGTGGGCGCCCTCTACCGCAATTACTTCTCAATCGGCCGCTCGAAGCGCTTCGGATTCTTCAACGAGGTGCAGATGGTGCTCGGCGGAGGACAGGCCAAGCTGATGAAAGGGAAGGGGACCGACCTGACGGGCAACTATGAGCGGAGCTTTACGCTCGACATCGGCCTTACGCCGGGAGTCTGCGTGTTCCTCAACAATTACTCGGCCATGGAGGTGAACATCGGCGTGCTCGGATTCAGCTATACCGATACGAAGACCATCACGGATCAGATCTACATGGCGCGCAGCAACTATAAGACGGCTAATTTCAGGATCAATCTCTTTTCAATCTCATTTGGAGCTACTTTCTATCTATGAATACGAAGCTTGGATTTTTATGGGTGGCTCTCCTGGCGGCTGCCGTCTGGACATGGGGGAGCGAATGCAGGGGGGCGGAAATGCCGGCTCCCCTCGGCAAGGTGGTTGCGGCCGCGCGTCCTGTGGCGGCATCCGACACTGTGGCGCCCGCGGGCGCCGACGGCGGAGAGATGATATGGGTGCCTGATTCGCTTAAGGACGAGGTGCGCACGCTGCTAAAGGGGCATTCCCGGGTGGTCGACGACCCGTTGCGCCTCGATGCCGGAGAAAAGGTGGTTTACCGTGGCGACACGATTCCGATGGTCCTCAAGTCGCGTAACCTCGGACGCTATGACCGCGGACTGTTCAATTTCCTGTTCATCCCGAAGGGATCGTGGCATATAGGCCTGACGGCATCCTACGGCGAGTTCAATACCTCCGACATGGAGATGATGGACCTCCTCACCGACATCGACCTTAATGTCCACGCATTCAGCATCAAGCCGTATCTCAATTATTTCATACGCAACAACCTCGCCGTGGGAGTGCGTATGGCCTACTCCCGGCTCGGAGGCGATATCAATTCATTTAAAGTGGACATCGACGAGGACATGAACTTCAATATCCACGACGTACACTATCTCTCGGAGACGTATACGGCCGCCGTGGCCCTGCAGCAGTACATGGGCATCACCCGCCGCGGACGCTTCGGCATATTCCAGGAGACGGAGCTGGCGTTCGCCTCGGGCAACAGCGACTTCAACCGCCCCTACAACGGCGAACTGCGCCGCACTCATTCCACCACGACCGAGGCGCGCCTGACGTTCTCGCCCGGTGTGACGGTGTTCATCATGGAGAATGTGTCGTTCAACGTATCGTTCGGCGTATTCGGCTTCTATCTCAAGAATGAGAAGCAGACCGTCGNCGGCGAGCCGGCCGGATCGCGCTTCACTTCCGGAGCGAATTTCCGTATAAATCTTTTCAACATCGCCTTCGGTATCGGAGTGCATCTATAAGCTTTACATATGAATGGCAGAATGAAGAATTTTTTGCGGATCATGGGAGTGGCCCTCGTTGCGGCGGGGGTGCAGGGGTGTATAAAGAACGACCTTCCGTATCCGAAGATTCCACAATACATCACCGCCATCGCGGCCGAGGGGGAGAAGGTGCCCGCCGTAATAGATACGGAAAATTACAAGGTGCAGCTCGAACTGGAGGAGACGACCGACATAATGGCGGTCCGGTTCACGGAGTTTGAGGTGACGGAGGGGGCAACGGCTGACCCGGACCTTCTGGAGGGGACGTATGACCTCACGCAGCCGCTCACGGTGACGGTGGCGCGCTACCAGGATTACCCCTGGGTGATCACCGCCACGCAGGAGATAGAGCGTTATTTCACCATCGAGGGACAGATAGGGGAGACCCACATCGATGCCGTGGGCCGGCGGGTGATAGTGAAGGTGCCCGAGACGGCCGATCTCTCCCGGCTCACTCTGACATCGGTGAAACTCGGCCCGGCAGGGATTACGCAGATGGTGCCCGACCTTGTGCCGGGGCCCATCGACCTCAGCGCGCCGCTCGATGTGGACGTCACATGCTTCGGGCGCACCGAGGTGTGGACCGTCTATGCCGAGAAGACGGAGCTGGTGGTGCAGACGGTGTCGGCCGATGCCTGGTCGCAGGTGATATGGGTGTATGGCGCCGGTCCGGCCGATGTGCGCAACGGCGTGCAGTACCGCCGAGCCGATTCCGAGGAATGGCTCGATGTGCCGGCGGAGAATGTAAGCCAGCCAGCAGGGCAGGGCGGATTCACGGCGCATATCGACCATCTTGAGACACTGACCGACTATGTGGTGCGCACGGTGTCGGGTTCCGACGTGGGAAATGAGGTGGAGCTGACGACGCAGGCCATGGAGCAGCTCCCCAACTCCGACTTCGAGAGCTGGTGGCTCGANGGTAAAATCTGGTGCCCGTGGGCGCAGGACGGGGTACAGTTCTGGGATACGGGCAATACCGGCGCGGCCACACTCGGCGAGAGCAACGTGCAGCCATCCGACGATGTGCCCCCCGGCACCGAAGGACGCTCGGCAAGGCTGGAGACACGTTTCGTGGGCCTTTTCGGCATAGGCAAGCTGGCGGCGGGCTCGGTCTACACCGGTAAGTTCGCCAAGGTCGACGGCACAAACGGCATCCTTGATTTCGGACGCCCGTGGACGATGCGGCCGACGCGCCTGCGCGGCTACATGAAGTATCATTCGGTGCCGATCGACTACGCCTCGACTGAGTTCAATGACCTGAAGGGACAGCCCGATGAGTGCCATATCTACGTAGCGCTCACCGACTGGGCGGAACCATATCAGATACGTACCAATCCCAAGAACCGTCAGCTGTTTGACCCGAATTCACCGGAAATCATCGGCTACGGCGAGCTGATACGTGGCGAGGATACCGACGGATGGGTACCCTTCACGATAGAGATCGACTACCGCAGTACGTCGCGCGTGCCGCGCTATATACAGGTGACATGCGCCGCATCGCGTCTCGGCGACTATTTCACCGGGGGCGCCGGCACCTGCCTGTGGGTGGATGAACTCTCGCTCGACTACGACTATTGATTAGACTATTGATTAAGAGACAAATATTCTTGAACGTAAGAAATGAATATCGACGACTGGAGGCCGGGCAAGCGCGCGGCCTCCTTTAAATATGCTTTCCGGGGGATAGGGATGCTGTTCTCGCAGCCCAACGCCTGCATCCATGGGGTGGTGACGCTGGGGGTGGTAGTGGCCGGATTCCTGTTCCATATCGGGGTAGGGGAGTGGTGCGCCGTGCTGATATGCATAGGATGCGTGCTGATGGCGGAGGCTTTCAATACGGCCCTTGAGGCATTGGCCGACAAGGTGTCGCCCGGGTTTGACCCTCTGATAGGGCGCGCCAAGGATCTTGCCGCCGGCGCGGTGCTGCTTATGGTAATGGCGGCCGTGGCCGTGGGGCTGATTGTCTTCTTGCCGAAGGTGCTGGATTTGTTTTGAGCCGGCGGAGAGAGCCCGGGAAACCGGGTGCCGGAACGCACCTGCCGCTGACGGCGCGCCGGAATGCGGATTAAACCCAAGGGGCGAAGCGGTGTTAAAAGAATATCGTGCCATATTCGGTTTGATTCCACACGGTGTATTGTCCCATAAGTGGCCTTAAAGGTCAATGGACGGATGAAACGCCGCCATTTCGCCGGCAGTTTGGTTGCGGACTGAGGGGGGCTTAGAGAGCTAAGCTGCTGAATGCCAATGCCGGAATGATAGGTGAGGAGGGTGTTTTATAGTTCAGGGCTGAGGCCACATATATCGTTCTCTTTTAAGAGATACTTACTTCAGAGCATTTTTGATTCCATAAAGTATTCAACTAGATTCCACACAATGCGTACACGCTTAATTGCCATATTGCTGATGTCAATGGTTTCCCTGGCCGGATTGGCTCAGGAAATCTATGTGCCGGTACAGACGCCGCTGACTCCGGTGCAACGTACNAGATTTGAAAAAAACATCGGTTATTCCACCGATGTCATTTATGCGGCCCTTCCGACGGCTGCGCTGGTGGGCGCCATAATCGTACAGGACTGGGAGGGAGTGAAGCAGGGCATCTACACGGCGGCGGCCGCTGCCGGCGCCTCCTATATCCTCAAGGCATCCGTTCGCGAGCTCAGGCCCGACCGGGCTGACTATGACTCTTTCCCGTCGGGGCACTCTACCGTGGCCTTTGGCGCGGCCGCATTCATAGAGCGCCGTTATGGCTGGAAACTGGGTGCGCCGGCATATGCGCTGGCCACTTATACGGCCGTAGGGCGGGTGTTGGCCCGCAAGCATTATTGGTGGGACGTAGTGGCCGGAGCCGCCATCGGAGTCGGTGCCGCCTATATCTTCACTACTCCCTGGGCCCGCGACCACGATATAATGATAGCCCCCGGCGCCACCGACACCATGACCGGTTTCACCGCCAGTATGACTTTCTGACCCTCCTCCTTTCCATTACTCCTCCCCTTTTCCCCNCTTCCTTTCCCTTTCTCCTTTTCCTTCTCCCTTTCCCTTTCCCCTTTCCTTTCCTTTCCTTTCTTCCTTTCCCTTTCCTTTCTCCCTTTCCCCCTTTCCTTTCTCCCTTTCCCCCTTTCCTTTCTCCCTTTACTTTCTCCTTTTTCCTCGCTTTTTTTTGGCCTACAATCCATAAAAAACAGGGGCCTGCGCCATGCGCAGGCCCTTTTTTCAAGTTTTTTCAAGATTTTTCTCAGAGGTCATGCTACCTTACAGCATATTTCCCCATTACCCCGGAGGGGTTCCACCTCGGTTAACCCGGGGCCCAGCCCCGGGTTAACCGACCTCCGCCCCACCAGTCCCGGAGGGACTGTACTTCATGCACCCCATAAAAACCGCCCCTCTCATCCTCCGGCCCGAGATCCCGACCCCTCCCCGGCACGATAGGGGAGACCCGCAGCCCCACCTCTCCCTGTCCAAAGCGGTCTCCGCAAGCCCCGAAAAGCGATTTCCCTACCGTATTTCCCGATGATTTTCATCTTTTTCCCCCCTTCCCACAGATCATCCTACTGTACAGCATAGTTCCGCAGTACGTGATTTACATTCGTTAACGTTCATTTACATATTTTTTGGCCACTGATAATCAATATTTTAGTCCGAAAAAACAAATAAAATTCGATTTTGTTCGCGGTGCCTCTTGCGGGCGGCTGAAAAATGTTGTAACTTTGCAACCGCAAACGGGAAACAACGCCACTGAGGCGGCGGCCCGCAAGCGAA
>JAAVCH010000024.1 GCA_014802425.1 Bacteroides sp.
GCTCAACGCAACTGAGAAGACCCTCACTGTAGGCGAGACCACAACCCTCACCGCAACAGTGGCTCCCGAGAACACGGCCGACAAGACCATCACTTGGAAGTCAAGCGATGAGAAGATCGCAACCGTGACGAAGGAAGGCGTGGTGAAGGCCGTCGCAGCCGGCACCGCCACCATCACCGCCACCTGCGGCCAGGTATCCGCTACCTGCAAGGTGACAGTGAAGCCCGTCGTCGCAGCTTCCGTGACACTCAGCGCAACTGAGGCCACCCTCACTGTAGGCGGGACCACAACCCTCACCGCAACAGTGGCTCCCGAGAACACTGCCGACAAGACCATCACTTGGAAGTCAAGCGATGAGAAGATCGCAACCGTATCGAAGGAAGGCGTGGTAACAGCCGTAGCCGAAGGCACCGCCACCATCACCGCCACCTGCGGCCAGGTATCCGCTACCTGCGTGGTGACTGTCAACCCCGTGCTCGTAGACATGATCGAACTTGACGTGACCGAGGCAACCCTCACCGTAGGCGAGACAGTGGCCATCACCGCTACCGTAGGTCCGGACAACGCCGCAGACAAGACTGTCGTATGGACATCCAGCGACGAGGAAGTGGCAACCGTATCCGAGGAAGGTGTGGTAACAGCCGTAGCCGAAGGCACTGCCACCATCACCGCTACCTGCGGCGAGGTATCCGCATCCTGCGAGGTGACAGTTGAACCGGTACTTGTAGACACGATCGAACTCGACGTGACCGAGGCAACTCTCGACAACATCGGCGACACAATCGCAATCACCGCTACCGTGGGTCCGGACAACGCAGCCGACAAGACTGTCGTATGGACATCGAGCGACGAGACTGTGGCAACCGTATCCGAGGAAGGTCTGGTTACAGCCGTAAGCAAGGGTACAGCGACCATCACCGCTACATGCGGCGAGGTATCCGCAAGCTGCACGATCGAAGTACTCGACAAACTCTCGGTTGAGACCGTAGGCGACTCCAACCCCGCCAACTGGATCACAATCAAGAAGGGCGGTGTAGAGATCTGCTTCAGCAACCCGGATGTGACTGAAATCATTGTATTCGACCTCAACGGACAGGTTATCAGCCAGAAGTTCGTCAAGGGCGGAGTAGACTACAATGAGTCTGTTGATTCCCACTCTTACCTCCACGGCGAATATGTCGTACGTGTGACCTCAGGCAAGAACACTGCAACCAAGAAGTTTGTAGTGCGCTGATCCCTGACAATCCAATAAGAAAGCATCCCGACTTCCGCATGGCGGAAGCCGGGATGTTTTCTTGATGCCGGGATTATTTCTTTTTCCCGAGGAGGGAGTTGAGCACGGCATGGCCGATCTTGCGTTCGAGGCCGGCGCGGGAGGTGGGGATGCCGGTGGCTTTGGTGAAGTCACGCTTCATTTTCGTGACGCCGAGGGCGCGCTTCCATGAGAAACTGAGGCCGGGGATTTTCATAGGCTTGAAAGTTTAAAAAGGGGATTAATCGGGTTGCGGGATAAGAGGGCGCGGAGGGCATTCGGGAGGAATCGCCTCGCGGAAGGCGCGGAGGGTGTTCGGGAGGGATTGCCTCGCGGAGGGCGCGGAGGGTGTTCGGGAGGGATTGCCTCGCGGAGGGCGCGGAGGGCAAAGTTATATAAAACCGTTTATTTCATCAACCGGCTACTGAAAAAACATCGGAGGGGGAGGGGCGGCGCTCCTGTAAAAGGAAAGTTTTTGTTAACTTTGCCGAATGAAACGATCGGTAATCTTTCTGGCAGCCGCGCTGGCTGCGACGACCCTTTCCGCCAAAGATGAGAAGGGGGACGATGAGACGCTGAAACCAAAGTTCACTCCCGTGGGCACCATCCTCATCGACGGGGCCGTCTACGCCTCGCCGCAGAAGGGGGAGTTCCCCGACGGCGTGGCGCTGCCCGACGCACGTCTCGGCGTGATCATGAACTATGGCAAATGGTCGGCCAAGGTCGAGGCATCGTATGCCTATTCGGCCGTGACGCTCAAGGATGTGTGGATGCAGTATTCCTTCAATCCGCAGAACTTCATCCGCGCCGGCCTGGCCATGCAGCATTTCGGCTACCAGAATTCCACGGCGGCCTGCATGAAGGTGACCATGATCGAGCCTGTGTCGAACACTGTGTTCAATGAGCCGCATATGCTCGGGGTGGGGTACTACCATCTGGCCGACCGTTATTTCCTCACGGCATCGGTGCATGCCGAGCCGAAGGCCTCGACGCTCATAGTGGCACCCGACCAGCTGGCCCGCGAGGGGTACGGCGTGAGGATGCGGGCAGTGGCGCGGCCGTTCCATTCCGACGGGGTGATGCTCCAGGCAGGCATGTCGGGGGCGTGGCTGACGCCGCAGTTCACCGGCACGCCCGACACCCACGACAGCTTCACGTTCGGGGCCAACATGCCCACGAAGGTGACGCTCCACAAGGCCATCGGCGCCACAGTGGACCACGCGCGCAACCAATGGAAATTCACGCCCGAGCTGATGGGGGCGTGGCATAAGGTGGCGCTCGAATCGCAGTATTTCTTCAGTCAGGTCAACCGCCGCGACGCGCTTCCGGCCTACCGTGCCTACGGGGCCTACGCCACCCTGCGCGGCATAGCCCTCGGAAAGGATTACGCCTACAACATGGCCCTCGCCGGCATCGACACTCCGGGGAAGGGGACGCTGGAATGGATGGCCTCCTACAACTACACATGCCTCTCCGACGCCTCGTCGGCCATCTACGGCGGACGCCTCAGCGACGTGAGCTGCGGACTGAACTATTACTTCAACCGCTACTTCACCGCCAAACTGCGCTACAGCTACACGCATGTGTGGGACCGCGCCGACGCCGCGCCGGTGTCGCTCAACGCCGTGCAGATGCGTCTGCAGGTGATCTTCTGACCACAGTCCGCCCTGCGGTCAGCGGAGAAAGGGCAGCTCTTCTTTCCTGACCGCATAACGCATCTTGTAGGTGCTTTCATATATCCCGACTCCAAGGAAAGCCTCCGTCAGTCCGGTCCATACCCATCCGGAGGGGCCGAATCTTCTTTCCGCTTTCGGAAACCTGCGCTTTATGTCTTTGGCGAAGCAGAGGTAGAGGTAAAAGGCAAGATAAAACAGTGGACGGATAAAGAATGCCGCGAGCAGGGCGGCGATGCTGTAGGCAGGTATCGGGCCTCTTGTGGGATTCAGCGACACGNGGCATCAGGGGCGGTGGGGGTCGGGAGGGAGCGGGTCAAGGGTGATGTCATGGGACGGCGCTTCCCATCCGACCGTATTGCGGATTGACGGCACCTGGCCGTGGAATCTCAAGGTCCGGTCATTATCCATTCCGAAACCACCAGCTTTTCATGGCGTACAACGATGTGTTCAGACGCCATCCGGAGGATATGGCCGAGCTCTCNGCGGAATAGGACGGTCGGCCCCCTTTGTGTGGGGGCCGACCGTATTGTGTATGGCCTCCTGCATCCGGCCGGANGCAGGGNGCTTTATGGATGGAGGNATCCATTGCCGTAATTTACATAGTGACGTACTTCTGGAGTCTGCTCGTGGGCTTATCGGGAATTGTCATCCGGATCTTCGTGCCGATAAGTGGATTCAGGTAGCGCTCCCTGAAATTTCGATTATTATTAAACCCGCAGTAGGTTGCTATTTCCGACAATGAACGGGGTACGGTGCAGAACTCGACTATCTTTTCATCAATGGAGCTGTCGGAGCCTCGACTTGGGTCCGACTTATGCGTTGACTTATGCGTTGACTTGTGTGTTGACTTGTGNGTCAATTCCGACTCTGACTTATGCGTTGACTTATGCGTTGACTTATGCGCTGACTTATGCGGATCTGACGCCTCGGGTTCGGCAGCGGAAAGAACATCAACACGGAACACAGTGATGGCATTCACGTCAAATTCGGCGGAAGGATTACCGTTGGCTTTAAGCATTTCCTNAACACGATTGATGCCTCGGTTGAATTTAGTGGCGTATTTCATCATTTTNATGGCGTCGGCCACGATAGGGTTGCGGTAGTCATTGACCGACGGGAAATTCTCCGGACGTGCCTCACCGTATAGGCCTCCCGCATTCATGACCTCGATGTAGTCGTCGAACTGATACAGGCGTATCGGCATATTGGACTGATAGTCCCTATGCATGCAGGCGTTGGTCAGAAGTTCGCGGATCGCCCCTTCCGGATAGTTCCAGACGGTGCGTTTCATGAAAAGGGATTCCGGACCGGGACTCTGGGTTATGATGCCGTCACGGACAAAGGATTCCAGTGTTGGCAGCAATCGGTACAGGGGTCCGGAGAACTGACGTTCATTAAGGATTCTCCCATCTTTGTCGTTCTCGGCAAAACGTACGAACTGCACATAGTCGCCCAAAAGAAAATACCTGGGATTCTTTCCGAAAAGAATTATGGCGGCATATGTAGGGCAGTCATTCTTGCGGTCGTAGAGGTGGATTGAGGCAAGCTTCTCCCTGATGTCCCGATGATCATTGGCAAGCGTCTCCTCATCGAATGCCATCGGAAGATAGTTGGAGCTGATGTACTCGACATCCAGATCCTCCAGGGTGGCGCCGAGGCAAGGGGTGGCGTCAAATGTAGCCGCGAATGAGCAGCGCTTTTCGGCGAGTATCCTTTCCTCCGCCTCGGTGGCGATATCCTGTCTTGGACCGATACGGATAAACGTTCTGCCGCGATAGCGGACGGGGGGCAGCTCCGACGGACGCACCTCGACGACCAACAAATCCCCTTCCGGGTAAGAGAACCGTTCAACGGACATTGTCGGCAAAGGAAGGATATCGCCGTCCGACCGTATGCCTGCGATTTTATCGAGCAGGGCGTCGTCCACCGTCATTCCGGCTATAGATCCGTCACTGTATGCGCCGATGATCAGATAGCCGTTCTTCCGGGATGCCGGCATATCATTGGCAAACGCACAAATGGCCTCACAGAACTTGTCCATGTTGTCCGTACTCGTGGTGAGTTCCACGCGATAAGATTCCGTGGACTTAAGCAAGTCCAATACTTCTTCTTTAGCTATCATACTGATCTGTTGGATTTCAAACTATAAAATTAAGAATAATACGTGATATATGGAAGTGCCGGCTATGAATTAAGGGTAGGGGGAGGTAATGCGTCGAGAGTGTGATGATTGAAATCGGTAGGCGGCTTTCATTTCCATAAGGGACAAGGGATTCCAGTTAGTCGATATTCCAGTAAGTGTCTGGTTCTCCATCAAAGATGGTGTCAATGTCGTCATCGCTGAAGCCCTCGACATCATGGGCATAAGTACCGGCGTATTCGTCCTCGTATTCGTCGTAGTAGTTTCCGTACATATCTTATAATTTAATTAGTCACTAAAAATTAATGTATATGTTGGTACAGTTTTGTATGATACCAAGGTAAGATACAGCAATGAGAATCANAGAAGTAGAACTTACCAAGAAACAGCGCGTGGAGTTGGAGTACATAGAGCACTTCGACCCCNGAGAGTTCATGCAGAAACGAAGCCGTATAATATTGTATAAAGCCAATGGCCTGTCCTCAAAGGAAATAGCGGTAAAACCATCATGCTCGGAACCGAAAGTCAACCGTTGGGTCAGACGGTATCTCGAACCGGGTGTCGATGGCCTACGGAACAAACCGGGCCAGGAAGCCAGGCGCATCATGGACTCATCGGACGAAGAAGCCGTAAGACTCGCTATAGAGAAAGGCAGACTCAGTGTCATGAAGGTCAAGGAAAGATGGCGGCAGGCAACAGGCAAGGAGGCGTGCCGCGACACGTACAGGGCTTTTTTATCGGCCTTGGCACAAAATCTGGACGTATAAGGAAAACGACCAAAGGGACACCCTCGCCGCAGCTCTACGCTTATAAGAA
This sequence comes from Bacteroides sp., assembly GCA_014802425.1. GTDB lineage: Bacteria > Bacteroidota > Bacteroidia > Bacteroidales > Muribaculaceae > Lepagella. The sequence goes on from JAAVCH010000024.1 coordinate 5,885, forward strand.
GGAGAAGCTGCAGGAGCCTGCACAACAGTGGCGTGAAGGCCTTATTGATCTCTATTTCGGAGACGGCANCTTCACCTGTACAGAAGGATATGTGCCGTACGGCCGGCAGTTCCCCAGCGAAAACATCACCATACCATCGGATAGGGGAGCAAGGCTCAATATCCGGGGAATGATTGACTACGGCAGCCGGTACCATGGCTTCAGCACCACCGAAANCATGACNTCCNNNCGCATCGCGGATTTCNTTGACAGGTTCTCCCTNACAATAAGGAAGGACACATTCATNGTNCTTGACAACGCCAAGGTACACAGAAGCAAATATATGAAGGAAATGAGAAAGATATGGGAGAAACGGGGACTCTACCTTTTCTTTCTGCCTCCTTATTCCCCTCATCTCAACATAGCCGAGACTCTTTGGAGAATGCCCAAGGAACAATGGATCCAACCTGCGGATTAAGTCTCGGTTGACAACTTTTTCTATGCTGTCAACCGAGGGCTCGCAGGACTGGAAACATCCCTCTTTATAAATTTTTCCAAAAGAGCCTGATAGATTCATTTATTTTTCTGAATTACTTATACAATTACTGACTATTTCGGCACTCCACGCGGATAGTCACTATTTTTTGTGGAGGGATTGATATGACGTTTAATTGGCGTGAAGATTAAAAGGTACTTTTTAAGAGCATTTAATCAAGCCGATTTAATGTGATTTAGAGAGGTGTATATAGTGATTACTATAGTGACTACGGGTGATATTGATTAAAATGAAAATCTCCAATTCGATGTGAATTAGTGATTTAACTTTTGCCTGGGTGGTGCCACCAGNACCTGAGTTTGTGAATGAGTGACNAATGANGATGAAAATGNNGTGAANGCAAANTNCTGAAAAATAATGTAATATGAATTTTGNTNAATTTTCGTATTTTCATNNNTNTTCGCAAAACGTGGTGACCTGCGTGGTGACCCNATTTGCAAAANNGNGGTTTGAGTTGTTATATTTGCAGAACCAAAGTGACTGATTGTGAATAACTGTGAANGNNACTGTTCAAATTTTTAGCAACNTCAAAATATGNCAACAACANCCTCTCCAAAGAAACTGACCCCGTTTCATGTCCGNAACAAGGACTTGAAGAAAGATACTGCAACCCTCTTTATCCGCATCCATACCCGNAANGTGGATGTACTCATTTCAACGCTTCTGCAAGTGGAGGTATCTGAATGGCTGAAAGCTACGGCATCGCCA
>JAAVCH010000025.1 GCA_014802425.1 Bacteroides sp.
GCATAAGGGCTCCACCTCTTCCCATTCCGAACAGAGAAGTTAAACCTTATCACGCCGATGGTACTGCGAAAGCGGGAGAGTAGGTAATCGCCCCCTTAGACCGGAAGGCCCGAGCGCACCGCTCGGGCCTTTCTTTTTTCATGCCCCTCTGCCACCCCTCTGTCACCCCTCTGCCACCCCTTTGCCATCCGATCTCCGCTCTCCGGCCGCACGTGATTCATCCATCGCCCTGTCCGTCATCCGGGCCGTCACCCTGTATCGCGGGGTGGTGTACGGCACCGCGAGACGGCGCGGATTGGCGGGTGCGATGGCGTCCCCTAGCGCGATTGGGATATTGAGATGCGAATGTAGGGTATTTATTTGTGTATGTCGGAATTAATTGCTAATTTTGCACTACCGATTATATCCAAATTATCCGTCGGGTGATTCCGCTGAGTCTGCTTTGGCCGGCAGACGGAAACACACGACGTGTAATGGGACGTTTTGTCGTGTATGGACCATGCTTCTAAGGTCAATGCACACTGCGGCAATCCTTCCCGGCCGGACGCCTCCGGGTCTCGCCCCGGACATTGAGGGGTCCGTAATAATTTGTAATCTATTAATCTCAGACTAATAAAGTGGATACTTTAAGTTACAAGACTCTCTCCGCCACTCCCGCCACTATCGAGAAGAAGTGGGTTGTGATCGATGCGACTGACCAGGTTCTCGGTCGTCTTTGCTCTGTAGTGGCAAAAATCCTCCGCGGTAAGAACAAGGCTGACTTCACTCCTAACCTCGACTGCGGCGACAACGTCATCATCATCAACGCCGACAAGGTGCGTATGTCCAACGACAAGATGACCAAGCGCGAATACCTCCGCTACACCGGTTATCCGGGCGGCCAGCGTGCCTTCACTCCCCAGGACCTCATGGACAAGTCGTTCAAGAAGACTGTAAAGGCAGGCCGTCATCCCCTCTTCATCAAGGTAGTGAAGGGTATGCTCCCCAAGACAAAACTCGGCGCAGCCCAGCTCCGCAACCTTTATGTATACAATAATGCCGAGCACCCCTTCGGCGATCAGAATCCCACATTACTCGACATCAATAAAGTGAAATAAGGAAGATGGAAAAAGTAAATGCAATTGGCCGTCGTAAAGCAGCTGTGGCACGCGTGTACCTCACAGAGGGTAACGGCCAGATCGTAATCAACAAGCGCGCGCTCGATGTATACTTTCCTTCATCGATCCTGCAGTATGTCGTAAAGCAGCCGCTCCTGACTCTTGACGTCGACGGCAAGTATGACATCCTCGTTCACCTCGACGGCGGCGGCTACAAGGGACAGGCCGAAGCTCTGCGTCTCGCCATCGCCCGCGCCCTGGTGAAGATCAACCCCGAGGACAAGCCCGCCCTGCGCGCCGAAGGCTTCATGACCCGCGACGCCCGTACGGTAGAGAGAAAGAAACCCGGTCAGCCCAAGGCAAGAAAGCGTTTCCAGTTCTCCAAGCGTTAAAAGATTTTTCTTATGGATCCACACTGCACGCACCTCTTTGCCGTGGCAGTGTGGAGCCTGCGTGTTTAGTATCTAAATCCCGTGGATGGCCCCGGAGGGCATGAACCCGCTCCGGACTCTACCTCGGGATTGATATTCACAGAATGTAAACAACCAAATTTCAAAATGGCAACACCCACATTTGACCAACTTCTCGAGGCAGGCTGCCACTTCGGCCACCTCAAGCGTAAATGGAATCCCGCAATGGCTCCTTACATCTTCATGGAGCGCAACGGCATCCACATCATCGACCTCTATAAGACAGCAGCCAAGATCGAAGAGGCTTCCAACGCCCTCAAGCAGATCGCTAAGAGCGGCAAGAAGGTGCTCTTCGTAGCCACAAAGAAGCAGGCTAAGGAAGCCATCGCCGAGAAGGCGGCTTCCGTCAACATGCCTTACGTCATCGAACGCTGGCCCGGCGGCATGCTCACCAACTTCCCGACCATCCGCAAGGCTGTCAAGAAGATGACCCAGATCGACAAGATGACAAAGGACGGCACTTTCGACAACCTGTCCAAGCGTGAGAAGCTCCAGATCACACGTCAGCGNGCNAANCTNGANAANAACCTCGGCTCNATCGCCGANCTCTGTCGAANCTTCCGNGCAGCNCTCTTCGTGNTNGACGTNATGAAGGAGCACATCGCAGTCGCTGAGGCCAACCGCCTCGGTATCCCCGTATTCGCCATCGTCGACACCAACTCCAACCCCGACAACATCGACTTCGTGATTCCCGCCAACGACGACGCCTCCAAGAGCATCGACACTATNCTGACGGCAGTCTGCGCTGCAATGGCCGAGGGTCTGGAAGAACGCAAGGTAGAGAAGGCCGACGCCCCCGACGACAAGGAGGAGGCAGCCGAAGCTCCCGCGGCAGGCAAGCGCCGCCGCGTGCGCCGCAATGACGCCGAGGCTCCCGCCGCCGAGGCCGCTGAGGCTCCCGCCGCCGAAGCAGCCGAAGCTCCCGCCGCAGAGTAATCTCCGCCCCAACGTCCAATCTTATTTTTTAACCAAGGATTCACTCCGACATTTACTCCAATCATGGCAGTATCTATTGAAGATATCAAAAAGCTGCGCCACATGACAGGCGCAGGTATGATGGACTGCAAGAACGCTCTCGCCGAGACCGAGGGCAACATCGAGGCAGCCATCGAAATCATCCGTAAGAAGGGTCAGGCCGTAGCCGCCAAGCGTGAGGACCGTCAGGCCTCCGAAGGCTGCGTTATGGCCGCCACAAAGCCCGGCTTCGCAGCCATCGTGGCCCTGAAGTGCGAGACTGACTTCGTAGCCAACAACGCTTCTTTCGTAGCCCTTACAAAGGCTATCCTCGAAAAGGCTCTTGAAGCCGGCGCAAAGACTCTCGACGAAGTCAAGGCACTTGACCTCAACGGCCGCTCCGTTGAAGAGAACATCACCGACGAAATCGGCAAGACAGGCGAGAAGATGGAGCTCGGCGCATACGAGTATGTGGAGGCTCCCAGCGTGGCTTCCTATGACCACCTCAACCACAAGCTTTCCACTATCGTGGGCTTCAACATCGAAGGCGTTAGCGCCGAGGTGGGTAAGGAAATCGCCATGCAGGTGGCTGCCATGAACCCCGTGGCTGTCGACCGCGACGCCGTTCCCGCCTCCCTNATCGAGGAGGAGAAGGCCGTGGCCATCGAGAAGACAAAGGCCGAGCAGGTGCAGAAGGCCGTGGACGCAGCCCTCAAGAAAGCCGGCCTCAACCCCAACCACTTCGACAGCGAGGACCACATCGCATCCAACCTCTCGAAAGGATGGTTCACTGAGGAAGACGCCGCCAAGGCACGCGAAATCATCAAGACCGTCTCCGAGCAGAAGGCAGCCAACCTGCCCCAGCAGATGATCGACAACATCGTAAACGGACGTATCAACAAGTACTATAAGGAAAACTGCCTCATGGAGCAGGAGTACACCCGCGACGCTTCCATGACCGTAGGCCAGTTCCTCGACCAGACCACCAAGGGTCTCGCCGTGGTAAGCTTCAAGCGCGTCAACCTCAACGAGGATTGATTCCGCGCCNCGCTTAAACGATACATGAAATTAAAGACGCATCTTCCGCCGGAGGATGCGTCTTTTTTTTGCTTTTAACGTACGGAGATTCTTGAGCCGTCATATTATTTCGGAATCGATTCCGGCGAGGAAACCTGCGAGCACTGGATTGGCTTCGGCGATCTCCTTGAGCAGTTCCTGGGAAGGTATGTGGCGGGTCTGGCCGGTCTCGTCNATGGTGACTTCAAGCGTAAGGAAGTCGTTGGAGAGCAGACGCCGGAAGTCCTCAAGGATCGCGGCCATCTGGTCGGTGAATGCCTGGAACTGCGCCGGATGGTCGACACGCACGGTAAACGTGTCGGCATCCTTTTGCACGGGCGCGAATTTCCGCATGGCCGATGTGAGGACATGCAGTTCGCCGTGGCTGGCGATGAAAGTCTCCCAGACGTAGCTGAATGCCTCGGGCGAGACGGGCTCGTNCTTGCGTGTGAGCGAAGAGTCGGCCGACAGGGCGTTGATGTCNCTTATGCGCACCGTCGATGCATCTCCCGCCTCCGGCTTGGCTGCCGCCCGGCGCCGTCCGCTTCTGGCGGGNGCGGAGTGCGGCGCAGGCCGGACCGCAGTTTCCGGAGACGGCTGAGCCTCCGGGGTTGTCTCCGGGGTAGCCGCGGGGACGGGGTGCGGAGTATGCGTCGGGGGNGTCTGCGCGACCTGAGAGGGAACGGTTCGGGATGGTGGAAGCACGAGGTCGCGCAGGGGAAAGGTGTCGTCGTCTTCCACCCGGTCAAAAGGGGCTGCGGGGGGATTGAGGAGCTGACAGAGGCGGATGAGTGTCAACTCGGTGAGAAACTGCTTGTTGGATGCGGTGCGGTAGTTGATGTCGCACGCGCTGAGTATCTTCATCGCCGCGTAAAGCCAGTCGACCGGCAGTGAGCGTGCCTGCTCCATATATTTCCCCGCCACATCGTTGGCCACTTCAAGAAGCGAAGCCGTGGAAGGGGAGTAGGCCACCATCAGGTCGCGCACGTGCGAGGCGAGGCCGTTGATGAAGACGAGCGTGTCGAAGCCTCGGTCGCGCACCTCCTTGTATATCATCAGGGCCTCCTGCACGTTGCCGGCGCGGAACGTGTCGACGAGTCGGAAATAAATGTCGTAGTCGAGCACATTGAGCGCCGCGATGGTCTTCTCATAGGTAAGTTTCCCGAAACTCGATGCCACGACCTGGTCGAATATCGACAGGGCGTCGCGCATGGCGCCGTCGGCTTTCTTGGCTATGACGTTGAGCGAGGGCACGTCGGCCTCGATGTCCTCCTCGCGGGCCACGTACTGAAGGTGGTCCACCATGTCCTGTATGGTGATGCGCTTGAAATCGTAAATCTGGCAGCGCGAGAGGATGGTGGGGATCACCTTGTGCTTTTCGGTGGTGGCGAGGATGAATATCACGTACGAGGGGGGCTCCTCAAGCGTCTTGAGGAAGGCGTTGAATGCCTGGGAGGTAAGCATGTGCACCTCGTCGATTATAAACACGCGGTAGCGTCCCGTCGTAGGGGGGATGTGGACCTGTTCCGTGATGTCGCGGATGTCGTCGACCTTATTGTTGGAGGCGGCGTCGAGCTCGATTATGTTGAACGAGCGCCCCTCCTGGATGGCGACGCATGACTCGCATTCGCCGCACGCCTCGCCGTCGGCTGTGGGGTTGAGGCAGTTGATGGTCTTTGCGAATATCCGGGCGCAGGAAGTCTTGCCTACGCCTCTTGGGCCGCAGAACAGGTAGGCCTGCGCGAGGCGTCCGGTCTGCACGGCGTTCCGCAGCGTCTCGGTCAGGTTTTTCTGGCCTACGACACTTCGGAAAGTGGCCGGCCGGTACTTGCGGGCCGATACGATATACTGGTCGTTGCTCATATAAATGCAAAATTAGAAAATAATCGCCAAAGTCCGCAACAATGTCGGGCCGGAGGCGTTAAAAAATCATGGAAAAGAGTAGATTATACACCGGCGGGGGTGACGACGGCACGACATCCCTCGTAGGGGGCGAGCGCGTGGAGAAGGATTCCCTGCGCCTTGAGGCCTACGGCACGGTGGATGAGTTCAGCGCCTTCCTCGGCGTGGTGGCCTCGATGCCGGATGTGCCGGAGGATATCCGGACTGACCTTCAGGAGTATCAGAACCGTCTCTTCGACATCGGAGGGTACCTGGCTTCACGTCCCGGAGGGACGGGGCTTCCACCGGTGGCGGGGCTTTCGGAAAGCTGCCGGCGCATAGAGGAGCGAATCGATAACCTCGATGCATCCACACCCAAGATACGTGCGTTCGTACTGCCCGGCGGAAGCCCGGCGGCCGCTCACACCCATGTGGCGCGTACGGTATGCCGCCGTGCCGAACGGCACATCATATCCTTGGCGCGGGTGGAGGAAGTGGATCCGGAAGTGAGGCGTTACTTCAACCGTATGTCGGACTATCTCTTCATTCTGGCGCGCTATTTCAATCATCTCGCCGGCGTGCCGGAGATTACCTGGAGCCCCGTGAAATAAAAAAGGCTTCGGACAGCTGTGGTGCAAACATAAATGCCTGCTCACGCATTATAGAATAGAAAGAAGGCCGGTACCTCCGTCATGACGTTGACAGGGTAGGAGGATACCGGTTTTCCACAACTGCATTATTATAAGCGATGATCCGTCGCCGGCCGGCAATCCGGCGACATGAAATATAAAGAAACTAAAAGACACTGATATGTATTGGACACTTGAACTCGCATCCAAACTTGAGGATGCTCCCTGGCCTGCAACAAAAGAAGAACTCATAGACTACGCCCAGCGCAGCGGTGCCCCCCTTGAGGTACTTGAAAACCTCCAGGAGATGGAAGACGAAGGTGAGACCTACGAAAGCATCGAGGACATCTGGCCCGACTACCCCTCCAAGGACGACTTCTTCTTCAACGAAGAGGAGTATTAATCGGAAATTAGCTCAATATATGGGCGTAAATAATTAAAATACAGGCGATTGATAAGCGAATAAATAAACTTGTCAATCGCTTTTTCTGTCCTTTTACCGCAAAATAAACTTGCCTATTTTCAGGCGGTTACTCCGCCAAAAATTTGTTTACTTGTCTATTATAGTGTATATTTGCATCATATTCCAATCTTAGTGAGTATTGACAAGTAAAGACAAGTAAATATGGGCAGACAAAAGAAACCATTCCCAACCGGACATTTTCGGCTACGCTATCCGAAGAACTACGATAAAACCAAACTTTATCCAATAGAGATAGAATATATCTTCGGAGGACGCGCAATCAGGCGAAATATGAATATATCGGTTTTAGTGGCCGATTGGAATCCCAATGGTAACGGCGGTCGGGGTGAGATCCGCGCCTCTATGCCTGACAGTGCGCGATTCAACAATCTTCTCCTGGCAAAAGTCAACAAGGTTGATGCCGGACTAAATGAGTATAACCAGAAGTTTCCGGGACAGGTTAATGAAGATATAATCATATCTTTTCTCGATGATAAGCCAATCACACGTAGGGATAGAGGGGAGGATTTTATCGAGTTCGTAAATAAGCGACTTGATTCTGAATACAGCAGAAATAAGATTGGTTATAGCCGTTATAAGAATGGTCAGAGCGCAATGAATATCTTCCGGATGTTTCTGAGAGCAACAGGAGCGGGAACATATAAGTCGGATAGCGTATATGTTGGAGAAGTTTCGGCAGATCTTATTGATAAGTATATCAAATGGAGAAGAGATTTCAAGAACAATTCTGATGCAACGATTAACCATTCTTTGACACCGATTCTGAAAGGCTGTGAGGCCGCATGTGCGCTTGGATTGATTGACCGCGAGATAAACGCAGGAATTCAGGATATGCGTATTCAAGAGAAAGCTTCACTTGAGGCCGAGGGCGAAAAGGAATTTGACGGTCATAATCTCACTAAAGAACAACTCGCAAAGTTGGTCGAATTTTATAATTCTGATACCGAACCTCGGCGAAAGGAATTTATCGAAATGTTTCTTTTCGCCTTTCACGCTTGCGGATTGCGTATAGTTGATGTTATGACGCTTCAATGGAATCATATAGACTTCGAGAAGAAAGAACTGAGCAAGGTGCTCATCAAAACGAGTAAGCGCCACAAGATCCCTCTGACAGAACCGGCTCTTCGCATTCTCCGAAAATGGCAGGCCATGGGACGGCGAAAGAAATATGTTTTTGATTTGGTAAAGGATGAGCTTAGTCTTAACGATGCCGATTCGCTTTATCGTGCGCGTAATACGGCCACCAAATGTGTGAATCAATCTCTGAGAGTCGTAGGAGAACGACTGAATTTCCCATTCCCACTTTCATTTCACACGGCACGGCACACGTATGCCGTTCTTGCGATTAATGATGGTCTGACAATGACAGTTGTGAGCCGTCTTTTAGGTCATAGTTCTACAGACATAACCGAGAAAGTATATGCTCGACTTCTCCCACAGACCTTAACAGCACAAGTGGAAAGGTTAAACTATTCCTTTATGCCTGAAGATTTAATCTGAGGATTTTGACCTGCGGTAGCATCTCAACTAATGCCTGCGGCAGCATAAAGCGGGGAGCACGACTCTGGAGTGCTCCCAACCCAACAGCAAGGACGTTTCTTGGGTACGACCGAGTACCCCGAAACCTTTTCAGGTACCTGAAAAGACACCTTGCTGTTGTCGAGTGACAACGTTGTGGCAAGCAATCCGATGGATATATTTTGA
>JAAVCH010000026.1 GCA_014802425.1 Bacteroides sp.
GCAAAAATCAAGATGTTCAGAACTCAATTGAAAGGGGTTTCCGACCCTTTGTTTTTCATCTTTAGGTTATCTAAAATATTTGCCTAATAATGCTATGCACCTAAAAAATCCGCTGACCCGGTTGAATGGCTGCGAATGATGATGAATGATAATAAATTAGATGTTGATAATCAACATATTACAGTGCTGGTAAGATAGATATGTGCATCCCATGATACGCATAACACACAATAATTTAGCAAATTATGGTGGGTGTGGTGACTAATGTGGTGACTTGGAGAGGCATGGATGAAAGAAAGACCGCTAACTCATTGAGAATTAGCGGTCTTAGGTGGTGCCACCAGGAATCGAACCGGGGACACAAGGATTTTCAGTCCTTTGCTCTACCAACTGAGCTATGGCACCATTTTATGTTTGCAGGTGGGATTGGTTCCCTTTTGCGAGTGCAAAGTTACTACTTTTTTTTGAGATGTGCAATAGGTATGGCGAATTTTTTTAATAATTTTTTGAGAATAGTGAAGATTGGAGCTATATGGGGTAATGAGGGTCGGAGGAGATTAGGCTGTGAATAGAGGGAGATTGGTCGGAAGCATGGGTAGTTTGGAATTGTAATGGAACGAGGGTGCTCGGAAGCGAGGGTATATTGGAGTAGAAGGAGGGCGGAAGGAGGGCAGACGTAGGGCGGAAGGAGGGCAGACGTAGGGCGGAAGGAGGGCGGAAGGAGGGCGGAAGGAGGGTGTGTGGCGCTATAATGTAATAGGGGAGGTGGGGTAGAGGCAGGATGAAGGCCGGGTTAGCGGCGGCGGAAGCGGCCGAGGAGGTAGGAGAGGGCTTCGGGGAGTTCGGGGACGCGGAAAAGGCGCAGTAGGAGAAGGTACAGGAGGAGGGCTGTGAGGCTGAGGAGAAGAAGGCGAATCAGGGAGGCGAGGAAGAGGGATAGGCCGGCTGTGACGGTGGCGAAGAGGGGATTGAGGAGGTAGGCGCCTCCGGCGGCCGATGCGGTCAGGGCTACGAAAGGGAGTATGGGGCGCAGAAGGGTCAGGATGCTCACTGTGGAGGGTATGGCAGTACCGGGCTGAGCGGTGGCGGAGTCGGTGGTAGTGGAATCGAAGTTAGTGGTGGCGGAGTCGGTGATAGTGGAATCGAAGTTAGCGGTGGCGGATTCGGATCGGGATGCAGTGGAATGGGGTATGGCGGTGCCGGGCTGCGCCGAGGTGGAGTCGGATGTGGAAGGGGAGCTGGCGGCTTGGGTCGGTCGGGGGGCGGAGAAGTGGTGGCGGAGGGAACGGGATGTGAGTGGGAGGAGGATGAGCCAGGTGAGGAGGGCGGCGGCCATCTGGCCGAGAATGAGGGTGGTGATGGAGCGGGAGAAGATGGTGGTGAGGATGGCTACGAAGATCAGTGCGTCCTTGATGATTTCGGAGGCGAACAGGGCCCGGGCCTTGCCGAGGGCAAGGAGGTAGTTGGAGTAGAGGGAGATGAGCACGATGAATATGCCGCGGATGGCCAGGATCCGGAAGAGGGGGATGGCATCGTCCCATTTGTGGGCGAAGAGGAGGTGGAAGAGGGGAGTTGCCACCAGGGCCATGCCCGTCATGGCGGGGAAGAGGATGAAGGCAGTGAAGCGCGTGGTCTTCGTGACGTAGCGCACGAAGTCTGACGGCGAATCCTGGGCCTCGGAAAGCATCGGCACGAAACTCGACGTCAGTGTCTGGGAGATGGAGGTGTAGCCCATTTTGCTCCATTTGTCGGCCTGATTGTAAAGGCCCAGGTCGGAGATGCTGTAGAATACGCCGATGACGAAGTTGTAGATGTTGAGCGAGATGGTGTTGAGCAGCGCCGAGGAGAATACGCTGGCTCCCACGCGGTGAATCTTGCGCAGTGTGGCTATGCTGAACGTGAGGGCCGGCATCCAGTGCCCCGTGCCCCAGAGGATAAGGGCCTTCACGGCGGCCATTACCACGGAATACCACACCATCGCCCATGCGCCGTAGCCGCGTATGGCGAGCCATACCCCTACGGCGCCCGATACGATTAGCGCCACCGTGTTGGATACGGCTATCATCTTGACTTCCATGCGTTTCATCAGGCGGTTGGTCTGCACGATGGCCAGCCCGTTGATGACGAATGTCAGGAACATCACCCGCGACATGGGTATCAGCGCCTCCGATTTGTCGAACATCATGGCGATTCCGGGGGCGGCTATGAACAGCGCCGCGTAGACCGTCAGGCTGACGCCGGTGTTGAACCAGAAGACCGTCGAGTAGTCCGTCTGCGAGGGTGTGTGTTTCTCACGCAAAAGCGCCGCACCGAATCCGGAGTCGATGAATATCGTGGCGAACGACTGGAATATGGCGAGCGCCCCCACCAGGCCGAACTCCTCGCGTGAGAGTATGTTGGCCAGCACCACGCCCACTACGGCATATATCAGCTGTGATGAAATGCGGTCGATGGCATTCCATTTCAGCGTGCGCGCCGTGGTTAGTTTCAGGTTGGCCAAGGTCAGAAGGGGGTATTGGGAATCATTGCATGCTGTCGGCCGGAATGAAGCGGCCGCCTCCCGTGTGCTTGAGCACGGGATTGCCTGTATAGTACACTTTTGTCGAGCCGAGCCCCATGAGCTTTATGCGCTGCGTGGGACCGCACTCAATGGCGCCCCCTCCGAAAACTCGGCAGTCGATGCTTTCCGACTTCAGGGACGTGCCGTTGATGTTGCCGGCTCCCGTCATGCGGTACGAGGCCTTGACGCATTTGCCCCGCAGGGTTATGACGCCGTTGCCAGCCGTGACGCGCGCCGAGAGTTTGGCGGCATCGAGACGGTTTACTTCCAGCGCTCCGTTGCCTATCACTACCGCGGTGAAATCGTGGCCCGGAGTGGGGTCCTCGATTCTGGTGTTGAAGTCAGAGCCGTTCTCGACCTTATATAATGCGTTGGAATACACGTGGAGCGTCGGTAATCCCGGCTTCCCCACATCCTCGGTGTTGACCTGCACGCGCAGTGTGTTGCCCGAGGAGGTGAAGATGAAGGCGTCGTCGAAGTCGTCGGTGCCGTTGTAGGAGGCGTAGGCCTGCGCGTCGTCGGTGTGGTGGTACACCACATTTACGTTGTTCTGGATGTTGAGCGTGGTGAACTGCGCCACATCGAACCTGAAGTCCTTAAGGCCGTCGGCCTTCGCGTCCAGCCCGGGGAAGAGCAGCGCGACGCCCAGCATGAGAAGAGTGAATGTCTTGCGGGTGAATTGTGTCATATGCGTTTTCCGGAGGGATAGGGGATGATTGGAAACCCTTCATCTTTATATTACGCCTGCGGGGCGCTGAACGTTTACTCGGCGGTGAGGAAATTACGTTCTATTTCGTCAATGAGGTCAAGGAGTTCGTCGAGGTGTGTGATGCGCAGCATCCGTATCCGCGTCTGGCGGAAGTCGGGTATCCCCTTGAAGAGGGGGGAGGCGGCGAGATGGCGGCGTATGTGGAGTATGCCACGGTATTCGTCGATGCGGTCTACGCTTTCGCGTATCTGGCGGCGCAGCAGGTCGAGGCGCTCCTTCATGCCTACTTCGTCCGCCGTTCCCGAATCGAGGTAGGAGCGCACCTCGCGGAAAATCCAGGGCTGTCCGAATGAGGCGCGCCCTATCATGATGCCGTCCACTCCGTACTCGTCGAAGGCGCGGCGCGCCTCTTCGGGCGACGTTATGTCGCCGTTGCCGATTACGGGTATCTCCATCCGCGGGTCGGCCTTGAGCTCTCCGATGAGGGTCCAGTCGGCCTGGCCGGTGTACATCTGTGAGCGCGTGCGCCCATGTACGGTCAGGGCCTTTATGCCGCAGTCCTGGAGCATTGGCCCGAGGTCGGTGATTATCTTGTTGTCGGCGTCCCATCCGAGGCGCGTCTTGACGGTGACGGGGATATTCACGGCCTTCACCACCTCGCGGGTGATGTGGAGCATCTTGGGTATGTCGCGCAGCATTCCGGCTCCCGCTCCCTTATGGGCCACTTTCTTCACCGGGCATCCGAAATTGATGTCGAGCACATCGGGACCGGCCTCCTCCACTATCCTGGCTGCCTCCACCATGGCGTCGGCCTCGCGTCCGTAGATCTGGATGGCCACGGGGCGCTCGCGGTCGTCGACATGGAGCTTGCGGGTCGTCGACTTGATGTCGCGTATGAGGGCCTCGGCCGACACGAATTCCGTATAGACCATCGCGGCTCCCTGCTCGCGGCAGATGAGGCGGAAGCTTTCGTCGGTGACGTCTTCCATCGGGGCGAGCATCACCGGACGCTCGCCGAGTTCTATGTCTGCTATCTTCATTGGTTGCGTGTTGTTAAGTGTGGTGTGTGTGCCTCCTCCGGCGCCCTCAGCATATCGTCAGGCATCCGAGGGGCGACGAGGCGATTTCGGCCGCCAGGTCGCGCAGCTGCTCCGGCGTCACGTCGCGCAGGGCGCGGTCCACCTCCTGCATCTCCACCACATGGCCGAAAAACTGTAGGCTCTTTCCCATGGACATGGCCATGTTCTCACGGTTGTCGGAGCTTACGATCATCTGGCCGCAGTATTGGTTGACTATCGAGCGGAAGGCGCGGTCCGACAGCCGGTCGGAGGCCAGCCGCTCCAGCTCGCGCCCTATGAGGCGGCGGCAACGGGGGATGTCCTTGCGGTCGCAGCCGAAGTATATCTGGAGCAGTCCGGTGTCGCTCATCAGGGCCACGGAGCTGTCGACCGTGTATACCAGTCCGCGCTTGTCGCGCAGTTCCTGGTTGAGCCTTGAATTCATGCAGGGGCCGCCGAGGTGGTTGTTGAGGAGGAAGAGGGGGAACCGGCGCGGGTCGCGGCGTCCGAAGACGCGGTAGCCCATGACGGTATGTGCCTGATGGCCGTCGCGGGAGACGGTGTCGTCAAACGCCTGCATCGGCGGGGGAGTGGCTCGCTGCGGCGTGCCTCCCGGAAATCCGAGTGCGCCGAAATGCTTCTCCAGCAGGGTGGCCAGGCGTGCGGGGTCCCCCGGGTCGGATATGTAGGCCACCATGTTGGCCGGCGTGTAATGGCGGTCGAGGAATCCACGGCAGTCGGTCGAGGAGAGTGACCTGACACTCTCCGGAGTGCCCAGGATATTGTGAGCCAGTGCCGAGCCGGCGTATGCGCGCTCCTCAAACTCATCGTAGACCGACTCCGAGGGGGAGTCGAGGTAGGAGTTGATCTCGTCGATCACCACCTCGCGCTCCATGTCGAGTTCGCGGGAGGGGAAGCGTGAGTCGGCTATGATGTCGCTCAGTAGCTCGATGGCCCGTTCGGCATGGCCTGCGGGGGCATTGGTGTAGAGCATAGTCTCCTCTTTGGAGGTGTAGGCGTTAAGCTCTCCGCCGATGCACTCCATGCGGTTGGAGATGTGCCAGGACTTGCGCGATGACGTGCCCTTGAAAATCGTGTGCTCCACGAAGTGGGCCAGCCCCTGGCGGTCGGCCGGTTCGTCGCGGCTTCCGGCATTGATGACCACGCCGATGTACGACACCGGCGAATCCGTCTGCCGCACCACGGCGCGCATGCCGTTGGAGAGGGTGAATATTTCGTATGGCTTTCCAAGTGTGCCCATGTTCTTCATTACTTCGGTTGGTAAGCTTGAGGCTCCCCTGGGGAGCGCGGTCGGATTATCGCGCCCGTGAGGGGCCCGGATTAAAACGCGACTGCAAAATTAGCCATAATCGGCGGGAAAATATCCAATTGTGCGTTAAAACCTTTCCTGAAAAGTGCCTGCACCCAAAATTTTTACTAATTTTGTGCATCCAAGTGGAAAGTCTACATAAGTTTCCAACCCGAGGCCCTACATTATGGACATCAAAAAAGTGGGCGACAAGCTCCTTCATAACGATAATCTTCTCTTCACGTTTCTGCGCAGCGCGGTATCCTCGCAGACCTCCGGCTGGACTGATTTCGCAGTCAGCTTCGTGTTCTTCGCCTGGGTCCACCTCTCGGCCTGGGTCGCCACGGCCATAGGCGCCCTGGCGGGAGGCATAGTCAACTGCGTCATCAACTACCGCTTCACCTTCCATGCCGACGGAGTCGACTGGAAGGCCGTGGTGGTGAAGTATGTGATGGTGTGGATAGGGAGCCTTCTGCTCAACTCCTTCGGCACCGAGCTGCTCTTCTGGCTCATTCAGGACTGGGACTGGCTTGAGACCATCGGCTTCAAGCACGACGGCTACTTCGCCGCCGCGCGCCTCTTTGTGGCGCTGATAGTGTCATGGGGCTGGAATTTCATTATGCAGCGTTACTTCGTCTACCGCGTGACGCGCTTCGACCCCTACGCCATCCGCTTCGTCGACTTAATCCTGCCGCGCCTCAAGAAAGTGCAGCCTTCCGATGAGTCGGCTTCCTGAGCCCCCGCGTACCGGTCACATATGGAATACATTTTTAACGGCGGCGCGCGCTTCATCCGGAGCGTGCGCCGCCGTCGTTATCGTGGACTGCGCGGCATTGTGCGGACCGGCCGCCCTATTTCTTGGGCTGGAAAAGGTTGTAGACTTTGAATCGGAGGTCGCGCATGGTGAGCACGATAGGGGAGATGATGGGGATTTCCGGAGCCATGAGGGCGCGCATCCTGCTCTTCCGGGCCGTGGAGAAGAGGCGGAGGCACCCTGGATGGCACTCCACATTGATTTCCCTGGGCAGGCTCGCGGGCTCGCCGTCGAAATGCACGGCTCCCTCCACATTACGTATTATCTTCAGCTGACTGGCGCGGAAAGTCGTCGTGTCGGGCGACTTGTCGGTCAGGCCGGTGAGCATGTCGAGCATCGTCAGCGAGTCGGTGATGAGGTTGCCGTGATGGAGGATGGTGATGTCGAGCATGCCGTCCTTGATGGATGCGTGGGGGGCTATGTAGGCGTTGTTGCCGTATTGCGATGCGTTGCATACGGCCACGAGCAGCGCGCGCTCCGTCAGCATCCGGCCGTTGGCTATGATGGTGTATGTCTCCGACTTATAGCTGAAGTATTCCTCCATCACGGTGCGGATGTAGTTGTTGAGTCCGCGCCCGGGACGGTTGTTGAACTTCTCGGTCACCTCGGCGTCGAATCCCACTCCGAAAGTACAGAAGAAAGGACGTCCGTTGGCCGTTGCGTAGTCGGCGTTGAGTATGCGGTCCTCTCCGATCACCTTCATCGCTCCGCGCACCGTCATCGGCACGCCCAGATGGCGTGCCAGCCCGTTGCCCGAGCCGAGGGGTATGACGCCGAGCGCCGTCTTCGAGCCGCAGACGCCTGAGGCCGCTTCATTGACCGTGCCGTCGCCGCCGCAGGCCACCACTCCGTAGTATCCCTTCTCCACGGCCTCCCTCGCGAGTTCGGCCGCATGGCCTGCGCGTTCGGTCAGCCGCAGGTCGATGTCGTAGGCATGCTTCCATTGCGGCTCCCCCGGATTGCAGTATACGAGCTTGTGGGCTTCTTCGGCTATGAGCTTGTCGGCGCCCTGGGTGGCCACCACTCCCGCATGGGGATTTATTATGATCATCAGCTTTCTCGGGGATTCCATATCGTGAAGTGTAAGATAAGGAGAGTATTCTCGTGAAATGCAAAGTTACTATAAAATCGCGAGTCGGCAAAGGGTGGCGCGCGCCGGTAGGGTGGCGCGGTGGGCCGCAGACGCTTTGGGCGGCAAAATTAGTATAAACGCAAATAATTTGCTAATTTTGCACTCGGAAAATCACTTCAATCTGACTCGTCACCATGAAATTCTCTGTTAGGTTTATATGCGTCAGGCTTATCGTGACGATAGGCCTTCTGTGTCCGGGGGCCGCGCTGCGCCTCATGGCCTCGGCGTCCGAGCAGCATGCGCCTCTTCCCAAAGAGGCCCTCGCCAAGCTCAACCGCGCCATGAAGGCCTCCGACCTGTACATGCGCGACAGGACCTCCCGCCTCGACTCCCTTACGCGGTGTCTGGCCCATCTACCCGCCTCCGATTCGCGCGGCCGCTGGGAAATGATGCTGCGCCTCTCGGCCGACTATCTTCCGATGCGCGCCGACTCGGCGCTGCGCTATTCCGAGATGGCGCTTCTGCTCGCGCCCTCCACCGGAGTGCCGGAAGCCGGGGTGCGCAGCCGCATAGCGCGCATCAACGCGCTTACCACCTGCGGCATATTCACCCGTGCGCTTGAGGAATTCACCTCGATAGATTCGCATACCCTTCCGGAGGGTATGAGGCTCGACTACTGGTCGGCCGGCCGCAAGCTCTTCGGCTATATGCGCGCCTATGTGGAGGGGGACGTGCAGTTCTTCAACGATTATTCGGAGCGCTACATCCAGTACGACGACTCCCTGATAAAGCACCTTCCCGCCGACGACCCCACGCGCACTTTCTATATGGCCGAGCGTCTGGTGAACCACGGGCGTTTCAGCGAGGCCAAGGGTATGCTCGACCGCCTCTGCACCACCCTCCCCGAGGAAGCCAACCTCTACGGCATGGCGGCATTCCAGCTTGCCCTGGTGAGCAAAAGCGAAGGGGACCAGACTTCATATGCCGCCTATCTGGCCGATGCGGCCACGGCCGACATCAAGGGGTGCATAAAGGACGGCCTCGCGTTGCCCACCCTTGCGGAATGGCTCTACCGCCAGGGAGAGCTCAGCGATGCCTTCCGCTATATAAACTTCGCTCTTGAGGACGCCATGGAGGGTAACGTAAGGATGCGTACCGTCACCATAGCCTCCCTCCTGCCGGTGATCGACGAGGCATACCGTGAGAAAATCAATGCCTCGCGTGATGAGCTGATGGTGTATTTCCTCCTTGTGACGTTCCTGCTTATCGTCACGGTGACCCTTGTCGTGGTGCTGATGCGCAATATTAAGCGCAGCCGTCTTACTGCGGCAAAACTGGAGCGCACATCCGAGATACAGGAAAGCTACATAGGCCACTTCATAGGCCTCTGCTCAAGCTATGCGAGCCGACTGCAGTCGCTTCAGCAGCTTGTGGGGCGTAAGCTGGCCTCCGGTCAGGGCGACGAGCTGTTGAAGCTCGTAAAGAGCGGAAAGTTCAGCTCCGACCAAAGCGATGACTTCTACAGAATCTTCGATTCGGCATTCTTCGACATCTACCCCGACTTCCTTGAAAACATGAATGCGCTCCTTCGTCCCGAAGAGGCAATTGAGCTCAAGAGTGAGAATGAACTTACTCCCGAACTGCGCATATACGCGCTCGTGCGTCTTGGCGTCGACGAGTCGACACGCATAGCCCAGATGCTCAACTACAGCGTGAGCACCGTCTACGCCTACCGCAACCGCATGCGCAACCGCGCCATCGACCGCGACAACTTCGACCGCAACGTGATGCGCATCGGCAAGAGAAAAAAGGCCGACGATGACGCCGAGTAGGGGTGTCCGGCAGGGCTGTGACGGGTATGTCTGACTTGGATGCGGCTTATATGAGGATTACGGATATTACTTATAGGTTGAATATCGACTTATATTTCAAAAATGTAATCCTTATATAATCAATGACTTAAAATCAGATTAACTTATATCGCACCTCATATGTGGATTGTAAAATTTTGTAAACGCCGAGATTCGATGTAAATTTGCAGTGTGAAAGATGAGATGATTTCATACTCTTTCTTAACTAAGTAAATTCTCATAAGGCAAAAAAGATTACAAGGTTAGTAAAGGTGTAAAAATTAGTATTGACGACTAAATCGTTTATGTTAGGTTTGTAGAAATAAATTTGATTCGCACTGTGGCAGGTATCTTGGGAAAGAGGCCTGCTTTTTTTATGTCCCGGCGCGTCGCGGCGCCCCGGCCAGACGCCTATCGGCGCGATACGCCGCGCCCGCCTCGCCGAGGGGGTGTCCGCAAGTAATGGAAAGCTATGGGAAATCAGAGGTGCTTGCCTAGATAGTATCCCAGGGCGCACCCGAAGAGGCCTACGAAGAGCGTCATCGTGGCGAATATCACCCACACCAGGAATTGTCCGGCCTCGTAGTATTTGACGCTGTCTAGGGTAAAGCTGGAGAAGGTGGAGAATCCCCCGCAGAAGCCCGTCATGGTGAGCAGGGCGAATGCAGTGCGCATATCCTGACTCCAGTGGCAGTCGGCATTGATGAGCCAGCCTCCGAACAATCCTATCAGGAAGCATCCTACGGAGTTGATTACCCATGTGGCGAAGCCCATGGGGGAGTTCTTAAGCCAGAGTTCTATCAGGTAGCGGCATACTGCGCCTCCGCCTCCGGCGACTGCTACGAGCAGCATTCTCAGCCAGATGTTCATATTCCTATATCGTTATGTGGTAGAGGGGGGATGGATACGTGGAGATGGATGTGAGACTTTGCCTATGTGCCTTCATGCGGGCAGAGGATGCCTGTAAAAGGAAAGGGCTGTGGCTCGAAAGCCACAACCCTTTACATAAAATAAGCAAAGTGTTTTATTATTTTATGGATGAAATTGTCGTGGGGGGATTTATTTCTGGCCGATGCGGGCCTCTTCACGGGCGATGTATGCGTCGACTGACATGCCGTTGCCGAAGCGGAAATTGGGGAAGGCCTGCTTGATCTGCTTGAAGCATCCGAGGGCCTCTTTGTATTTTTTCTGGGCGTCATAGACGTTGGCCTGCTTCCAGAGGATTGCAGGGGCGATCTGCTCGTTGCCCGAAGAGATGCGGAGGGCGGAGTTGTAGGCTGCGATGGCCTCGTCATACTTCTTGAGGTTGACGTAAGCGTCGCCCATGAGCATGTCGGCGTGGGCCTGCATCACATCCTCCTTTGTGGAGAACTTCTTGAGGTACTTGATCGTTTCGTCGTACTTCTTGAGGTTGTAGTAGGAGAGGGCTGCCTGAAGGGCGGCGAGGTTGCCGGCGTCGGAGCGGCCGTACTTGTCGGCTACCTTGGCATATTCTGCCGAGGCGATGGAGTCGTTGGCAGCCTGGACCTCTACCTGATTGTAGGCCTTCCAGGAGTTCTTGTTGGTGGGCAGGATATAGCCCCAGTACCATGCGGCGCCTGCGGCGGCGCAGATGACTACGATGGCTATGCACCAGTAGATGATTTTCTTATTGCTTGCCACGCGCTGGCCTGCGGCTGTGAGCTGGAAGTCAAGCGCGTCGATGGCGTTTTGCTCTTGATTGTTTTCGTTGGTTGCCATTTGATAGGTAGCGTATTACGATTCTTATCAGATTTTTAGTATTGCTTCGTGCCTGCGGCGGATCATGCTTTCGGCGTCCGACCCTGTTATGGCACTCTGAATTGCAAAATTACTAATTCTTTGCGGATTACCCAAGTGTTTAGGGCATTATTTCGATTATGGCCGAGTTTTTTTTGAGATTCATGATTTTTCAGTAACTTTGAACCGGGGTTTGGCTTGATTTTTGCCCTGTCCGGGCAGGGGAGCCTCATTTATCATTTATCCCCGGGCGCTATGCCGTGCGCCGTGTACCGCGCCGCCCCCGACTCCGCCCGGGACCCTTACCGCAAGACACCCCGTAAAGCATATGGCTCAGGAACTCAGCATAAACCAGCGTCTCGGTCAGTATCTCACTCAGCAGCAGCTGCGCTTCGTGAAGATGCTGGAGCTAAACGCGCCTGAGCTCGACGAGGCCGTAAGCAGTGAGCTGGAAGCCAATCCGGCCCTCGATGTGGCTGATCCCGAAGCCGAGCGCGAACGCCGTGACCGTGAGGAGGTGCCCCGCGAGGCGCGTTACGCGGCAGCGCGCAGGAGCGCCGACACGGCCGACCTGCCTGTTTTCACCCCGAGGGACGACACGGAATCACTCTACGATCTCCTCTACGCCCAGATCGCCGAGCGCAGCGTGGCGCCGCGTGTGGCGGAAATGGCGCGGTACATCGTAGGCAACCTCGACTCCAACGGCTATCTTCGCCGTTCGCTTCCACAGATGGTGGACGACTTCGTGATAGGCGGGGAAGGGGAAATAGGTATGGACGATGCACGGGAGGCGTTCGATCTCGTGCGCGGGCTTGATCCCGCCGGAGTCGGAGCCGAGGGACTGCGTGACTGTCTGCTGCTGCAGCTGCGGCGCCTTCCCGGGTCGCAGGAGCGTGATGACGCCATCGCCATTCTTGAAGAGCAGTTCGAGGCCTATACGATGCGCCACAGCCATAGGATAATATCGGCCCTTCATCTCACCCAGGAGCGTGTCGACGCTGCGAATGCCCTGATCCTCACGCTCAATCCGAAACCCGGAGCCCCCTACGGCGGGGCCCAGTCCACCGCCATGGGTGTCATATCGCCCGATGTGGTGGTGAGCCGTGAAGGGAATGAATTCTATGTCTCACTCCCTAACCGCATTCCGGAGTTGCGCATCGAAGAGGGGTTTGCGGAAGCAATGCGCGGAATGGAGCGACGTCGCGGCCGCCCGCGGAAGGGGACCGAGTTCGTGGCCTCCCGCTATAACGACGCGCGCGACTTCATCCAGGTGCTCCGACAGCGGCAGCAGACCATGACCGATGTCATGACCGCCATCCTCTCGCTCCAGAAACCCTATTTCGAGACGGGCGACATATATGCCTTGCGCCCGATGATACTCAAGGATATAACCCGGCTCACCGGCCTTGACGCCTCGACAGTCTCCCGCGCCACGGCCAATAAATACGTTGAAACTCCCTGGGGCAACGTCGTGCCGCTGAAATCCTTCTTCAGCGACACTGTCAATGCGTCGGTGCGCACTCAGGAGGCCAAAGCCTCCGATTCGCCGGAGGCCTCCGGCTCCGACCATCTTACCAACCGTCAGATAGAAGCCATACTACGCCGCCTCGTCGACGGCGAGGACAAGCGCCACCCGCTGAGCGACGAAAGGCTGCGTCAGGAGCTGCTTGACCTCGGCTACGATGTGTCGCGGCGCACTGTGGCCAAGTACCGCGACCGCGCGGGGATACTTGTGGCGCGTCTGCGGCGCCGTCTCTGACGCGCGCCTCTCCGGTCAGGACACGGTGGGAAGCTCGATGCGGAAAGTCGTGCCGTGGCCCAGTTCCGACGACTTTACGAAGATCCGTCCGCCGTGGTACTCCTCGATGATGCGCTTCACGAGTGTGAGCCCCAGTCCCCAGCCGCGTTTCTTGGTGGTGTAGCCGGGCTTGAACACATTGTTGAAGTTCTTGCGTGCGATTCCCTTTCCCGTGTCCCGTATCTCGATGTAGGCCGTGTTGCGGTCGGCGCCGGTGGTGATGTCGATCGAGCCTTCCCCCTCCATCGCGTCGACGGCGTTTTTGGTGAGGTTCTCCATCACCCACTCGAACAGCGGACGCGAAAGGCGCACGCCGTGGTCGTCGTGGTCGAGGTGCATCGAGATCTTCACCTTGCCCGAGACCCGGTTCTTCATATAGTCGAGCGAGGAGCCCACCACATCGTTGAGGTATTCAAGATGAAGCTCCGGAGCGGACCCGATTTTGGAGAAGCGGTCGGCGATGACCGACAGCCGGCGCACATCCTTGTCGATTTCCCTTGTCACCTCCGGATCCGCTCCCGTGGCCTCCAGGTACTGGCTCCATGCCATGAGCGACGAAATCGGGGTGCCGAGCTGGTGGGCCGTCTCCTTCGACAGTCCCACCCACACGCGGTTCTGCTCGGCGCGCTTCGTATAGAGCACCGCCCAGTAGATTATGGCCAGCAGCACCACCATCACTCCGAGCTGTACGTAGGGATACCAGCTGAGCCTTCTCAGCAGGATTGAATCCTCGTAATAGATGTATTGGAATGTGTCTTCGTATACCTTGACCTCGATGAAATGGTCGTTACGGGCGGCCATTATGTGGAGCGGTATGTCGCCGCCTGTCGATTTCAGGCGGCTTATGAGGTAAAGGCGGTTTTTCTCGCTCAGTTGCTCGAAGCCCGGCGAGGCGTCGTCGTCGCGGTCGGGGAGCCGGAAATTACGGTATTCGAGGATGTTGAAGTCCTGATCGGCCACAAGCACCGGTATCGAGTTGTTCTGCTCGATGATAGAGAGCAGAAACTCGAAATCGGCATTGGCGTCGGCCTGGGCGAGGCGTTCTGTGGCCTGCGCCCAGATGTTCATGCGCTCGCGTTCCTGCTGGGCGAGGGCCTTGACGAGGTTGTTGGAGATGAGCATCACGGCCACCACCGCAGTCAGCGATATGGCCAGGAATATCAGCTTTCCGGTGCGCTGATTGTCGTAGATCGAGATTTTCCTCATTTTTTCAGAGGGAGAAAAGGCGGGTCTGTACCGGCGGGCGCGACTCCATGAAATCGGTGAGGATGAACTCCGCCACGGCGTCTGTGTCGTGATGGCCGATGACTATGTCCGCGGCCTCGCGCACCTCGGGAATGGCGTTGCCCACGGCTACGGCCACATCCGCCTCATGCAGCATCGGGAGGTCGTTGAAGTTGTCGCCGAATGCCACGATTCTCTCCGCTCCGGTCTCATGGGCCAGCCTGCGTATGGCCTTGGCTTTTGTGGCTCCGGCCGGAAACGCCTCTATCATGGCTATCTCGGGGTGGTTGGCGTCGTTGTAGAACATCGGGTTTATACCCTCCAGGCCCTTCAGCGCCTCGAATGCGGGATGCCCCTTTTCCGAAGGCTGCATGGCGAAGAAGAGCACCCCGTCCTCCGGATAGGGAGGTATGTCGCTGTGCTCGTCATAGTCCACCATTATTTTTTTGTATGGATTGTGGCGGCGTTCGGCGATGAAGTCGCGCTCCATGTCGGAGAGCGGACCCTGATGGTAGACCTTTATCATGTCGTCGGACAGCGTGTACATGAACGACGACATCCCGTACTCCCTGTATATCCGGCGGATTTCCTCCACCTGGCCGGGGAGGAAGTAATGGGTGTTGAGGTAGTGTCCGGTGGAGCGGTCCCACATGGTGGCGCCGGTCATGACGATGGCCGGGAGCCGCAGGTGTACGTCGCGCAGCAGCATCCCGAGTGTGGCCGGCGTGCGGGCCGTGGCCACTGTGAATAGCGCCCCGCAGTCGATGGCGCGGTTGAGCATGTCGGCCGAACGCTCCGAAATCCGAATCTCGGAGCTGAAAAGCGTGCCGTCCAGATCACTTACATAAAGAGTCTTCATTCCTTGATTTCGATATATTCGGCGTCCGACACCTGACTCTCCACCTTTACACGGGTGTTGCCGCCTGCCTCCCGGGCGGCAGTTATATCGATGGTTTCGGAATATTCGCGGTATTCGGTGTATTCCACATCCTCGGCGTATTCCGGAGGTATGATATGGCCCGTGGGAGCGGAATATGCCGCCGAGGCCGAGCCTGACGGAGAGGCGCCTGCGGTGTGCTTGCGGGCCTCCTTCTCGGCACGGCGGCGGGCTTTCTCCTCCTCCTTGCGGGAAGGCATGCCCATTCCCTTGCGGATGCTGTCCTCCATGCGGCGGATCATCATCCCCTGAAGCCAGGCCTTGATTTTCGTGCCGAAAATATACCAGCCAAGCACAAGGACTATAAGTACGATAAGGAAAGTCATGGTATCAAGCCTTGTGGAAACAAGCCGACAGCAGCAGGTAGAGCACGATGACCCATACCAACCCCGGCACTCCGAGGAAGCATACGAGCGCCGCCGAGCCGAAAATCAGGAGCCATCGGGGCTCGTTGCCGCGTATGCGGTAATTCTTGAACTTTAAAGAGAAAAGGTTGATCGGGAGCACCATCAGCAGCGATTCGAGCACTATGGCTGGAATCGCGACCGCCGGGGTGAGCATGGCCGGATATCCTGCCGAAGCCATGGCCACGTAGCCTATCCAGAAAATAGCGTTCGCGGGAATAGGCAGTCCGATGAAGCTCGACGTCTGCCGTGTGTCGACATTGAATCTGGCGAGGCGGATGGCGCCCAGCACCGGAATCAGCAGTGCGGTCCATGCTGTCCATGAGGCGTCCGAGGTGTGGAGCAGATGTAATATGAGCATCGCGGGCGCCACACCGAAGCTGACGAGGTCGGAAAGGGAGTCGAGCTCTTTGCCCACGGGAGAGTAGGCGTGGAGCAGCCGGGCCATGAAGCCGTCGAGGAAGTCGGCCACTGCCGCCACTCCGATGGCGATGCAGGCCCAGCGCCATGCCTGAAGGCCGTCGATGAGCTCTGAGGCGCGTGAGGCAAGGATGATGGCGACGCATCCGGCTGTCAGGTTGACGCAGGTGACGAGATTGGGTATGTTACGTCGTAGTTGATTCATTATATGCGGGTTTTAATCGTGCGACGGGGGTCAGGCCCCCGCGGGTGGTCTGCTCCATACTTACGAGTATTTCGGCATCGAGCGGGAGATAGATGTCGACTCTGGAGCCGAACTTGATGAAGCCCAGATGGGCGTCGATTTGCGCGCGCTCGCCCTCATAGGCGTAGGTGACGATGCGCCGGGCCATCGCTCCGGCTATCTGGCGGATTGTAAGGCGTGCGCCGCAGTCGGCTGTCATGCCGATGGTGCTCCGCTCGTTCTCGGTGCTGCTTTTGGGAAGGTAGGCCCCGAGGAAGCGTCCGTTGTGATGGCGTACATAATTTACAACGCCTGAGGTGGGGAACCAGTTGGCATGCACATTGAGCGGCGACATGAACACCGACAGCATTATGGCCTCAGCCTTGAGGAACTCCGGCTCGTAGACACGCTCAATGGCCACTACACGGCCGTCGACCGAACTTACCACCAGGTCGGTGGAGTCGCCGTGATAGACACGGTTGGGGCACCGGAAGAAGTTGAATACGAACGAATACACCAGCAGCGAGAACGCCGAGCACAGCGCAGGCAGAATCCATGGGGGCAGGAAGAGCCATACCAGCGCGTTGATCGCCAGCAGCACTATAAACAGGAGTATGAGTATGTTGGTGCCTTCGTGGTGGATTTTCATATCGGATGAGTGACGGGCATAATGCCTCTGAGTGCAAATTTAAGAAAAATTATCCGTGCTTACAACTAATATTTTTTATTGCGGCGGAAATTCATTAATTTTGTCGGTCAGTCAGTGAGCCGGCGTCGTCGCGCCCGGCCTTTGGCCGATATGCGCCCTTTGTCAACACGCGAAATTTTATTAATTTTGCAGAATCGGGCGTATGGAAGCTCCCGTAGTCCCCGCTTCGGGGAGCCCATGGAGCGCATGACCCCTCCGACTACAACAAACTTTTCATATGAATATTTCATACAAGTGGCTCAAACGCTACATTGAATTTCCATACTCGCCGCGCGATCTGGCGGCTGTGTTCACCTCGCTTGGCCTGGAATGCGACAATGTCGAGGAAGTGGAAAGCATCCGCGGCGGCCTGCGCGGCATCGTCGTGGGCAAGGTGCTTACCTGCGTCGACCATCCCGACTCCGACCATCTCCACATCACTACAGTCGACCTCGGTCAGGACGCTCCGGTGCAGATAGTGTGCGGCGCGCCCAACGTGGCCGCCGGACAGACGGTGGTCGTGGCCACGGTCGGCACCACCCTATATGACGGCGACAAGGAATTCCAGATCCGCAAGTCGAAGATCCGCGGCGTCGAGTCGTTCGGCATGATCTGCGCCGAAGACGAAATCGGAGTAGGGGAGAGCCACGACGGAATAATGGTGCTCCCCGACACGGTGGCCCCCGGCACCCCTGCCGCTGAATACTTCAATGTCGAGAGCGATTACTGCCTCGAAGTGGAGCTGACCCCCAACCGTGTCGACGCCGCAAGCCACTACGGGTGCGCCCGCGACCTCAAGGCCCATCTCTGGAGGGTGCTCTTCGAGAACGACGACAAGTCGGTGCTCCCCGAAGTGCATCTCCCCGATGAGAACGCCTTCGCCATCGACCGCCCTGACTGCGGAGTCGCCGTAGAGGTGCTCGACAAGGAAGGATGCGGCCGCTACTCCGGCATCACCATCCGCGGCGTGAAGGTGGCCGAATCACCCGAATGGCTTAAAAACCTGCTGACCGCCACCGGCCAGCGTCCCATCAACAATATAGTCGACATCACCAACTTCATCCTGCTCGGCCTCGGCCAGCCCCTGCATTGCTTCGACCTTGACCGCATCCGGGGTGGGAAGGTAGTGGTGCGCACATGCCCGGACGGCACGCCGTTCACCACTCTCGACGGAGTCGAGCGCAAGCTAAGCGACGCCGACATGATGATATGCGACGCCGAAGGCCCGATGTGCATCGCCGGAGTCTTCGGAGGCCTTGACTCGGGTGTGACCGAGAACACCACCTCCATCTTCATCGAGAGCGCATGGTTCAATCCCACCCGCGTGCGCCGCACTGCGCGCCGCCACGGCCTCAGCACCGACGCCAGCTTCCGCTACGAACGCGGCACCGATCCCAACATCACCCTCTATGCCGCCCGTCTGGCCGCCATCCTCGTGCAGCAGCTCGCCGGGGGCGAGGTCTGCGGGCCGGTCGTGGACTACTATCCCGATCCCGTGGAGCCGGTGCAGATCGATTTCTCGCTCGACTATTGCGCGCGTCTCGTAGGCAAGCGCATCCCGGACGCCCTCCTCATGTGCATCCTGAAGGCGCTTGAATTCAGTGTGGCTCCCACGGAAGACCCCGATGTGCTCCGTCTCTGCGTGCCCACCTATCGGGTGGACGTCACACGTCCCTGCGACGTGGTGGAGGAAATCCTCCGCATCTATGGCTACAATAATGTGGAGTTCGGCACCGAAATGCACGCCAACCTCTCCCGCCGGGGCGACACCGATTTCAGCTACTCCCTCCAGCAGAGCGTCAGCGACTCCCTTACGGCGCAGGGATTCATGGAGATCCTCAACAACTCCCTGACCGCCGCCTCCTATTATGAAAACAACGAGGTCTATCCCGAAACCTCGGCCGTGAAGATAATGAATCCGCTCAGCGGCGACCTCTCGCTTATGCGCCAGACCCTGCTCTACGGCGGATTGGAGACCATCGCCCATAACGTCAACCGCAAGGAGGCCGACCTCCGGCTATACGAGTTCGGCAACGTCTATGCCTGCGACCCCTCGAAGACGGGCACCAATCCAGAGCGTCCGCTCGCCGGCTACAGCGAGCACATGCACCTCGGCCTCTGGCTCACCGGACGCTTCACTGTGCCCGGCTGGAACGCCACCGCGGCAAAGGCCACTGTCTTCGACCTCAAGGGTGTGGTGGAGAATATGCTCCGCCGTCTCGGCATTCCTGCGTCGGCCCTGAAATACACCCAGGATTCCAACGCCATCTTCTCGGCGCGCCTCGTTGTGGCCACCCGCTCGGGCAAGACCCTCGGAGAACTCGGACTCGTGGCCCGCACCCAGCTCAAGCGCTTTGACCTTGAGGATGAGGTGGCCTACGCGGAATTCGACTGGGAGGAGCTCTACAGGCTTGCCACAAAGGCGGAGACCCTCTACGCGCCCCTGCCCAAGACCCAGCCCGTGCGCCGCGACCTCGCCCTGCTTCTCGACTCCTCCGTGAGCTTTGCCGCAGTGGAGGAGGCCATCCGCCGCGCCGACCGCAAGCTGCTGCGCAAGGTATGGCTCTTTGACGTCTATGAAGGCAGGAACCTCCCCGCAGGCAAGAAATCCTATGCTGTGGCCATGACCCTTCAGGACGATGAGAAGACCCTCAACGACAAGCAGATCGATGCCGTAATGGCCAAGATCATCGACTCAGTTAAAAAGAACACCGGTGCCGAGCTCCGCTGAGCCGTGCGGCACGCACTACTGAAATCAACATAACAGAAAAGAAACAATATATTCCCATGGGAAGAGCATTTGAATTCCGTAAAGCCCGCAAGCTCAAGCGCTGGGGCAATATGAGCCGTACATTCACCCGCATAGGTAAGGAAATCACCATCGCCGCCAAGGCCGGTGGTCCGGATCCCGCGATGAACCCCCGCCTGCGAGTGCTTATCCACAACGCCAAGGCAGCCAACATGCCTAAGGATACGATTGAGCGCGCCATCAAGAAGGCCACCGACAAGGACGCTTCCGACTACAAGGAAATCGTCTACGAAGGATACGGTCCCTTCGGCATAGCCATCGTGGTGGAGACCGCCACCGACAACAACCAGCGCACCGTGGCCAACGTCCGCTCCTACTTCACGAAGCATGGCGGCTCGCTCGGCACTCAGGGCTCGCTCTCTTTCCTCTTCGACCACAAGAGCGTATTCCACATCAAGCCCGCCGCCGGCATGGACCAGGAGGAATTCGAGCTGTCGCTCATGGACTTCGAGGCTGAACTCGAGGCCGATGAGGAGGAATGGGTAATCTACGGCGCGTTCGACCAGTTCTCCCATCTTCAGAAATTCCTGGAGGACAACAATGTGGAAATCGTGTCCGCCGAGTTCGAGCGTATCCCGACCGACTATAAGGAAGTGACTCCCGAACAGCGCGAGACCATCGAGAAGCTTCTCGAACGCTTTGAGGACGACGACGACGTGCAGAACGTATTCCACAACATGAAGGAAGAGGAGGAGTGATCCCTCCCCGTAAGTCAACATATCCCTGCAAGGCAATCACTTTCTGAAACCTATATCAAGCAAAATCGAAAACCGAACTCATAGATATATGACTATACGTCACACTTTCAAGGGTGTGGCGCTCATGGTGGCCGCGCTCCTTGGGAGCGTGGCCTTCACCGCTGAGGGCGTCACCCAAAAAGAGATGGAACAGGCCCGCACGATTACGGCCCTGTGGTATCTCCGCTATGCCAACGACGGCTCCGGCTATCTTGAGGAGGGTACCGTCCCCACCACCATGGCCCAGCTGGAGAAAAAAATCAAGACCGACACTGAGCGCAACAACCTCAAGACGTTCAAGAATGTCGCCGTGCCGTCCGATTATGCCGGCTGGGACAAGGCGAAACTCGTGGAGTACTGGGGCACCACGTTCTTTAACTCCCCCGGCCTTGTCGCCAAGGGCAAGGTAGCCCGTAAGCGTGTGCAGAGCAAGCTCTCCGCCATGAACGTGTCCGCGCCCGCACCTGCGGCCGAAGCCAAGCCGGAGGCCGCTCCCGCCGTTCCTGCCGGCGCCGAGGCTGCTCCCGCCGCTCCGGCTGAGCCCGCGCCCGCTCCGGCGCCTGCCGCCGCCGCTCCTGCCGCTGCGGAAGTCGCCCCCACCGGAGCCAATCCGCTCCCCGACGCGCAGGAAATCAGCTCCGAACTGGCTGCCGCCGAGTCGGCGATCGCCGAGGAAACCGCCGCCACGGCTCCGCGCGAGCATAAGGGGAGCGGAGGCACGTGGATCTATATCGTGGCCCTGGTGATACTGGTGGGTATCGTGGTGTGGCTCGTGATCTTCGCCTCCAAGACCATGCAGCAGTCAGAACGCTCCGGAGCGGATGAAGATAACGTCGACGATGAGCCCGAAGTGCTCTCCGCCGCGGCGGTACGCCGCAAGGAGCGCCCCTCCGCTCCGGCGTCGCTCCCGGCTCCGGTCAGGGATAAGACTACCGTGAATCGCGAGATGGCGGAGCTTCGTGAGGAATGCCTGCGCCTGGGTGAAGAGAACGGGCGTCTGGAATCCGACCTCGCCCAGGCCCGCCGTGAGATAGAGGCTCTCAAGGGGAGACTGCGCGCCGCGTCGGCCGCCGCAGCTTCCGCCGCATCGGCCTCTGTGTCCGCGCCCGCATCCCGGCCTGCGGAGAGCGCTTTGGCGCCTGCCCCCCCCGCATCGGCTTCCGAAGGGGAACGTGAGATATATCTGGGCCGTGTGAATCAGAAAGGACTGTTCGTGCGTGCCGACCGTCAGCCTGTGGCTGACAAGACCGTCTTCGTACTCCGTACCTCCGACGGCTATGTAGGCTCCTTCAAGGTGCTTCAGGACGCCGAAGTCATAGGGCGTTGCCTTGACAATCCCGAGCACTTCCTCGCCGGGGGTTGTACGGCCGCCGATATCCTCGCTACCGACGACGCCTCATCCATCCGCACCCTTCAGGCCGGCACGGCCTCCTTTCAGGACGGTTGCTGGCATATCGTGCGCAAGACGAAGATATCCTACGAGTAAAGCCTCCCGCCCCTCCTCTGCGGCGGCAAGTAATTTAAGGCCGGATTTGCAAAGCCCGCAAAAAATAGCTAACTTTGCATCCGCAAGCCCTGATGGCGGAATCGGTAGACGCGCTGGTCTCAAACACCAGTGGAGCAATCCGTGCCGGTTCGATCCCGGCTCAGGGTACTGAACTGAGGATTCTCGTTATGAGAGTCCTCTTTTCTATTTCCTGCCCCTCTTGACTCATTGCTTTGCTCGTAGATAAGTTCCAACACTTTATTGTAAGAGTTGGTTCTATGTTTGCTACTTAAAAAAAATATTCATATCTTTGAGACATGAAAAAGACATTCAATATTGAAGAACGAACAGCTAAAGCTGTAGAATATTTTTGGAGGACTAAGAACAACCAATTAAAACGTAGTTCTGATGCCTCTAATAGAGGGGCTGTTGTCGGTGGCAAACAATTAGACGGTTTTTTAACGTTGTTGAAGGAAGCGTGTTTATCCGTTGGAGTTCCATCAGAATGTATTTTTGACAATAACAATTATATACCTGGATTTTTTCGTTCGTCAAAAGATTGGGATTTTATCGTAATTAGTCCATCGGGGAAACTACTTGTCCTTATTGAACTTAAATCCCAAGTTGGATCTTATGGGAATAATTTTAATAATAGAACAGAGGAAGCGCTTGGAAATGCCACAGACTTATGGACAGCGTACCGAGAGCAAGAATTTCCTACGTTAGGTATACCTTGGGTGGGATATTTGATGGTGATTGGTGATGATGAAAAATCAACTTCTCCTGTTAGAAACTACACTAATCATTTCCCTGTTTTAAAAGAATTTGATAACGCATCTTATATTGACCGTTACAGGATTTTGTGTGAGAAACTAATGACAGAGAGATTGTATACTTCAGCGTGTCTTATTCGAACAAAGAATAGTAAAACTTATAATGATGTGACTGAAAGTTTATCTATTGTTAGATTCATTGATTCACTTAAAGGATATTTAATTGGGTGTGAAAGCGAATTTAACAGGTGACTTATATGGACTTAGAAGGAGTGGGGTTTCCCATGGTGATGTTTTTACATCACAGTGGGTTGTTAATTTTATGCTTGATTTAATAGGTTATACACCAGATAAAAATTTATCCTTATATAGACTTCTTGAACCAAGTTTTGGTCAAGGTGATTTTTTAATTGAGATTCAGAACCGAATAATTCAATCCGCAAAACGATTTAATTTCGATGCGACTGACGTCATGTCTAATAATATATATGGTTGTGAAATTGATGACGGTAAATATGATAAATGTATTGAGGGTTTAAGGTCTGAAATGCCAAATTTTGTCCCGCTAAAACTAAAAAATGAGGATTTCTTAATGTCAAGTTGGGATACCAAATTTGATTTTATTATTGGTAACCCTCCTTATATACGATATGAGAATATTCCCAAGGAGGCACTTAATTCTTATAAAGTTAAATTTTACACATTTCACTATCGGTGTGATCTATATGTTCTTTTTTATGAACATTGCCTGAGAAATCTTTCTAAAAATGGCCGCCATTGCTTTATATGCTCGAATAGGTGGCTTAAGAATGAGTATGGAAGAAAACTTCGTGCTTTAATTTCTTCATCTTATAAATTAGAGTACATAATAGACGTTGAAAAGTTAGATGTTTTCAAAGAATCGGTTTTAGCATATCCTTCAATTACTCTAATCTCAAATACTGAAATTGATAAGAATGTAAAAATTGTAACTGTCAGAAATTTAAAAGAGTTGAAATTGCCATTATCAACTACGCAAAAAGAAATACGAAATTCCGAAAACTGGGATTATCTATTTGTAAGTGAGGATATTGATGATTTGACAACTATTGAAGACCAAGGTTTTAAAGTTGGCATAGGGGTTGCGACTGGTGCTGACAAAATATTTATATCAACCGAGCTCGAATATATTGTTGAAAAAGAACTTCTACTTCCAATCGTAAATGCAAAAGATTTGACGGGAAATGAATTTAGAACTAGAGGGCTCAGGATTCTAAATCCTTACGATTCAAGTGGTAATATACTTGATTTAAGTAAATATCCTAAGGCAAAAAAATATCTTGAAAGTTTTAAACCAATTCTTGAAAGTAGACATATTGTTAAGAAAGGGAGAGTCTGGTATTCTCTTATTGATAAGATAAAGCCACAAATAATACATCAGCCTAAGATATTATTGCCTGATATATCAGGCAATAATATGATTTTTATCGACTACGGCTCATATTATCCTGCCCATAATATCTATTATATTACGGGTAATTCGATAAGCCAACTTGAGCAGTTAGCCGCAGTGCTGATGAGTAAATTTGTAAAAAAGCAAATAGAAGGCATATCAAATAGGATGAATGGAGGGTTCCCGCGTTGGCAGAGTCAAAGTATTAAAAGACTTAGAATCCCGCGAATAGCAACTATTCCTACTAAACTTAGTTTTAAGCTTATTCGTGCATACCACAATCGCAATATAGAAGAGATAGATTCGATAGTGAACGATATTATTAGAATACAAATTGAATCGACTACACCGTGCCGCCAAGACATCCAGAAATCATTATTTGATTATAATTTCTCAGAAAATATAGTTGCGCCTGGGTTTGGTATCCAGTGACGCATTTCCCACAATCGGTCGAGGTCGGCCAAAATCGGTTCTAATACGGCACGGTTGGGGTCTATTGCTTAATTTTCTTTAATTTCGGGGAGAGGATTTAGGTTTTCTCAGGAAGATGTATTATTTTTGCAGTTTAATTATGGTGTCGGACTTATGTGTCCGGCGCGTCACGGTGCTTCGGTCAGCGTCACTGAAGCGCCGGCCTATGGAAACTGTATACTGACCCTGTAAGAAATGAAAGACAACAAAACTCCTGCCGGAACCCCGGCGGATTCCAGGACCCGCATAGGCCGCATCCTCTACTGGGTGCTCCTCGCGGTAGTGTTCTTCCCGTTTAAGGCTGTGTTCGGCGTCAACCTCGTCACCGCGCCTGTCGGACTGGCGCTCGGTCTGGTGTTCGCCCTCATCTTCGGCACTCCGTATCCGAAGGTCAACAAAGTGCTCTCCAAGACGCTGCTTCAGGCGTCGGTCGTGGGCCTTGGCTTCGGCATGAACCTCATAAAGAGCCTTCAGAGCGGGGCCGACGGCATGGTCTTCACCGTGGTCAGTGTCATCGCCGTGATGGTGATCGGTGTATTGCTGGGACGCTACATGCGTATCAACGACAAGACCTCATACCTCATATCGGCCGGCACGGCCATCTGCGGCGGCAGCGCCATAGCCGCGGTAGGCCCGGTGGTGAAGGCCGACCAAAACGAAATGGCCGTATCGCTCGGCGTCATCTTCATACTCAACGCCATAGCCCTCTTCATCTTCCCTCCGCTGGGCCATCTTTTCGGACTGAGCCAGACTCAGTTCGGCACATGGGCCGCCATAGCGATCCATGACACCAGCAGCGTCGTGGGCGCCGGCGCCGCCTACGGTCCCGAGGCATGCGACCTGGCCACACTCATCAAGTGTACCCGCGCCCTGTGGATCATCCCGCTGGCGCTCTTCACCATGTGGTACTATCCCCGCATGGCCGCACGCCGTCAGGGCGGATCCGTCAGCGAGGGTAAGGCGAAAATCAATATACCCTGGTTTATCCTTTACTTCGTGCTGGCGATGGTCATTTTCACCTATACCCCGCAGGCCTGGATGCCCGTCATGGGACCGGTCTATGACTTCCTCTACGCCGTCGCCAGACAGTGCCTTATCGCCGTGCTCTTCGCCATCGGCGCCGGCCTCAGCATGAAGGTCATCCGCTCGGTCGGCGTGCGTCCGCTGGTGCAGGCCCTCACTCTCTGGATGTTCATCGGCGCTAGCAGCCTCTTCGTCGTGATGTACACGATAAAGTAAGCCTGTGCCGTAAATCCTCCCCTCAAAACTCCCGTTACTATGGATATCGTAAAGTTCGTCAGACAAAAGGGCAGCTTTGAGTTGCTGCCGCTCGGAGCCGGTTCGGTACTGGCCGGTACCGGCGCGGCCGTGCTGCGCGGCAACATGGAATGGCCCATCGCCGTCATGTGCCTCCTGTTCGCCGTGTCCTGCCAGCTGGGCTTCAGCTACTTCTTCCATTATAATCAGGCGCTTCGGGCGCAGAAGTCAGATCAGAAACCATCGATACTTGCCAACAGCCTTGACGAGTATCCGGTGCAGACCCGGGTGTTGAGCGAGGCGAGCACGGCCTGTCTGCTGTTCTCGGTCATGATAGGTCTGGTCATAGCGTTGGGATCCAACACGCGCCTGTATGCGTTGCTCGCCGGCGTGGGGGTCTACGGTATAGTGTATCTCATGATACTCGGCCCCAGGCTTTACCGGACTCCGGTCTCGATACTGTTCTCGTTTCTTACGTTCGGTCCCGTCGGTGTGATAGGAACCTGCATGGTGCAGGCCCAGCATGAGGCCATGACCTGGGCGTTCTACGATATGGCTCCGGCCCTCTTCCTGAGTGTGGCGATGGGGCTGCTGGTCATGACATCCCACTGGATTTCCGGTCTCGAGGCATACCTGGCGTCGGAGGGGCGGATTCGCAACACGGCCGGCCGCATCGGCAAGAAGGGCGTTGCGGCGCTTGTGATAACAGGGGGTGCCCTGGCGGTCGGCATCATAGTGTGGATGACGGTGGCGCTTCATATCCAGCGTCCGTTCAAGTGCATGCTGCCGTTTGTGTTCGCGTTCGCGCTCAATACATTCATCGGCGCCTCGATCCCCGGGGCGCGTATCGGCAAGCTTCGGTATCTCGGCACCCTCAGCCGGTTCAACTTCCTGCTCGCCGGCCTGCTTACCCTTATCTTCTGGGCCATGATCGGAGCTCCTGACGACTCTATGAAAATCATTCTCCCCCTGTAATGCATCCGGGAGGGATTTTAATGTAATATCAAATCTTTTTATGAACTATCTATTCACGTCTGAATCGGTGTCCGAAGGGCACCCCGACAAAGTGTCAGACCAGATTTCTGACGCACTCCTCGACGAGTTCCTGGCGCGTGATCCGCAGAGCCATGTGGCTGTGGAGACGCTCTGCACCACCGGGCAGGTGGTCGTGGCCGGCGAGGTGACCAGCGAAGCATATGTAGATGTGCCTGGCGTGACGCGCGACGTTATCAACCGTATCGGGTACAACCGTGGCGCGTATCGGTTTGACGCCGACTCCCTCGGCCTTCTTTCGGCCATCCATGAGCAGAGTCCCGACATCAACCGCGGTGTAAGCCGTAAGGATGAGGCGGCTGACCTCAATGAGCTTCAGGGCGCCGGCGACCAGGGCATGATGTTCGGCTATGCCGTCGATGAGACGGCCAACTATATGCCTCTCACCCTTGAGCTTTCCCACCTGCTGCTCCAGGAGCTCGCCGACATCCGCCGCGAAGGAAAGGAAATGAGCTACGAGCGTAAAGGAAAGACTGTGTCCTACCTCCGGCCTGACGCCAAGAGCCAGGTCACCGTGGAGTATGACTCCGAGACCCGCCGCCCGGTGCGCATACACACCATCGTGGTCTCCACGCAGCACGATGAGTTTGTGCGTCCGGCCGATGACTCCGCCGAGGCCCGGGCCAAGGCCGATAAGGAGATGCTCTCCATAATCCGACGCGATGTAGAGGAGGTACTGCTTCCACGCGTGAAGGCCAAGCTCCCCGAGGATGTGCAGGCGCTCTTTGACGGCGATCTGGTGCTCCACGTCAATCCCACGGGCAAGTTCGTGCTCGGAGGTCCTCATGCCGACACAGGCCTCACGGGCCGCAAGATAATAGTCGACACCTACGGCGGACGCGGCGCCCACGGCGGCGGAGCGTTCTCCGGCAAGGACCCTTCCAAAGTCGACCGCTCGGCGGCTTACGCATGCCGCCATATCGCCAAGAACCTTGTGGCTGCGGGTGTGGCCCGCGAGGTTCTCGTGCAGGTGGCCTACGCCATCGGTGTGGCCCGTCCCGTAAGCCTCTTCATCGATACCTACGGCACCGCCAACGTGCCCCTCACCGACGCCGAAATAGCCGAGAAGGTGAGCCGTATATTCGACATGCGGCCCAAAGCCATCGAGGAACGCCTCCGGCTCCGCAATCCCATCTATCTTGAGACGGCCGCCTACGGCCATATGGGACGTCGCCCCGAGAAGATGACTAAGACCTTCAAGTCAGGCTATGACCCCGAGCCCATCACCCGTGAGGTGGAGCTCTTCACTTGGGAGAAGACCGACTACGTCGATGCCATCCGCAAGGAGTTCGGCCTCTGAGGCCGTGCCCCCTCTGATGCGATGACTCCTATGATACTGTGACAGGGCCCCGTGGCATACATTAGAAGATATGCCACGGGGCCCTGAAGCTTTAAAGCGAATTTCTTGAAGNTTTAAGCGAATTCTCGGAATATNAAAAATCACCTGAAGCTTTAAAACGAATCAGGGCGGAATCCGAAAGGATTCCGCCCTGATTGCTGTCGGGGTGAGGCGACTCGAACGCCCGACCTCTACGTCCCGAACGTAGCGCGCTACCAACTGCGCTACACCCCGAATGCTCATTCGCGGNGTAGGTCACCGCTCATTTGCGACTGCAAAGATACAACAAATTTCCGACACCTCCAAATTCCGTCCGGAAAAAACNGNCGATATTTGCAGCATATGTATGAACTCAGTTGTATGAACTCAGGCATCGGCCGAGGCGATGGCGTTGGCGCGCTCTACGGCNTCGGAGATGTGGGAGCATATGTTGGCCGAGCCGATGAGGCCGTCGATGCCCGCTTTGTGGAGGGCGTCGCTCACGTGCTCGTTGACTCCGGAGAGCACCACCGTGATNCCCTCTGCCTGCGATGACTTGATGAGGATTTCCAGATTGTGGATTCCCGTGGCGTCGATGAAGGGCACCTTGCGCATCCGGATGATGCGCACGAGGGGAGTGGCGTTCATGCGGGTGTTGCGCATCACTTCGTCAAACTTTGTGGCCACTCCGAAGAAGAAAGGCCCGTCGATCTCATATACTCCCACACGTGAATGGAGATTGAGCACTTCGTGGGTGGAAAGGTCCGAGCCCTCTGCGGCGTCAAGNTGGTCGCCGT
The DNA here is from genome assembly GCA_014802425.1 of Bacteroides sp. GTDB lineage: Bacteria > Bacteroidota > Bacteroidia > Bacteroidales > Muribaculaceae > Lepagella. Next base: position 28,958 of record JAAVCH010000026.1, read on the forward strand.
AGACCCGCACGGTGGTGTTCTGCATCACGCGCTGCAGGAAAAGCACGATGGCCAGGAGCAGACCCATCTCGATGGCGATGGTGAGGTCGAAGATCACCGTCAGCAGGAATGTCACGATAAGCACGGAGATATCGCTTTTCGGAGCGTGGAAAATGCCCAGCACCGTGCGCCAGCCGCTCATGTTGTAGGCCACCACGATCAGCACCGCGCCCAGGCAGGCCATCGGCACGAGGTTGATGAGCGGCATCATGAAGAGGTAGACGAGCAGCAGCACGAGCGAATGCACTATGCCGGCCACGGGAGTNCGGCCGCCGTTGGTGATGTTGGTCATCGTGCGTGCGATGGCGCCGGTCACCGGTATGCCTCCGAAGAAGGGCACCGTAATGTTGGCTATTCCCTGGCCGATGAGCTCGGTATTGGAGTTGGTGCGTCCTCCCGTCACACCGTCGGCCACGGTGGCTGAAAGCAGCGANTCGATGGCGCCCAGCACGGCGATCGTGAAGGCCGAGGGGAGCAGCAGGTTGATGCTCTCCATATTGAGGCCGATGGAGTGGGGATGCGGGATATCGGTGGTGAGGTTACGGAAACGCATGCCGATTGTCTCCACTTCGGTCATGTAGCCGAACTGTGTGGCCGTCCACACTCCGAGCGTCATGACCACGATGGCCACAAGCGCTCCCGGGATGCGGGGCGAGATGCGGGGCACGAGCACGATGATGAGGAGCGAGATGAGGCCTACGGCAGTAGTCGGCCAGTCGATAGTGCCGAAATAGCGGAAGTAGACCCCCCATTTGCTGATGAAGTCGGCCGGTACCTTCTCGGTGNTGTGGAGTCCGANGAAATCGGGCATCTGGGTGGAGAAGATGGTCAGNGCGATACCGGCCGNGAAGCCCACCACGATGGGGTAGGGGATGAACTTGATGACCGTGCCGAGCTTGAAGAGCCCCATCATCACCAGCAGCACACCTGCCATGAACGTGGCTATGGCCAGCCCGGAGAGGCCGTAGAGCGAGATGATGTTGTACACGATTACGATGAATGCTCCGGTCGGTCCGCCGATCTGCACGGAGTTGCCGCCGAGGGCGGAGACAAGGAAACCTCCGATGATGGCCGTGATCAGGCCCACGCTCGGATTCACGCCCGAGGCGATGGCGAAGGCTATGGCAAGCGGCAGAGCCACAATGCCCACTACGATGCCGGCCGTAAGGTCAGACTTGAATTTTGCAAAAGAATAATGCCTGATTACACTCAGGGATGCCGGCTTGAAGTCCAGCGCATGCATAAAGTCCATAATCTATGGTGGGTTTTATCTCTGCCGCACGGCCTTCCCGGAGGTGCGGAGAGGAGTATTTTGAAAAACAAGTCGCAAAGGTACGGAATTTTTATTATCTTTGCAAATACGCCCTTCCTCCCCGGAGGCCGCGGTGACGGATGCGCGGGTGCGGTGTTGCCGCCCCTCTTCCGCTGGCCGGCGGCATGGGGACCGGGTATTTAAAAACATATGACCCATGACAGACACCACACCCCTTATCCTCCCCGAACTCGCCGATGAAGTCGACCTGCGCCTCGCCCGCCTGCTCCCCATGATGCGGGAGGCCGGAATGGACGCTATGCTCATCGCCACCAACGCCAACATATACTATGCATCCGGACGCTTCTTCAGAGGCTACGTCTACCTCGCCGCCGACGGCCGGAAAATCTATTTCGTGGTACGCCCCAACAACTTCACGCCGGCTCCCGGCATAGTGGAGATACGCAAGCCCGAGCTCATACCGGCGGCAGTGGCGGAAGCCGGTCTGCCGGCCCCGACGCGCCTCGGCCTGGAACTCGGCCAGCTCCCCTACAACGATGCGTTGCGCCTGATGAGGCTGTGGCCCGACGCCGAGGTCGACGATTCCCTGCCGATGCTGCGTCAGGGGCGCCGGGTGAAGACTCCGCTCGAAATCGGGATGATGCGTGAGGACGGAGTACACCATGTGGAGGTCTACCGCAAGATTCCGGCCCTTTACGTCAAGGATATGACCGACATTGAGTTCCAGATAGAGATCGAGAGGGTACTGCGCCGTGAGGGATGCCTCGGGTTCCTGCGCGTGGCCGGTAACCTGATGGAAATCAACATGGGGTCGGTCGTGGCCGGCGACAATGCCGATGCTCCCGGCCCGTATGAGTTCACTATGGGCGGCCGCGGAGTCAGCCCCGCGCTCCCCTGCGGAGCCTGCGGCGCCATCATGAAGCCGGGCCAGACGGTGATGGTCGATGTCAACGGATGCTTCAACGGCTACCAGACCGACATGACCCGCGTGTGGAGCATCGGCGAGCCTCCCGCCATCGCCCTCCGCGCACATGAATGCTCCATCCGCATACTGCGCGAGCTGGAGCGCGCCACGGTGCCCGGCACGGAAGTGCGCGAAATGTATGCCCGCGCCATGGCCATAGTGGAGGAAGAGGGGCTGCGTGAATACTTCATGGGCCACCGCCAGCAGGCCGGCTTCATAGGCCATGGCATAGGCATCGAGCTCAATGAGGGGCCGGCCATCACTCCCAAGTCGCGCGACGTCGTGGAGGCCGGCATGACACTGGCCATAGAACCCAAATTCGTCATCCCCGGCGTGGGGGCCGTAGGAGTGGAGAACACCTATGTGGCGCGCGAGGAGGGGCTGGAGAACCTCACTCCGGCGCCTGAAAAGATGGGTGTCCTCAGCTGAACCGCCGCGCCCTCCGGCGCGTTGGTTTCTACGGATGACATTAATAGATTTCTGACGAACTTTATGAACCTTAAGGACAGACTTACCGAACCCGCCTTCCGGCTCGTGGGCGAGGCGGCCGACTCGCTCGGCCGCGAGGCCTACGTGGTGGGAGGTTATGTACGCGATATATTCCTCGACCGCCCGTCGAAAGACGTGGACTTCGTCACAGTCGGCAGCGGCATCGAACTGGCCAAGGAGGTGGCGCGCCGCATGACGCGCCCGGGCAGAAGAGCCCCCCGGCTGGCCGTATACGCCAATTTCGGCACGGCTCAGCTCCATCACCGCGATGTGGAACTGGAATTCGTGGGCGCGCGCAAGGAATCGTATCACCGCGAGAGCCGGAATCCCATCGTGGAGGACGGTACCCTCGAAGACGACCAGCGACGCCGCGACTTCACCATCAACGCCATGGCCATATGCGTCAATTCCGACCGCTACGGCGAACTTGTGGATCCCTTCGACGGCCTCGGCGACATCGACCGCAAGACCATCCGTACCCCGCTCGACCCCGACATGACGTTTTCCGACGACCCCCTGCGCATGATGCGCGCCATCCGCTTCGCCACCCAGCTCGGCTTCTTCATCGACAAGCCTACATTCGAGGCCATACGGCGTAACCGCGCACGCATCGAGATAATATCGAAGGAGCGCATCAACGACGAATTGAGCAAGATAATGCGCTCGGCCCGTCCGTCGGTCGGATTCAAGCTCCTCGATATGGCCGGCCTGCTTGAACTCATCTTCCCGGAGCTGCATGCCCTCAAGGGGGTGGAGACCCAGGAAGGGCGCGGGCATAAGGACAATTTCTTCCATACGCTTCAGGTGGTGGACAACGTGGCGGCCAAGTCGGACGACGAGTGGCTCCGCTGGGCAGCCCTGCTCCATGACATTGCGAAGCCTGTGGTGAAGCGTTACGACAAGCGCCTGGGATGGACATTCCATAACCACAACTACATAGGGGAGAAAATGATACCCCGCATCTTCCGCCGCATGAAACTCCCGCTCAACGAGAAGATGAAGTTCGTGGCCAAGATGGTTGGACTCCACATGCGCCCCCAGTCGGTGGCCGACGACGGCGTGAGCGACAGCGGCGTGCGCCGTCTCATCACCGACGCCGGAGAAGACCTGGAGTCGCTGATGCTGCTGTGTGAGGCCGACATCACATCCAAGATACCCGAGAAGGTGCGCCGGCAGCTTGAGGGATTCTCGCGCCTGCGCCAGCGCATGGCTGAAATCAATGCCGCCGACGACTACCGGAAATGGAAAAACCCCGTAGGGGGCGACGAGATAATGGAGCGTTACGGCATACCCCCTTCGCCTCTCATCGCCGAGTACAAGGAAGTGGTCAAGGATGCCATCTTCGAGGGAAAGATTCCCAACGACCATGACGCCGCCATAGCCCTTCTCGACGCCCTGCACGCGGAACGCGCCGGCAACTCTGCGGCGATCCCCGCCGGCGTGCCCCCGGAGCAACCCGCAACCGACCCGGAGGCGCCCTCCGTCTCCCGTGAGGACGCCGACACCCCCCTCGATGGCATAAAAAACCTTTAAAACAGCTGAAAAATAGGGAAGTCGTTTGGGTAAGTAGCGGAAAATAGCTATCTTTGCCCGATATTACGCGGTTAATGCCTTGACCGCACATCAGAGACACCCGAAATTACGAGGGAAACAACATAACGACTTTACATAAAAAATGGCAACATTAGAGAAAATCAGAAGCAAATCAGTGTTTCTACTGGTCGTGATTTTCGTGGCGCTCCTGGCCTTTATCCTCGGCGACGCGATCACCAACGGCCGTAATCTCTTCGGCAATCACACCACCGTAGCCAAGGTGGGCGGAGAGAAAATCGACTACATGGAATATCAGCGCAAGCGCGAGGAGCTCAACCGTCAGTTTGAGGAGGCCCGCCGCCAGAACCCCGCGCAGTATGCCAACTTCGATGTGCAGCTTCTCCCCCAGATGGCCCTCAATCAGCTCATCACCGAGAAGATCGTCGACCAGGCCGTGGAAAAGCTCGGCATACAGGCATCTCCCGAGATGCTCCGCAACATAATGCTCATGTCTCCCCAGCCCTCTGAGGAGCAGATAGCCATCATCCGTCAGCTTCAGAACCTCAATGTCAACGTCACCTCCCTCCAGCAGGCGCATGACGTGATATTCAACCCCAAGCGCAACAACCTCACGCAGGCTCAGGTCGAGCCCCTGCAGAAGGCATGGATCGCCCTGGAGCAGGAGATGTCGAAGCGTCTCGCCGAACAGACCTATGTGCAGCTGCTGCAGCGCACCATGCAGGCCAACGACCTCGACAAGCAGGCCCTCTACGCTGACGCCGTGGAGCTTTCGCAGGTGAGCCTCGCCTACCGCCCCTTCGGCCAGCTCGACGAGAAGGAATATCCCGTCAGCGACGCCGAGCTCAAGAACGCATATGAAGAGGACAAAGGCAACTTCAAGGTGAAGGAGCCCACTAAGGAAATCTCGTTCATCGGCGTCAACATCGCTCCCTCGGAGGCTGACCGCGCCGCCGCAACCCAGCTGGCCGCCGCCACAGCCGCCGCCCTCCGCGACAGCAACGCCACCCTCTCCAAGGACCTCCGCAAGGAAGGCCTCAGCGTAGAGCGCCGCGCGCTCCGCGCATCCGATATCCCCGCCGGAGCCGTGCGCAACTATGTCACCACAGCTCCCCGCGACAGCGTGAGCGTCGTGGTCGACAATATGCGCGGTTTCACCGTCATCAAGATGGGCCGCAAGTATGCCGAGGTCGACTCCGTGCAGATCAATCTCGTTCAGGTGGTGGGCTCCACTCTTCCTGACCGCGTGATCGCCCGCCTCAACTCGGGCCTTTCGATCGACTCCATCTCCAGCGCCTTCAAGGCCGACAGCGTGATGGCCCAGCCGGCGCAGTGGTTCCCCCTCTACAGCAACAAGGGCCGCAACGACGTGCTCTCGCAGGCCCAGCTCGACACCCTCAAGAACGCCGGCGGACGCTATATCAAGCTGATGTCGACTCCCGAAGGCGCCGTAGTGGCTCAGCTCGCCAAGCAGAGCTCCCCGAAGGAAATCTATGAGTACAGCATCGTGGAGTACGAACTCCATCCCTCGGCAGCCACTGTGAACGCCGCCATCGACAAGCTCGAGAAATTCCTCGCCGCCAACACCACCGCCGCCGCTTTCCGCGAGAACGCCGGCAAGGAAGGATATAACCTCCAGACCTACGAAATCACACAGAGCACTGACGCAGTGCCCCGCATGCCCGGCTACAACATGTACTATCCTGACTCCCGCCAGGTGGTGCGCTGGGCGATGATCGACGGCAAGCCCGGTCAGGTGTCGCGCATCTATGAATCGAAGGATGCCGCAACCCCCGCCCTCTACGTGGCCGCTGTCAACAGCGAATACTCCGACTACATCCCGATGACCAACGCCGAGGTGAAGGATTACCTCACCCAGAAGGTGCGCCGTGGCAAGGCCGGCGACGCCATGGTCAAGAAGTACCAGGCTTCCGCCTCCAGCATCGACAATGTGGCCAAGGCCATGGGCGTGGAGCCCTCTCAGCTTGAGCAGTTCCGCTTCACCAACCGTTCCGGTGTCAACGACCAGAAGGTGATGGGTGAGATCGCAGGAACGAAGCCCGGCAAGAAGGTAGTGGTCGTGAAGGGTGACGACGGTGTGTACGCCTACGTGGTGAACGGCTCCAAGAAGGAAGACCTCAAGTACGATGACGCAAGCTACGACCGCCAGTTCCAGCAGCTCTTCCAGCGCAACCTTGAGGAACTGCTTCGCGGCGCCAACGAAATCGACAACCGCATCTACAAATTCGAGGCTGGAGAATAATCCGCCCCTTTCCATGACATGAAATCACAAGGGCGCCTGACACCATATGGTGCGGGCGCCCTTACTAATACCAGTAAAAATGAAATCGCGTAAACCGGTAAATATCGCGGGGAAGCCGTTCCCGTTGCTTCCGAAATTGATCGCCACATCTTTCGGTGTGGGCTTCCTGCCGGTGGCTCCGGGCACATGGGGAGCCATACTGGCGATCCTGCTCTGGCTGCCGCTCTATCTCTGGGCTGCGCCGGCGGTGACATTCTGGGTGACGCTCGCGGCGGCGGCCGTATACTGCTGGGCCGGCACCTGGGCCAGCACGGAGTCGGAGAAATACTGGGGCCGGGACCCGGTGGCGGCATGCGCCGACGAGACCGTGGGCCAGTGGATCTCGCTGCTTCCGCTCAGCGGCGGCGTGCATGAAGTGCCCTGGTGGCTCATCTTCGTGTCGCTCGCCCTCTTCCGTCTTTTCGACATCTTCAAGCCGCTCGGCATCCGTAAGATGGAGGACTTCCCGGGCGGCTACGGCATGATGGCCGACGACATACTGGCCGGCATCTACAGCGTGATAGCGCTCTACGCCATCATGTGGTGCCTGTGACGGCACGGCGCGCGGACCTCTTATTCCTACATTTTTGCGATAGTATAGAAAAACTCCATTTTCCATTCTCAAATTTTTAGTGATGGACATTAAAAAGTCTGCCAAAGCTACCCGCGACTCTATGCAGCAGGGTATATATGTGGTGATCAATCCCGTTGTGAAGGGAATGATAAAGATAGGCATGACCCCTAACATGGTGACCACCATCGGGATGCTCGGCCAGATAGCCGCCGCCGTACTCCTGATCATAGCCGGCTACCGTGCCGGCCACGGCCAGCCGTATTATCCGCTGATGATATGGGCCGGTGGCGTGATGATAGGGTTCTCGGTGTTCGATATGCTCGACGGCCAGGTGGCCCGCATCGGCAATATGGCCTCGCGCTTCGGGGCCATGTACGACTCCGTGCTCGACCGCTATTGCGAGCTGTTCAATCTCGGAGGCATCATCTACTTCTTCCTTCAGGCCGGTAATCTCGGAGCGGGACTTGTGACCTTCCTCGCCCTTGTGGGGAGCCTTATGGTGAGCTATATCCGTGCCCGCGCCGAAGGGGTGGGCATCGAGTGCAAGATGGGATTCATGCAGAGGCCTGAGAGGGTGGTGGTGACGGTGCTCGGAGTGCTCGCGGCCGGCATCCTCGGTGTCTGCGGGGTGTCCTGGGCCGAGGCCGTGCTCTATGGAGCTATGCTGCTGATAGCCGTCTTTGCCAATCTTACGGCGGTGGCCCGTCTGATGTGGTCGAAAAAGCAACTCAACAAGTAATAAACCGACTGATTCTCCGCATATGAAAAAGAACACTGCGCCGACAGTGCGCGAAAGTCTCTGGATGCTCCTGGGGCTTGCCGTATGGCTGACGGTGACGATCCTCTTCATAGGCTTCCGCCCGGAGCATGTCTTCCTGGCCCTGCTCATAGCGGCGCTGTATTTCATCGCGCCTTCGACGCGCAGGCTCATTGTGGCGCTGCTCCCCTTCATTTTCTTCGGCATATCCTACGACTGGATGAACCTCCTGCCCAACTATGAGGTGAATCCGGTGGATGTCGAAGGCCTCTACAGCACAGAGAAACGCCTGTTCGGCATCACGGCGGGTGAGGCGCTGGTGCTTACTCCCAACGAGTTCTTTGCCCTCCACCGCACCGCGCTTATGGACTTCATGGGCGGAATATTCTATCTCTGCTGGGTGCCGCTCCCGATATTCTTCGGCCTGTGGATGTACTTCACGCGGCGCACCGAAGGGTACCTTCATTTCGCGGTCTGCTTCCTGCTGGTCAATCTTATCGGCTTCGCCCTCTATTACGTGCATCCCGCGGCTCCGCCATGGTATGCGGCCAGCCACGGCTTTACCGCGGTGCCGGGCACACCCGGCGAAGTGGCCGGACTCGGAGCCTTCGACGAAATGACCGGGCTTGGCATCTTCAATGCCCTCTATGCCCGCAATGCCAACGTATTCGCGGCCATGCCCTCGCTCCACAGCGCCTATACGCTGGTGGCGTTCATCTACTCGCTGCGCGTGAAGGGGATACCGTTGTACTGGCGCATACTGCTGGGATTCGTGACGGTAGGAATATGGTTTACTGCCGTATATACCTCCCATCATTACATACTCGATGTGTGCGGCGGCATAGCCTGCGCCATTGCGGGATGGCTCATCCTGGAATACGGCCTCATGCGCATCTCCGGATTCAACCGCTTCATGCGCGGATACGTTTCATATATAGAGCGTCCCGCGAAGTAATCCTCATGACCATCTCCTCGCAACAACCAGATCTTACTATGGAAAAGAGACAGCCCCGACATAAAGGCGACGAAATCCTGACCTTCGAACAATACCCCGGTCTGGAGGTGCGTCCCGACGTGATAAATGTTGACGATGTGGAGAAGATGGTGCCGAAACTGAAAGGGCACCGGAAGCTCATCGGCTTCCTCCTGAAGCTGCTGCGGATCGATGAAGTCAACCGTGTGCATGGCGCGTGGTGTGACGATCCCGGCCCCGATTTCGTGCGGCACCTGATAGAGAACGAGTTCGAGACCCCCCTTGTGGTCGACAACGAGGAGGTGCTGACGCGCTTCAGGGAGGGGGCCTTCATCACTGTCAGCAACCATCCCTTCGGCTCACTCGACGGCATAGCCCTCATAAACCTCGTGACGCGGTACAGGCCCGACTATAAGGTCATGGTCAACATGATTCTCGGCCGGATTTCGGCCATGAAGCCCAACTTCATCGCCGTCGACGCCTGGCAGACCGATGACCCGGAGAAGCGCAAGGTCTCTGTCAACGGAGTCCGCGAGGCATTCCGCCAGCTAAAGGAGGGGAAGCCCGTCGGATTCTTCCCTGCGGGAGCCATGAGTAAGACCGACAGGAAGGGATTCCTCGTGGACCGCGAATGGCAGCCCACGATCCTTCAGCTTATCGGAAAGGCCAAGGTGCCAGTGATACCCGTCTACTTCCACGGCACCAACCGCTGGCTCTTCAACACCCTCGGCCACGTGTGCTGGCCCCTTCGCTCGGCCATGCTGCCGCGCGAGCTGTTCTCCAAAAAGGGAAAGCCCATTCATATTTCAGTAGGGGAGCCCGTCATGCCCGACCGGCAGGCCGAGTTCGGCAAGGACTATGTGGCTCTCGGCGCGTATCTGCGCGAGAAAACTTACGAACTTCATAAACTATGACCCTCAAACCCTGATTGCCGGAATGAACAAGATACCCCTCATTGGAATGACCGACAAGGAGCTGAAGGATGTGGCCGTAAGCCTGGGAATGCCCAGGTTCGTCGGTACGCAGCTCGCTGAATGGATTTATAAGAAAGGCGTGACGTCCTTCGACGAGATGGCCAATATTTCCAAGAAAAACAAGGCTCTGCTCGAGGAGCAGCACTGCGTGGGGCGTTATGCTCCCTCGGCATCGGTGAAAAGCTCCGACGGCACCGTGAAGTACCTCTTCCCGGTGGCGGGGGGACGCAGCATCGAGTCGGTCTATATCCCCGACAAGGACCGCGCCACGCTCTGCGTGTCCTCTCAGGCGGGATGCAAGATGAACTGCTACTTCTGCGCCACGGGCAAGATGGGATTCAAGTCCCAGCTCACCGCCGCCGAAATCATCAACCAGATACTGAGCATCCCCCCGGTTCCGGAAAAAGGATACGAACCCATGGCCCCGCTTACCAACATCGTGTTCATGGGCATGGGTGAGCCGCTCGATAACTTCGGAGCCGTGCGCCGGGTGATCGACATCCTCACATCACCTTGGGGGCTGGCCTGGAGCCCGAAGCGCATCACGGTCTCCACCGTAGGAAAGATGCCCGAGCTGAAAGACCTTCTCGACAAGACACAGGTGCATGTGGCCATCAGCGTCCACACGGCCGACTCCCGCGAACGGGCCTCGATGATGCCGGCGCAGAAGGCCTTCCCCATACAGAACGTGATGCAGCTCCTCTCGGGCTACGATTTCTCGCACCAGCGGCGCCTTTCGCTGGAATATATAATGTGGAAAGGGGTCAACGACGACATGGACCATGCCCGACAGCTCATGCGCCTGATAGGCGACATCGACTGCCGCGTCAACCTCATACGTTATCATGCCATCGAGGGGATAGACCTCAAGCCCTGCTCGGAGGAGAGGATGATAATGTTCCGCAACGAGCTCAACAAGCACGGCATCACGGCCACCATCCGCACCTCACGGGGCGAAGACATAATGGCCGCCTGCGGCATGCTGGCCAACAAGACCTCCGCCACCAGATAACACAAAACGCACTTTATCATATGCGCGCCTGCGGCCCCGGCCGCAGTGCGCCGCCTGACAATCATGGAAATGAACCAGAAACTTAGAGTGGGACTCACTCAGGGCGACACCAACGGCGTCGGCCTTGAGACAGTCCTGAAAGCCATAGCGCCCGAGGGCGTGACGGAGCTCTTCACTCCGGTCGTGTTCGGCAACCGCAAGCTCGTCTTCGCCACCGCCAACGCCGTGAAAGGGGAGACGCCCGTCAAATTCCAGAGCGTGCCTGACGCGGCCTCGGTCGTCGACGGGCGCCTTAACCTTGTGCCGGTAGGGCAGGGGGAGATCGTGCCCCAGTACGGCGTGCCCTCTCCGGAGAGCGGCCGCGCGGCTTTCGAATCCCTCGAAGCCGCCTGTGAAGCGCTCGCCGCCGGCGACATCGACGTCCTCGTCACCGCCCCCATCAGCAAGGAAGCCATCCAGGGCGACGACTTCCACTTCCCCGGCCATACGGAATACCTCCAGGCCCGTTTCGCGGAAGAGGGTGAGGAAGCCCAGATGATACTCTTCAACGATGACATGCGTGTGGCCCTGCTTACGACGCACCTCCCCATCTCGAAGGTGGCCGAGGCCGTGAAGAAGGACCGCATCGTGGAGGCGGTGAAGCGGTTCGACCATACCCTTCGGCGTGACTTCGCCTGCGAGCGTCCGCGTATCGCGGTGCTCGGCCTCAATCCGCATTGCGGCGACGGCGGCCTGCTCGGCGATGAAGAACTTACCGAAATACGCCCCGCCATCGAGACACTGCGCGATGCCGGAGTCATAGTGTTCGGTCCCTATGCGGCCGACGGATTCTTCGGCCAGGGTCTCTGGCGTGAATTCGACGGCATCCTCGCCATGTACCACGACCAGGGACTCGCCCCCTTCAAGACAGTGGCGTCGAAAGAGGGGGTCAACTACACTTCCGGACTTAATGTGATACGCACTTCCCCCGACCATGGCACGGCCTACGACATAGCGGGCCGCTGGGAAGCCGACCCCCAGTCGATGCGCGAAGCCATCTACAAGGCCATCGACATATTCAACGCCCGTGTGCGCTATGACGAGGCCTCGGCCAATCCGCTCGCCATACGCCAGCAGCCCGACAAGAAATCCTGACTTAAAGACTCCTGATGAAATTTCTCCAGAATATCGTGGGGGCAGGCCGGACAGGGTCAGCATGGAGGGGGGGCACCATGGCGTGCCTGCTGGCGGGGGCTTCGCTGACAGCTTCCGCCGCGGTAGGCATCGACTATGACGCCGCGCTTACCGGTGAGGCCGGGGGGAATGCCTTCGCGCCCTTCTACATGATGTCGAACAATGGCGGCCGCCTCACCTCCGCGTCCGGAGTGATGCTTGACGTGCAGGCCCATCACCGCCTCGACCGTTCGCGCCGCTTCAGTTATGCCTTCGGCATAGAGGCTCTGGCAGGATGGCAGTCGGCGGTCGACTACGAACGCTTCACTCCTATGGAAGACGGGTCGGGTGTGTTCGGCATGATTTCGCGCAACCCCTCTGCCATATGGCTTCAGCAGCTTTACGGCCAGATAAAGTACCGTCAGGTGTTCCTTCAGGCCGGAATGCGCCAGGATACTCCGCGCAACATCAATCCGCGCCTTTCGTCGGGCGACCTCGTACGCGGCGTCAACGCCCGCCCTATCCCGGGAGTGTGGATCGGCTTCATCGACTTCGTCGACATACCGTTCACGCGTGGATGGGTGCAGATCGAGGGACAGGTCGGGTACGGAAAATTCACCGACAAGGGGTGGCTCGAAAACCACTTCAACTACTATACGGGCCACATAAATACCGGCTCCTGGTACACTTACAAACGCTGTTACTTCCGCACGAAGCCCTCGCAGCCCTTCTCCGTGACTGTCGGAATGCAGACGGCCGGCGTCTTCGGAGGCACCACCTCACACTATGAGCAGGGACGCCTCGTGCGCAGCGTGAAAAACAGTTCCTCGATAAAGACGTTCTTCAACATGTTCCTTCCCCGCGAGGGTACCGGGGAGGGATATTATGTAGGGAATTCCCTGGGATGCTGGGATATATTCCTGCGCTACCGTCTCAACGACGGCTCGCAGGTGCGCGCCTATCATCAGCGCCCGTTCGAGACGGGGTCGGGCATAGGGTTCCTCAATGGTTTCGACGGGCTCTGGGGCATCGAGTTCAATCCTTCCGGCGCCCTTACGCTCGGGGGATGGATACGCGGCGCGGTAGTGGAGTACATCGACACCTACAACCAGTCGGGACCCAACCACTACGACCCCGCCGACAATCCGGGCACCGATTTCCCTTCCCATACCTCCGGAGGCGACGAATACTACAACAACCAGTTCTATAACTCCTACGCCAACTACGGCATGTCGATCGGCACGCCGATGCTTCCGGGCCCGATCTATAACCGGGACGGTTTCCTCGGTTTCACGGTCAACCGCCTGCGCGGCTTCCATATAGCCGTGGAGGGTGACGTGTCGCCGGCGGTCAGCTACCGCCTCATGGGAGGCTACCGCAAGGGTTACGGCACCATCAACCAGCCGCTCACCCACACCGTCGACGACGCTTCCGTAATGGCCGAAGTCGACTGGCGCGTCCACTCCGTACCGGGCCTTGCGCTCAAGGGACGTGTGGGCTTCGATGCCGGCTCCATGCTGGGCGACCGTTTCGGCGTGTCGGTAGGGGTCACTTATTCCGGACTCTTCAATATCGGTAAGAAATGAAACGCTTCCTATATATAACCGCTCTCCTCGCGCTCTTGACGGCCATATGGGGATGCACCAGACATAACGGTGACATAGGGCCCTGGTTCGGCACCTGGCATGTGGAGGCCATCACCGTCGACGGACACCCCGACGGGGAGTATCGAGGCACCCTTTTCATGAAATTCCAGGGTGATGTGGTCAACATGACGGTAGTCAACGACTTCGAACATACCCGTGCCGACCATTGGGGACGCTGGAGCGCCACATCCGACGAACTGACGCTCGACTACACCTACGGCGACAACATAACCCCCGCCGCCACAGGGCGCTACGCGCCTCCGGCCATCAGCCTGTTGCCGGGAGGAGTCACCAGGCTGCGTATCCTTAAGCTTACGGGGAGCCGTCTGGAACTGCGCTACGAGAATGCCGAAGGGGAGGTCATCGACTATTTCCTGAAAAAGTGGTAGAGTCCCGCCACTGATGGCCGCATATCCCTTCGGACGGCCATTCAGCCGCAGTGTGCCGCAGAGGGGCACCCAAAACCGCTTCTTTAAGTTTTTTTTGCCAAGTAAGACTGGTGTTAACATTTATTAACGGTTAATTTGAGTTTATTCCCCTCCGAAACTTTGTAAAAAGCGAAATTGGGTATAATTTTACGACTGAAAACCTTACGAAGCGATCCGGCGTCAAGTGCGGAGGCAGTTCCGCGCGCGGGATTGACGTGCTAATATCATGGCGTACAGTCGGTTCTGACGGCTTTCATTCCACCTGACCCTATATTATTGACAAACTTAAAACAACAGACAATAAAACTATCATTACTTATGGCAGAAAAAGCTAAGGCACCTAACGGCAAGTTAGGTGTAATGATTGTCGGCCTCGGTGCAGTAAGCACCACATTCATCACCGGTGTGCTCATGACCCGCAAGGGTCTAGCCAAGCCCGTGGGATCCATGACTCAGTATGACAAGATCCGCGTCGGCAAGGGTGCAGACAAAAAATACCTCAAATATAAAGACATCGTCCCCCTGGCGGACCTCAACGACATCGAGTTCGCGGCCTGGGACGTATATCCCGCGAATGCCTATGAGTCAGCCATCAACGCCGAAGTGCTCAAGGAGAAAGACATCGAGCCTGTAAAGGAAGAGCTCGTCAAGATTGTGCCCATGAAGGCCGCCTTCGACCGCAATTACGCCAAGCGGCTTGACGGCGACAATGTGAAGGATGCCAAGACCCGCTGGGACATGGTGGAGCAAATCCGCGAGGACATCCGCAAGTTCAAGGAGGAGACAGGCGTGGAGCGCGTAGTGGTGCTCTGGGCCGCTTCCACCGAGGTCTACGTGCCCGTCAATGAGAAGGTGCACTACAAGCTCGAAGACCTTGAGAAGGCAATGAAGGAAAACGATGTGGACAACATCGCTCCCTCGATGTGCTACGCCTACGCCGCCCTTAAGGAGGGCGCTCCCTTCATCATGGGCGCTCCCAACACCACCGTCGACATCCCCGCCATGTGGGAACTCGCCGAGCAGACCAAGATGCCCATCGCCGGCAAGGACTTCAAGACAGGCCAGACGCTCGTGAAGTCAGGCTTCGCTCCGATCATCGGCACTCGCTGCCTCGGCCTCAGCGGATGGTTCTCGACCAACATTCTCGGCAACCGCGACGGCCTCGTGCTCGACGAGCCCGCCAACTTCCGCACGAAAGAGGTGTCGAAGCTCTCTACCCTTGAGTCGATTCTCGTGCCCGAGAACCAGCCTGACCTCTACGGCCACGGCAATGACGAAGACACCCAGTACTACCACAAGGTGCGCATCAACTACTATCCCCCGCGCAACGACAACAAGGAGGGCTGGGACAACATCGACATCTTCGGCTGGATGAACTATCCGATGCAGATCAAGATCAACTTCCTCTGCCGCGACTCCATCCTCGCCGCTCCCCTCTGCCTCGACCTCGTGCTCCTCAGCGACCTCGCGGCCCGCGCCGGACGCTACGGCACGCAGCGCTTCCTGAGCTTCTTCCTCAAGAGCCCGCAGCACGACTACACCGAGGATGAAGTACCGGTCAACCACCTCTTCCAGCAGTACGTGATGCTGAAGAATGCCATCCGCGAAATGGGCGGCTACGAGGCTGACGAAGAAATCGATTAAGTTTGTACATAATAGATGGTTGTTGAGGGTCTGCCCCGTGAGGGGGCGGACTCTCTACTTTTCTTATCGCAAAATCTTAAACCACGCATATGAGGATAGATATCATTACGGTGCTCCCCGAGATGTTTGAATCCCCTCTGGGGTGCTCCATCCTGAAGCGTGCCCGTGACAAGGGGCTCGCCGAAATCCACGTGCATAACCTGCGCGACTACACCGTCAACAAGCACCGCAAGGTCGACGACTACCCATTCGGCGGCGAAGCCGGAATGGTGATGGGCGTGCAGCCCATCGACGCCTGCATCTCCGCCCTCAAGGCCGAACGCGACTACGACGAGGTGATATTCATGACCCCCGACGGCGAGACATTCGACCAGCCCATGGCCAATTCACTCTCCATGCTGGAGAACGTCATCATCCTCTGCGGCCACTACAAGGGGGTCGACTATCGCGTGCGCGAGCATTTCATCACCCGTGAGATTTCGATAGGCGACTACGTGCTTACCGGCGGCGAACTGCCGGCATTGTGTGTGGTCGACGCCATAGTGCGCCTCATCCCCGGCGTGATCGGCGACGAGCAGTCGGCCTTGTCCGATTCGTTCCAGGACAACCTGCTCGCTCCCCCCGTCTATACCCGTCCGGCCGACTACAAAGGATGGAAGGTGCCGGAGATACTCCTCAGCGGCCATGAGGCCAAGATAGCCGAATGGCGCTACGACCAGGCCATGGAACGCACCCGGCGGCTGCGTCCTGACCTGCTGGAACCCAGATGATTGACTTCCATGAATTCCCTCCGGCGGACGCGAGGGTTGCCCGGCTCCGGGCAGGCACGAAAAAATAAAAATGAAAAAAACAGGAAAAAAGTTGAGTCCGGCATGATAAATTTTTCGGGGGCATTGTTATAATGATGTAAACACAATCAAACAACCCTTAAAAACAACACAGCTATGTCAGATTCCACTTTCAAACAGCGCCTCCTCGGCCTTCAGGGCAATCTCCTGAACTTTGCTTACCAGCTTACCACAAACCGCGAAGCCGCGCAGGACCTCGTGCAGGACACCACCCTCAAGGTGCTCGACAACGAAGAGAAGTACGTTGACAACGTCAACTTCAAGGGATGGGTGTTCACCATCATGCGCAACATCTTCATCAACAACTACCGCCGTCAGGTGCGTAGCGCCACAGTGGTTGACACCACCGAGGACCTCTATCACCTCAACCTCTCTCAGGAGAGCGGCCTGAGCACTCCGGAGGGTTCATTCGCAGCCCGCGAGATCTCCGAGGCCATCAACGCTTTCTCCGAAGAGTACAAGGTACCCTTCAGCATGTACATCGCCGGCTACAAGTACAGCGAGATAGCCGAAAAGATGTCGCTTCCCCTGGGCACTGTGAAGAGCCGCATCTTCTTCGCCCGCAAGCGTCTTCAGGGCATGCTCAAGGACTATCGCTGATTCTTCGCCGCGATATCCGCAGCCCCGGCGCGCCGGAGTCCGCGTCCTCAATCCCCTGGCTCGCCATAAAGACATAGCTAAAAAATACAGGCACCGATACGGGCCGTCTGCCGGGATGCTTCCGCCTTGAAGCATCCCGGCTTTTTTTACCCTCTATTAACCTTTTTTTTAAATATTGAAAAAGTGTGATTTTGAAGATTGCCGGGGATTTGTTAATTTTGTGGTTGACTATCTATATTGACGTGGTAGCTGTGGTTTGAATTCCGGCCGGCGACCCGCGGGGTAGGATGTATAAACCGAAATCTTAGGAGACAATTACACAATGGGGAAACGCACCAAACGCCTCTCTTTCTGGATGCGCAGGAAGTCTCATCTCCCGGTGCTGATCATCGGGACACTCGTCGTGATGTTGCTCTTCTTTAACGAAGAGACCAGCGTCAAGCTCAATATGGAGTATCAGAACCGTATCAACGAACTCCAGCGTGAGATAAAACTCAACGAAGACTCGGCTGCATATTACCGTGCCCGCCGAGAGGCCATCGAACTCGGTAAGGCCGACCTCGAACAGGTGGCCCGCGAGCAATTCCATATGCAGCGCCCGACGGAAGATGTATTCCTCGTGCGTGAATGACACGTCGTTACATAACGGATATTTGAAATGACAAAAAACAAAATACAGGCGCCGGCGCCCGACAAGGCCGTCATCGAGGCGCGACGCAAGAACGCCGAGGCGGTAGCCACGTTCGGACTGCTCATCGTGGCGGTGGCGATGCTGTGCCCGTTCATGAGCTTCCTTGGTTCTGAACCGACCTACACCATCGGCAACACGGGTGATTCCTTCAACTGGACATCCCTTTATAAGTGGATTTATGCCGCCGGAGCCCTGCTTTACACCGGCGGCCGCCTCGTGGGGCTCAACGATAAGTCGGAAAGCCTGCGTCTGCGCCGTCTGCGCCGCCTTGAATTCTGGGCGGGTATGGCGTTCTGCGTGGGAGCGTTCTTCTGGTTCTACAATGAGAGTAAGTTCTCCGGCATGCCCTATGTCGGGCCGCTGGCTGTGCTCCGCGACACGGTGCTTTTCTCTCTCGTAGGCGCCACTATACAGGTCATCGCATCCTGGCTCATCTATTTCCGTCAGAAAAAGGAAGCCAAGGCCGGAGGGGAGCGCCCTTCCGGAGACAATCCCTAATCCCCTTCGGTGGAAACGCAGATGACACAGGTGTTCATGGCCATCGACGGCGGCAACACGCGCCTGAAGGCCACAGTCTTCCTGCCTGAAGGCACGTCGACGGTCACTTTCGCTTCCGACGACGCCGAAGGGGTGGTCACGCTCGCCGAGCGGCTTGGTGTGACCGATGCCGCCATGGCCGCTTCCGGCCATATCGATGTGCGTCTGGCGGAGACCCTGCGGAATCAGCTCGGCGGAGCCTTCCTCCTCGTCACTCCCACGACTCCTCTTCCCATCGACACCGACTATCTGGACCCCTCGACTCTGGGACTCGACCGCAAGGCCACGGCCGTGGCGGCGGCAACCCTCTATCCGGGTGAAGACATACTTGTGGCTGACGCTGGGACGGCCCTTACCCTCGACCTCGTCGGCCCGGGAGCCGACGGGCACCCCGCATTCCGTGGCGGCAACATCTCTCCGGGCCTCTCGATGCGGCTCGAATCCCTACACCACTTCACGGCCCGGCTCCCGCTTCTCGACCGGGGCGCACTTGACGCCATCCCGTATTTCGGCCGCTCCACACGGGAGGCCATCGCAGCCGGAGCGGCAGGCGGACTCCTCGACGAGATAGCCATGGCCGCCGCACGCGCGGCCTCACGGGGAGCCGTGCGGATTCTTCTCACAGGGGGAGATGCCGAATGGATTGCATCGCGGCTTGCCTCCCGTCTTCCCGACGTAGGGCCCGCTCCGGTCCATATCCCTGACCTGCTCGCCATCGGCCTTAGGGCCATCTACGATTATCAAGCCAACGTTTGACTCATGAAAAAGATATTCAAGAAAATAGTCACCGGAGCGCTGCTTGTCGCAGCCGCGGTATTAACTCCGGCAGCCCACGCCGATGTCAACACGCCTTACTCCATGTACGGCTACGGAATACTGGGAGACCGCGCCACATCGCTGCAGCGACAGATGGGCGGAGTAGGCTATGCCATGAACTCCGGCCGGCAGATCAATGCCATGAATCCGGCATCGTACGCCTCCATCGATTCCCTGACATTCCTCTTTGACTTAGGCGCCGATGTTTCCATGCTATGGAGCCAGGACGGGAGCGCCAAGGAACACTCCACCGGCGGCGGCCTCGACTATGTGACGATGCAGTTCCCGATCTGCAAGTTCATGGGCGCCTCGATCGGTATGATTCCCTATACCTCGGTAGGGTATGCCTTCGGCAACGAAATCAAGCACGGTGCTGTGGAAAACCAGGGCACCGGCGGCATCAACATGGCCTATCTCGGAGTGGCGGGTACATTCAAGGGTGTCTCGCTCGGCGTGAACGTCTCCTATAATTTCGGCAACATCATCAACGACGTCTATTCCAATCCCTCCAACTCGGGCCAGACACTCCTGGAACATGTGATGGAGGTGCGTGACTGGGACATCGTCATCGGCGCGCAGTATACGGCGCGTCTCAGCCGTGAGGACCGCATGACGTTCGGCCTCACGTACACGCCCGCCAAGTCGCTTCACGGCCGGACATGGGTCACCCTCCAGGAGATGCAGACCGAGACACTTCCGGACACCGTGGGCTATCAGAAACTCAAGGGACTTTACGGCACTCCGAACTCTTTCGGCTTCGGTGTAAGCTACCGCCACGAGCGCTCCTCGCGCTGGATGCTTGAGGCCGACGTCACCTATCAGCAGTGGAGCAAGGTGAAATACTCGCCCATCTACCGCACGGACGACCCGCAGGCCATGGTGTTCCAGGGGGCCGAGTTCGCCGATAGACTCAAGTATGCCGTCGGCGGCGAGTGGGTGCCCAAGGTGCGCGGCAACTACGCACAGCGCATGGCCTACCGCATAGGAGCATACTACAACGACGACTACCTCAAGATAATGGGCAACCGCGTGCGTGAGTACGGTGTCACCTGTGGTGTGGGGCTGCACACTCCGCAGGACAAGACGATGATCAACATCGGCTTCGAGTGGAAAAACCGCTCCGCCCATCCCGCTAAGCTGATAGGGGAGAACTACTTCAATATCAGTGTAGGCGTCAACTTCAATGAATTATGGTTCTGGCAGCGCAAGATCCGCTAAAGCGCGGGGGACAGGTGCGCCGAGCGGCCGCGGCCGTCGGGGTGGTGCTCTCGATGCTTGTCACGGCCGGCTGCACCGAGGAGACAAAAGTCAACGTAGGCTCCGTCACTGCCTCCGACCGCATCCCGACTATGACCACCCGCAATATCTCGACCATGATTTCCGACTCCGGGGTGACGCAGTACAAGATTGTGGCGCCCCTGTGGGAAGTCTACGACCAGGGCGACAATCCCCACTGGCGTTTCCCCGAAGGTCTCTATCTCCGTAAATACGACCGCAAGCTGAAGGTGATAGCCACAATCGCCGCCGACTCAGCCACTTATTTCAAGAACCGCAACCTCTGGCGTCTCGACGGAAGGGTAGAGGTGCGTAAGGAGCCCGATGAGCTGTTCCTGACCCAGCAGGTGTACTGGGACCAGAACAAGCAGCTCGTATACAGCGACTCCTTTATACATATAGAGAACACCACCCATAAGATAGAGGGTTACGGATTTCATGCCCGCCAGGACTTTACGGAATACTCCATCCACCGGCCGATAGGCATCTTCCCGGCCGAGCGCGACAAGGTACGCTCCGGCTCGACTCCGGGCGCCGGCTCAGCGCCGACGCCGCGAAGGGGATTCCCGGCCGCGTCGGGAGCGCCGGTGGTGTCGGATACGCTTCAGACCCGGCCCTCGCGCCCCGGAATGTGAGTCCGGGCGCATACGTAGAAATAAATAATGTAAGGAATGGATTTTACCACCGCATTCATAATCACCCTTATAGCAATCATACTTTCGGCCCTGTTCTCCGGGTCGGAGATAGCCTACGTGCAGTCAAACAAGGTGCGTATGGAAATCGATGTCAGTGAAGGGGGCCTAATCAACCGCATCATCAAGAGCTTCTCGCGCCATGAGGACCTCTTCATCAGTTCGCTGCTCGTGGGCAACAACATAGTGCTCGTCATCTACGGCATAACCTTCTCCATACTCGTCAATCCGATACTCGACCGCCTGCTGAACAACGAGGCCCTGGTGCTTATATCCAACACCGTCATCTCCACGCTCATCATCCTGGTCACGGGAGAGTTCATTCCCAAGACGGCCTTCCGCATCAATCCCAATGTTGCGATTCGCATCGTGGCCCTTCCGCTGTATCTGGTGTATATAGTGCTCTACCCGGTGACACGGCTCATATCCGGCATATCGCGCGGATTGATGAAGCTGTTCCATATCGAGTCGGAGCATGCCGTGAACAGTGTGCTGACCATGGAGCAGCTCGACGATTATATAGAGGAGACGCTTGATTCGCGTGCGCCGGAACAGGAAGTCGACAATGAGGTCAAGATCTTCCGCAATGCGATCGACTTCAAGAACACCACTATGGGCGACTGCATGATACCCCGCAACGAAATCGTGGCTGTCAGCATCGACCGCACGACGCGTCAGGAACTCATAAAGAAATTCATCGCCACGGGCCTTTCGAAGATAGTGGTGTATAAGGAGGACATCGACGATGTGGTGGGGTATATCCACGTGGCCGAGCTCTTCAACACCGAGTCCGACTGGACCAAATGCCTCAAGCCCGTGATCTTCACTCCCGAGACAATGATGGCCAACAAGATGATGCGCCGCATGCTCGGCGAGAAGAAATCGCTGGTGATAGTGGTGGATGAATTCGGCGGCACCGCAGGCCTGGCCACTTTCGAAGACCTTGTGGAGGAAATATTCGGCGAGATAGAGGACGAGCATGACAAAGCGCGCGTCGTGGCGCGCGAGCTCTCCCCGGGACATTATGAGTTCAGCGGGCGCGCCGAAATCGACGAACTCAACGAGCACTTCGGCCTTGACCTCCCGGAAAGCGATGATTACCACACACTTGCCGGATTCATACTCGACAGCCTCGAATCCATGCCAGTACAGGGTGAAACCTACGACATCGGCGGAATCCGAGTGAAGGTGGTGAAGATGACAGCCAGTAAAATCATACTTGTGGACGTCACTACAAAAATAGAGTGAAAAAGTTCAGTGGAAAGTGTGGATTTTTCAAAAATAATGTCTATATTTGCACCTCGGAATCCAACCCCGGGTTTCTGCATAGGCCCGAGCCGGCAGTAGCTGAGCGAGACCGGTTGCGGAAGCGGCGCAGAATACCTTGGAATCCCCCCATACTAACAGCAGGTTTATATTACTCATGAACGACAAGCCTACCTTTAAGAAATCCGTCCTCGGCATTCAGGGCAACCTCATGTCATTCGCCATGAAGCTCACCTTGAACAGGGAAGAGGCGCAGGATCTGGTACAGGACACCACCCTTAAGGCTCTCAACAACGAAGAGAAGTTTGCTGAGAACACCAACTTCAAGGGCTGGATGCTGACCATCATGCGCAACATCTTCATCAACAACTACCGGAAGGCTTCCCGTGAGATGACTATGGTTGACACTTCAGTCGACCTTTATCACATCACAAATGCCACCGACAGTTCGCAGTCAACCCCGGACGGAGCGCATGCCTGCAAGGAGATTTCTGCGATTATCGCGAAATTCCCGCCTGAACAGCGCGAGCCGTTCAACATGCACGTTGCAGGATACAAGTATGAGGAGATTGCAGAAAAGCTCGGCATGCCCCTGGGCACTGTCAAGGCCCGCATCTTCAACACCCGCAAGATGCTTCGCGAATTATTGAAAGACTATAGAAACTAAAAAATTCTTATCGACCTGATCTAATCGACGTAGCAGAACTTATTCCGAACAGCCGGCCTCTCAGCAGCCGGCTGTTTTTTATATCCGGTTTTGATTAGGGCCGTAATTTTTATTAATTTTGTACGTTTTCAGTTTAGGTCGGGGTATGTCCGCCCTCAACTAGCTATTTTCAGACACATCCATACTACTATTTCAAATGAATATCAGAGGTATTCTCCTGTCGTTATTTCTGGGCGCCGCGATGATCGCGTCGGCCTTGACTGACCAGCAGGTCATACAGTACATCAAACAGGCCAGTGCAGCCGGTAAGTCCGAGCAGCAGATCGGCCGCGAGCTAATGGCCCGTGGTGTCACTCCCGAACAGGCACAGCGCATCAAGGCCACTCTTGAGGCTCAGGAAACCTCGGAGACAGCCGTCACCGACATGTCGATAAAAGCCGCCGAGACCGAGCGCCGGCATGATGCCTCCGACGATGTCACCGAAGCCCAGATGGACGATATCGGGCGTCAGGTCGACATGGGCGACAACCATACGGTGTCGGCCCGCCAGGTGTTCGGCCATCAGGTATTCAATTCCAGGTCGCTCACTTTCGAGCCTTCCGACAATCTCGCCACTCCGCAGAACTACCGTCTCGGTCCCGGCGACGAGGTGGTGATCGATATCTGGGGCACTTCGGAAGACCATCTCCGGCAGACCATCTCCCCCGAGGGGAGCATCATGATATCCCAGATCGGCCCCGTCTATCTCAACGGCATGACTATCGCCGATGCCAACAGGCATATAAAGTCGACGTTCGCCCGTAAGTATGCCGGTATGGACGACTCCGAGACCGACATTCAGGTCACTCTCGGCCAGGTGCGCTCCATTCAGGTGGATATACTCGGCGAGGTGTCGACACCCGGCACATTCAGGATGTCGCCCTTCTCATCTGTGTTCCATGCCCTTTACCGCGCCGGCGGCATCAACGACCTCGGTACGCTGCGTAACATCCAGGTGCTACGCAACGGCCGTAAAATCGCCGGCATCGACATCTACGAGTACCTCTTCGAAGGTAAGACCTCGGGCAATATCCGCCTGCAGGAGGGGGACGTGATCATCGTGCCCCCCTACGACCAGCTCGTGAGTGTGGAGGGTAACGTGAAGCGCCCCATGTATTATGAAATCAAGCCCGGCGAGACCATCGACGACCTCCTTGAGTTCGCCGGCGGCATGACCGGCGACGCTTACTCCGGAATGGTGCGTCTGGCGCGCCGTTCGGGTACGGAGAGCGAGCTCTTCAACATCGACAAGGGTGAATTCTCTTCCTACCGCCTTGTGGATGGCGACCTCATTACGGTGGGAACGATTCTCGACCGTTATTCCAACCGCGTGGAGCTCAAGGGCGCCGTCTACCGTCCGGGTATGTTCGCCATAAGCGACAACCTGCGCACCGTGGGCGACCTCGTACGTAAGGCTGACGGCCTTACCGAGGACGCATATGCCGACCGTATCCTCCTTTACCGCGAAGGCCCGGAGCTCCAGCTTGAGATTATGCCTCTCGACCTCAAGGGCATCCTCAACGGCACACGTCCCGATGTGGAGCTCAAGCGCAACGACATGATAGTCATTTCCAGCATCCACGAGCTTCAGATCCGTGGCGCTCTGTCCATCACGGGCCAGGTGGCCCGTCCCGGCACATATCCCTTTGCCGACAACACCACCGTCGAGGACCTCATCATGCAGGCCGGCGGCCTTGCCATGGGCGCCTCTACGGTACGTGTGGAAGTGGCCCGCCGCATTGTCGATCCCACTTCCACGGAGGCCACGATGCAGCTTGCCCGGATATATACCCTTTCTGTGGAGAACGGTCTGGGCGTTGGCAACGGTGAGGGATTCGTGCTTGAGCCTTACGACCATGTGGACGTGCGCACCAGTCCGGGATATTCCACACAGCAGATGGTAAGCATAGGAGGGGAGGTGCTGTTCGGCGGCACATATGTGCTCGAAAAGCGTAATGAACGCATCTCCGACCTTGTGCGCCGTGCCGGCGGCCTGCTGGAGGCGGCATATGTGAAGGGCGCGCATATGGGACGCCGTCTTACCGACGACGAGTACAGCGCGAGGGCCGAGGCCCTGCGTCTGGCGCAGCAGAACAGCGGCAGCCAGGGTGACTCCATCGCCCTTTCCAAGATTGACATCTCGCGTTGGTACAATGTGGGCATCGACCTCGAAAAAGCGCTTGCCTATCCCGGTTCGGCCGACGACCTGGTGCTCCAGCCCGGCGACCAGCTGTTTGTGCCTCAGGAGCAGAGTACGGTCAAGATCTCGGGCGACGTGATGTTCCCCAATACCGTAATCTACAAGCCCGGAATGAAGTTTAAGTATTATGTCGACATGGCCGGAGGCTATGGCCAGACTGCCAAGAAGGGTAAGGCGTTCGTAGTGTATATGAACGGTACCGTGGCGCGGGCCAAGAGAAATACCCCCATCGAGCCGGGATGCCAGATCATCATCCCGTCCAAACCGCAGAGAGACGGCACGGACTGGAGCAAGATAATGGCATTCGCCACAAGCTTCTCGTCAGTGGCCGCGTTGGGCGCCACCATCACCAGCATCTTCAAGAAATAATACCGTCATGACTGAAGAAAACAATACTTCCGCCTTCGCTGAGGACGAAGGCTCGATCGACCTGCTTGAGCTGGTCTCCACCCTTTGGAAAAACCGGAAGAAGGTCATCAAGTGGTGCGCCATAGGTGCTGTGGTAGGTATAATCGTGGCGTTCAGCATACCGAAGGAGTACACCTCCGAGGTGAAGCTGGCTCCTGAGATAGGTGATTCCAGTAAGAGCGCAGGCAGCCTCGGAGCGCTTGCCTCGATTGCCGGCATATCGACCGGCTCAAGTGCCGGGGCTGACGCGGTCTACCCGATGCTGTACCCGGATGTGGTCAGCTCCGTCCCCTTCCTTACCAGTCTCTTCGACGTGGAGGTCGAACTTAAGGAAGGTGGTGTCAAGATGCCTCTTTCCCAATATATAGCCGAGGATACCAGACGTCCCTGGTGGAGCGTAGTGATGGGTCTGCCGTTCAAGCTGATCGGTATGCTCACTCCCTCCGAACCGGAGGATCCTGACCATCATCTTGACAATTTCCGCCTTACGAAGAAGGAGGACGGGCTGGTGAAGGCGCTTAAGGAACGTATCGTGGCTACGGTGGACGCCAAGACATCGGTTGTCACAGTGAGCGTGAGGATGCAGGATCCCCTTGTCAGCGGTATGCTGGCCGACACGGTGGTCAACCGTCTGAAGGAATTCATTACCCTCTATCGTACCGATAAGGCCCGGCAGGATCTCGCATATGCCGAGTTGCTCAACGACGAGGCGCAGCAGAAGTACTATAAGGCGCAGCAGATACTGGCCAACTATATCGACCGTAATCAGGGGATAGCCTTCCGTTCGGCTCAGATCGAGCGCGACCGTCTGGAGAATGAGGCCACCGTGGCGTTCAATCTCTATAGCTCCACCACAATGCAGGTGCAGCGCGCTCAGGCGAAGGTGCAGGAGAACACTCCGGTGTTTGCCGTGCTCTCTCCGGCCACAGTGCCCATCAAGCCCTCCAAGCCTTCGAAGGCTCTGATTCTGGTGGGCTTCACATTCCTTGCGTTCGTGGCCTGCGCCGTCTGGCTTCTCTTCCTTAAGCCCATGATTGAAGAGCACAGGGAAAAGATGGCCGGTCAGGAACGCGCCGATGTGGTTCCCGCCGCGAATGACCTCGATGAAGATGCTTCTAAAAAGAAAAATGAGAATTAGACCGAACACATACCTCATATTGCTCGTATCAGTTACCCTGGCATGGACTTCCGTCTATGGCCAGGGTAACCTATTCGGGGCGCTCGACTATGTCGGCGCGCCGGGCTCTGCGGCGCGGCAGTCGGCTCTCGACTATGTCGTATCCGGGCAGCGGACATCGAAGCAGTCGGCTTTGGATTATGTTAGTCCCTCCGCGCAGTCTTCTTCCGGAGTCTCCGCTCTTGATTATGTAAGAGGGGAGGGGAGTAGTGCCCTTGATTATCTTTTGTCCGAGTCCGGGAGCGCGTCAGGCGCATTGGCGGGGGCGCTGGCAGCCGTTGAAACGGCCTATTCGTCAAATTCATATTATGCGGTGGGATCATGGGATGCCTCGGCCAAATTCGGGTTCGGCTCGTCGTCGCCGGCCTGGAGCGGGGGCATCTACCTCGCTCCGCAATGGGGGCGCATTACTTCAAAGTTCGGCTATCGTCCGAAATTCGGCCGCATGCATAAGGGCATAGACATAGCCATGAATGTCGGCGACACGGTGCGGGTGCCGCTCCCCGGAAAAGTGGACCGTGTAAACTACGAAGCCGGAGGCTACGGTCATTACATAGTGATAAAGCACGACAACGGACTTGAGACACGCTATGCCCACCTTACGGCTTCATTGGTGGCGCCGGGGCAGAGTGTCAGTCAGGACCAGCCGATAGCTTTGAGCGGCAACACGGGTAATTCCACCGGACCGCATCTTCATTTCGAAACACGTGTAATGGGAAATGCTGTCGATCCCACCACTGTATTTGATTTCGCAGGGGGCAAGGTGATGAATCGTGGCAAAGCCACTTTTATGGGGATGACGCCGACCTATGGCACCGGTATGCCGACGAATGGCATGGCCGAGTCGTCGGACGGATTCACGCCGAAGCCCACACCGCCACTGGCAGGAAAATCCACTTATGTAGTGCGTGCTGGCGATACATTGCAGGGAATCGCGTCAAAAGCCGGTATCAGCATATACCGTCTTTGCCAGCTCAACTTTATCACCACGGCTGCCACTCCGGCGCCGGGCACCATGCTGAAGCTCAGGTAAACGGCAATCCGCACGCTCGACTGAGTCCTCAGACTTCTCCTTTTCCCTCTTCTCTCTTCCTCTTCTCCCTCATTTTTTCGATTTTTGACCTCCGATTCATAAAAAAACAGGGGCCTGCGCACGCCGCAGACCCCTGTTTTCATAAGTCCATCATGCTTTTTTCATGGATTACTCCTGTTTTTTCAGAGGGGGTGATGCTGTACAGCATAGTTCCGCAGTACGTGATTTACATTCGTTAACGTTCATTTACATATTTTTTGGCTACTGATAATCAATATTTTAGTTTGAAAAAACAAATAAAATTCGATTTTGTTCGCGGTGCCTCTTGCGGGCGGCTGAAAAATGTTGTAACTTTGCAACCGCAAACGGGAAACAACGCCACTGAGGCGGCGGCCCGCAAGCGAA
>JAAVCH010000027.1 GCA_014802425.1 Bacteroides sp.
CAACTCCACTCGCTGTTTCTTGGTAAGTTTTACTTCTGTGATTCTCATAGCTGTATCTTACCTTGATGTCATGCAAAAAACGTGCCAACATATGTACATTAATTTTTATTGACTACTTATTTAATATAAAAGAAGATGGGTTGTAATTGATGAGGTAATGTTTCATAGAGTGTGTCTGAGGGCAGCCTGCCTCAGAAGTGACGAGTAAAGTTAATTAAAAATTTTGTAATTTAACTCATAAACATAAATTTTGTGTTATAGCCGGACGAGGAAACGGGGGCTGGTGAGGAGCAATCCGGCAGCAACATGGCTATATGCCTATGCTGATGGCCAAAATTTATCCGAAGCCGTCATTGTTGATGACTCCTGTTGTTATCAGTAAGGCTACTCCGGCTAAAAAGACCTCCTAGAAAATCGGTTGTCTGAAAAATATCCAAACCTCAATGCTCAAAGAAGAGAGGCTGCACCGTAATCCTGAATTACGACACAGCCTCCCTATTTTGTCTGTACAGGCTTTGAATATTCTTTATATATTTAGGTAAAGGCCATATGTGAGCGGGTGGCGGCTTTACTTGTCCTGGAGCACGGCGCGGAGCTGGTCGAGCTCGGAGAGCACGTCGTTGAGACGCCGGCGGCGTTCTTCATCGGAGAGCGTATGGTCGCTCACAATGGAGCGGAGCTCGGAGGTAAGGGATTCCATCTGCTTGGTGTGCTCGCGCTTGTGGAGGGTGAGCGACTGCAGCTTGCGGTCGGTGCGTTGGAGCTTATCCTTAAGGAATTCCTCATCGCCGGCATGTAATGATTCGGGCGCGGGCGAAGTGCGGTGATGCAGATTGTAGTAGGTGAGGGCGATCATGCCTCCGAGCAGAATGAAAGCGATGATCATGTAGATCGCGGCGTTTGTCTCCGTGGGGGTATTGCCGGCAATCTGGGTAAACGCTTTGTTGCCCACCGTTTCCCAATCCTCAAGACGCTTGCGGTGCTCGGCCACAATAAGGGAGTCCTGAATGCTCAGCGCTTCCTGGACGGCGCTGATGGCCTGCAGGTCGGCACCCTGCTTTACGTAGCCCTGTGAAATCAATACATAGGCATTCTTCATGGGATCCGCCTGTTCGGAGAAACGGCTTATGCGGATGGCCCGCCGTGCGGTGGCGATGGTGGAGTCCGGGAGATTTTGGGCCAGATACAGGCGTCCGAGGCACAGGTACGTGTCGACTATGCCGGATGAGAACTCCTCCTTCTTGAAGAGATTGAGGGCGTCGTCTAAATATATCGCGGCGGAGTCGTATTTTTTAAGGCGCATATCGATTTCGCCCTGCTGCATGCGCATCTGCGCGAGCGAGATGTCGCGGTGGTCGGCTCCGATGTACTCCATTCCTTTACGGATGGATTCCTGAGCTGCCTTTAGGTTGTTTTGCTTTAGGTATATTTCGGTGAAATTGAGGTAGTTCAGGTAGATTTCGGTCTTACTGTCGGTGCGCAGGTTCAATTCAAGCGACTTCTGGAAGTACTCAAGCGCCTTGGCGTACATCTCGGCTTGGGCGTAAAGGATGCCGATGTTGTTGTAGAAGCGCGATTCGAAGCTGTCGAAGCCCTCATGGGTCTTGCAGAAGTCGAGGCCCTTTGAATAGAACGCGAGGGCCACGGTATACATTCCCGATTCACTGAACGAGGCTCCTATGCGCACATAGAGGTTAAGCATCTCGCGGTCGTCGGCTACGGTGCGGCTGTGGCTCTCCTCAAGGATGTCGAGCAGGCCGGTGTGCAGTGCGAGCGCCAGTGAAGTGTGGCCGCTGTGGTAGATGTTGAAAGTCGTGGAATTGACCACGTTGTAGACATCCGCCGGAGTCGTCGATGGGGTGATCTGCAGTGAGTCAAGGGTAAGATAGGCTTCGCGGGCGGTCGGGAAAGTCTCATCCTTCAGCCGCTCCAGCATGAAGGAACGTGCTTCAGAGGGGAGACGCATTTCGTCGCCGCCCGAACAGGCGGAAAGGATCAGGAGGAGGAGAGGCAGGAGGATAAAGGCCCTTGGGCCGGAGAGTCGGTATGACATGTGTCAGGGGTTGTTAGATAAAAATATTCACAAAGGTAAACAATTTTTATAGATTTTCCAATGTATAATACCGCGCGTGCGTATGAAAATAGAACCTAAAACGCAAATAAAGTCAAAAAAGATTTGCAGACTCATAAAAAATGTTTAATTTTGAGGGTCGGTAAAAAAGAGGAAAATTAGTCTAAAAGTCATGACTGACGATAATCGTACCCCTCGTAAAGAGTCGTATCGATTGGAATGGCGACAAATTGTAATTTTATTGAGTATATAGTGTCTTATGAATAAGAACATCCTTTCACTTTGTCTGGCAGTAAGTCCGCTCGCTCTTTCCGCGTGGAACGTCGGCACCGCCCCCGAGCCCTCGCGTGCCCTTATAGAAGAGTACACGGGCATACATTGCCCCAACTGCCCCGACGGCCACGCGGTGGCTGCCCAGCTGATGGGCCTCCATCCCGGCGACGTCTATTCGGTTGCCATACACGCCGGAAGCTACGCCGATGCCAAGGGCACCGAACCCGACTTCACCACCGAACTGGGCGAGATGCTCAACACCTATTTCGAGATACCGTATTATCCCTGCGGAGTAGTCAACCGGTCGAGCGGGCCTGCAAGCCGCACGTCATGGGGCGACTTCTGCAGGGGAGTGCTTGCCCGTACATCCCCTGTCAATCTCTGGACCTCATCGGAATATGATCCGGCATCGCGCACGCTGACCCTGGAAGTGGAGGGCTATTTCACCTCCGCCATGTCAGATCCGCGTCTCAACGTTTTTCTCCTGCAGAGCGAGATTCTCGGCCCCCAGAGCGGAGGCCAGCTCGGAGTGGAGTATCCTCACCGCCATATGTTGCGTGACCGGCTCAGCTCGGCCGACTTCGGCGACACCCTCGACGCCAAGGGTGAGGGTGAATACTTCACCAAGACATACACCTACATCATGCCGGCCGACTTCAAGGGAGTGGCGACCGATCCGGTCAACATGTCGCTCATGGTGTTCGTCACGGAAGGTGAAGGCGAAGTGGCGCAGGTCACCGAGGAGCATCTCCATCATCCCGATTTCATCCCCTCATTGAGTGTGGAGGCAAAGGCGGCCCCGATAGCCATCGGCAGCAACTACGCCTTCGACTATGTGGATATGATGGTCTACAACCATGGCGGAGTGGAGGTGGAGAACGTATCGTTCGACCTCACGCTCAACGGCGATAAGCAGACCGTGGTATGGTCCGGCTCGATTCCCGGCCATTCGGCTCAGGTGGTGAAGATTCCGCTTGACGGCTCATGGGCCGGTGCCGTGGATGAGGAGAACAACTCCTATATAATCCGCATGATGAAGGTCAACGGCCAGGAGGTGGAGAGTCCGTCGGTACGCGGTTCGTTCAACGAGATAGGCTCGTTTCCGGCTGACCTGACGCTCAGGATAAAGACCGACTCGCATGCCGCCGACAATGCCTGGCGCATCCTCGACACAGACGGAGAGACAGTGGCCGAGTTCGGTCCCTACGCCGAAGGGGTGGTTGAGGAATATGAGAATCACGTGCAGCTCGTTCCGGGCGAGGTGTATTGCCTTGAGGTGACCGACGCATGGGGCGACGGCGTGGTGGCTCCGGCCGGATATGTGAAGCTTTACGACAAGGAAGGCAAGCAGGTGGGTCAGTACCGTGAAATACGCGGCTACGGACTCCGGCAGTTCTTCCGCGCCGTAGACACCGACGGCGTCACCCTTACCGGAGCCGACCCCTGCGGCGGAACCGACGCATACTTCGACCTCTCCGGACGCCGTGTCGGAGAGGAGGCGTCCGGCGTGCTTATCCGCCGCAGCACCGATGCCTCGGGCAATGCCGTGTACACCAAGATAATAAAATGACCGCTCCCATTACAACCTGATCATTATAATAAGAAAACCACAAAATTACAATCGAGAATGAAGAAAACCTTACTCCTTGCATCCCTCATCGGGATTTCAGCCTCAGCCTATGCGGGCTGGGGTACGGGAATCGATGAACCGACCGCGATGTTCCCGACCGGCACCAACAGCTATGCCACCGATGTGGTGGCCACTTCCGACGGAGGCGTATGGACGATGGTGTATCATCCCAACCTCCGCAACGCTGAAAGCGAGTACGACACTTCACACGTGGTCTACGAATACCGTATCCAGTATTTCGATGCCGAAGGCAATCCCCGTTTCCCGGAGGAGGGACTGCTCGTGAGTGACTACGCCAACTGGTCGTACACCGTCGTCAACCAGTACATGGGGGTCGACAACGACGGCAATCTCATCCTTTCCGTAATCGACTGCCGCAACTCTGCCGACAACCGCCGCTCATACACGGCCTACAAGATTTCGCCCGACGGCACTTTCCTCTGGGGCGAAGACGGAGTGGCCGTCTCCGACCCGATGGAGCCCTCGCAGTTCGCCGCCACGATGAAGTTCGTGACACTGGAGGACAACTCCACGGTATTCGCCTGGAGCCAGTTCGGCGACGGTGAGACCCAGCGGATCCATATGCAGCGCCTTTCGGCCGACGGCAAGCAGCAATGGCCGAAAGACATGGTGGCCGACACGAAGGAGGAGACCTCCTATCCCTATCTCGTCAACTCGGGCGACAACACCTTCATCATGGTCTATGCCAAGACCCCCTCGATGGTGCTCTATGCCCGCAAGATGGACTTCGACGGCGAAAGCGTGTGGGGGAGCGACGTGCGTATCTACCGTGGAGGCTGGGGCTCGATCCCGATGCACACGCTTGTCGACGTGAAGCCCTCCAACAACGGCGGCGTACTCGTGGCATGGTGCGACGACCGCGCCAACACCCAGATAGAATGGGCCTACCTGAGCTACGTCACTCCCGACGGAAAGCTTGGTTTCGCCGGCGCATCCGACGAGGCCGACTGCAAGCTCAGCTATGCCGACGTGCGTAAGTTCAACGTGGCCGTAGTGGCCGCCGAGGATGCGAGCTGCTTCTATGCCGTATGGCGCGTCACAAGCGGTTCCCAGACCTATCAGGGAATGCAGATGCAGAAAATCACCCTTGAGGGGGAATGCCTCTGGGGGGATGAAGGAAAGGAGCTTTATCCCTTTACCGATGAGGCCTCACTTGGCTACGTAAGTCTCTGCGAGGCCGACGACAACGGAGCCTGCGCCTTCTTCCAGACCTACCACAGCTACTACGACCAGCGCTGCCTCGCCGCCCGCTTCGACGCCTCAGGCGAATTCGTATGGCCCGATAGCTACGTGTATCTTTCCCGTCCCGGCCGCAAGAGCGCCGGCCTGATGTCGCAGCCCTACGGCAAGGATGGCTCATGGCTCGTGGACTGGAGCGACGGCGGCACATCGGCCGATGACAAGGATGAGACCTTCCTGATGATGGTGCTCAACGAAGACGGCACCCTGGGAGCCGACGATAGCGGAGTATCGGAAGTAGCGGCCGACGTAGCGTGGACTCTCTGCTTCGACGGCCGGGCGCTCTGCGCTCCTGTGGCCGACGGCACAACTGCCACGCTCTATGATGCGGCCGGCGTCCGGGTGGCCTCCGCCGTGTTTGCGGGCGGAAAGGCTCCGGTGGCGCTGCCGGGTGGCCTGTATGTGGCCAAAGTGGGAGAGAAGTCGGTGAAATTCGCCCTCTGAAAGCATTTGTCTATCTGAAATGACTGAATTATGAACAGACGATACATATTCTCACTCCTCGGCGTGGCGGCGGTGTGTCTGCCGGCAGGCGCCCAGGAAGTGCTCGGATACTCGGTGTCCGAAAAGCAGGGCACATATACCGCCCTCGAAGGGGCGACGGTGGTGTATGACTCAAGCATGGAACTGGCCAACACAAGTGTGGCCCGCAACGTGTTCACGCCCGGGGGTGTCGTGACCGACAGCGGCGAGGCGCAGGGCTACTCCATCGGTTTCGACGTCACTATGTGCGGCTCCACATTCAAGAACTTCCTCGTCGGAGCTCCCGGCTACGTGATGCTTGGCAACGGCGAGATGGAGTACAACGCCTCAATGGAATTCCGCTGGATGACCTATATGGGCGATTACACCGTCACGGGCTTCGGCAACCGTTTCAACTATGAATACACCGACGCTACGAAGGTGTCGTACAAGGTGCTCGGCACCGGCGACGCGCAGCGTCTCGTGGTGCAGTTCGAGCAGATCGGCATGGACGCCTCGTTCTGGGGCGATTGCGTGCCGGTCGACGTGCAGGTGTCCCTCTATGGAAACGGTAATGTGGAAGTGACATTCAACGATATTTCCGGCTTCGGCGGCGACGATCTGCCGCTGTATCTTGGCGTGCGCCATAACGGTAACTATATCTGCGCATCCGGCAGCTACGGCGCGCTCGGAGTGTCGCTCAACTCTCAGGTCGACAGCAAGTATCCCTCCACACTGGCCGCCGGCTCGACAGTGGTGTGGACCGCTCCCGGCGCCTGCGTGATGCCGGAGCACCAGCCCACCGCCCTCGAACTTAGCTCCACTTCCGACGCCATATCCGGAGAGTTCACTCCCTCTGACGATGCTGAATCCTATCTCGTGGTATACGCCAAGGGTGGCGCGGAACTTCCCGCTCCCGCCGACGGCTCCGTCTATGCCAAGGGTGACGCCTACGGCGACGGTTTCGTGGCTCTCGCGTCCTCCGACACTAATTTCAAGGTTTCCTCCCTTGACGGCAACACGGAATACGACTTCATCGTGTACGCCTTCAACTCAAGAGGCTCCCACGGACCTGTCTACAACACGGCCAATCCCCTCAAAGGCTCGGTAGGCACACTCCCCGGCGGCGCCAAGAGCGTCGAAGTGGTGTCGGCTGTGCTCGACACAATAATATTAAACGTGGAGTCAAACGATCAGGACAATGATGTGGTGGTGCTCTACACCCCCTATGTGGAGCGCAGTACTTACGGCGACCATGGCCTCTTCGGCACCATCCCCGCCGATGTGAAGGCGGGCGACGTGCTCGAATATCCGGAGGACTACGAGAATCCCTATCCGATGGAGGGTGTCGCCGCACCCGCCGACGGTGGCAGGGTGGCATACGTGGGCAAGGCCGGCGAAATCACCCTCGATGCGCTTGATCCCTCTACCGAATACTACGTCGGCGTCTACACCCGCAACGAGTCGGGCGCCAACACCTCCGATCCCCTGTACGCCGTGACCTCCACCATAATAGAGGCTCCCTACGACGGCGACAGCTACAACTTCCCGCGCTTCGGCGTCCCCGGCGGATGGCAGACTTCGGAGACTGATGCCGACAACGGTATCCTGTCGTTTACCGACCAGTATTATTATGACCGGGCCACCCAGGCTCCCTCGCAGGGCACCAACCTCATCCAGCAGATGGTGCGTGTAAATGCCGGCGATGCGGTCAACGGACGTCAGGCATGGCTCATCCCGGCCCCCGTCAAGGTCAACGACCGTCATCTCATCGCCAGGTTCGACTACTGTATCATGACGTATGCCAACCGCTTCGCCAAAGACCCCTACAACGACTGGGCCGAGGGTGATGTGCTCTCCCTCCAGGTATCGGCCGACAACGGCGCGACATGGACCGACCTTGCCGCCTACGACACCGAATCGCATCCCCTCGAAGAGGAATCATATTCTTACGTAAGCATCGCCGCCGACCTCAACGACTACCGTGGCGGGGATGTGCTCGTAAGGCTTTACTGGAAGACCTGCTCGGTGGCTGCGTTCGGCACCGAAATGTTTGTTGACCGTTTCACGGTGCTTCAGGGCGAGTTCCCGGCTGTGCCGGAGGTGAGCGTAGGCAAGGTTACGGATTCCTCCGCCGTCATCACCTGGGTGTCGCAGCAGCAGGACTATCAGCTTGAATGCACGGCCGACGGCAGCGATGTCACTTCAGTGGTAAGCGTCAACGGCGCTTCCTCCTATACCCTCGAGAAGCTTAACCCGAACACCGGGTACACGGTGCGCGTGCGCGGCATCCTCGTAAATGAAGAGGGTGAGTCCGACGGTTACAGCGAATGGAGCGACGCCGTGACGTTCACTACCGCCGACTATCCCGAAGTGACGGCCCCTGAGAACCTCAGTGCTGACATCGAGACCCTCTGGAGCTCCGACTACGTGATCCTCACATGGGACAAAGTGGCCGAGGCCGACAGCTACGAAGTGGCCTATCGCCTGAGCAGTGTGACCGAATGGACCAATGTGGCGACTGAATCCAACATGGCCCTCATCTCCGGACTCGAAGTGAACTCCTCCTATATCTGGAAAGTTAAGGCCTTCTGCTCTCACGACCGCGAGACAGCCTACTCCCCACAGGCCCGCTTTGAGACTCCCGAGACTTCGGGTGTCGACACGGCTGAAGCCGACAATGTGACTGTGGCAGCCGTCAAGGGTGGACTCGCCATCGACGGAGCCGTCGACTGCGAGGTCTACAGTGCCTCGGGCCGTCTCGTCATGTCGGCTCACTCTCCTTCTACCCGTACCGAGTGTGGCCTGGCGGCCGGAATATATGTGGTCAAGGCAGGCGGCAAGACCTTCAAGGTCGTGGTGCGCTGACATGGTGCCCGATATAATGTAATCCATGGAAATCCACACACAATAGGTTAGTATAGATACTCTTAAAAACGGTGGTGTGCCGGAATGCTGAGTGCGACGAAGCAGTTCCGGCACACCTGAAAAAAGAAATCCCGGGTTCGTGAGAATCCGGGATTTTATCTTTGAAGGCCGCTCAGCGGGGAGGCGGCCGGAATGTCGGTGACTGTGGCTTATTCAGGCTTCGGGACGGGCACGCTGACCATGGGAGTGTTGGAGGACACCGTCTGGTTGAAGGCCACGGGAGCCTCGTAGCGGAACTTGGCCTCCCAGCCCAGGGCGGAAGCGCCGAGCACGGCCGCATCGCTTTCTTTAAGCTCGGAAAGGATGATCTTGGTCTTGCCTCGGAAGATGGGGAAGAGCGACTTCTCGAAAGTCTCGCGGAGCGGACGGAGCAGGAGGTCGCCGCTCTTTGCCAGGCCACCGAAAAGCACTATGGCCTGCGGGCTGGAGAAAGCCACCATGTCGGCGAGGGCCTCGCCCAGGATGGTGCCGGTATATTCGAATATCTCCTTTGCGAGCTTGTCGCCGGCCACGGCTGCGTCATACACGTCTTTCGAAGTGATGTTCTCGATGTCGAGGTTGCGGAGCGAGCTGGGGTCGGAGCGGAGTTCAAGGAATTCGCGTGCAGTGCGGGCCACTCCGGTAGCCGAGCAATATGCCTCAAGGCAGCCTGTGCGGCCGCATCCGCAGACGCGCCCGTTGTTGCGCTTCATGATGACGTGGCCGAGTTCGCCGGCGAAACCGTCATGGCCGTAGACGAGCTGGCCGTTGATGACGATGCCCGAGCCGACGCCTGTGCCGAGCGTGATCATGATGAAATCCTTCATGCCGCGGGCGGCGCCGTAGGTCATCTCGCCGAGGGCGGCGGCGTTGGCGTCGTTGGTCACGGCCACGGGGATGCCGTTGAAGGCCATGCTCACCTTCTCGGCCAGCGGCAGGTTGCCGTTGCCCCAGGGGAGGTTGGGTGCGTTCTGGATTTCACCTGTATAGTAATTGGCGTTAGGGGCGCCGATGCCGATACCCTGGATTTCGTCGACTGCGTCGTTGCTCTTCAGCAGACGCATGGCTTCCGTGTGGAGCTCCTTGATGTAGTCGTCGAAGTTTGAGTGTTTTCTGGTCTTGATGGAGTCACTGGCTACTACATGACCGCGGGCGTCCACGATACCGAATACGGTGTTTGTCCCGCCTATGTCAATGCCAAGCACGTAGGGTTTGCTCATGTTCTTAAATTTTTAGGTATATGTCTTTCGCAAAGTTAACAATTATTTCGCAATAGTCAAAAAGATGACGGAAAAGCCGGATTAATCTTTTCAGTTCCCGGGGATGTTATATTAACAAACCAACAAAGAAAAATCCCTGTTATGGACATCAAAATGCACTTCGACCATTTCAACATCAATGTGATGGACCTCGAAAACTCCCTTAAGTTCTATAAGGAGAACCTCGGGCTGACCGAGGTGGGGGAGAAGCGTGCCGCCGACGGCTCGTTCATCCTCAAGTACCTTTCCTCGCCGGGCAACGACTTCCGCCTCGAACTCACCTGGCTGCGCGACCATAAGGGCCCCTATGAGCTGGGAGAGAATGAATCCCATCTCGCCCTGCGCTATGAGGGGGACTACGACGAGATCCATGAACTGCATAAGAAAAACGGGGTGATATGCTTCGAGAATCCCTCCATGGGCATATATTTCATAGCCGATCCCGACGACTACTGGATCGAAATACTCCGCGCTAAGGAAGCGGCCGGGAACACGCCCCGCTGAACATGCTAAAACTTCGCCGACGTCATAAACCACCGGTGCGGGAGGATTGTTAGATTAACAGAGGCACCGCTGAGGGCCGTGCCTCCGGAAGATGGAAATTACTGATGTAAATAAGTAAAATCTTAAACATACTATGAACTTTAATAACTTCACTATCAAATCGCAGGAGATTGTGCAGAAGGCCATCGACCTGACCCGCCAGGCGGGTCAGCAGCAGATTGAGCCTGTACATATTCTCAAGGCCATGATTTCTGAAAGCGAGACAATAATGAATTTCGTATTTCAGAAACTCGGAGTGGCAATGCCTACAGTGGTGCAGGGCGTAGAGACGGTGATCGCATCGCTCCCGAAGGTGAGTGGAGGCGATGTATTCCTCAGCCGTGAATCCAACGAGGCCATGCAGAAGGCCATCGACTTCTCGAAATCCATGGGCGACGAATACGTCTCTGTCGAAGCCATGCTCATGGGTATCCTCCGCACAAAGTGCAAGGCATCCCAGATCCTTAAGGACGCAGGCGTGACCGAAAAGGGACTTGAAGCCGCGATCAACGACCTGCGCAAGGGCAACAAAGTAAAAGACCAGAGTGCAGAGGAATCATATCAGGCACTCTCGAAATACGCCATCAACCTCAACGACCGCGCCCGCGCCGGCAAGCTCGATCCGGTCATCGGCCGCGACGAGGAGATCCGGCGCGTGCTTCAGATTCTCTCGCGCCGCAGCAAGAACAACCCGATGCTCGTCGGCGAGCCCGGTACGGGTAAGACGGCCATCGCCGAGGGCCTTGCCCACCGTATCGTGCGCGGCGACGTGCCCGAGAACCTTAAGTCGAAGCAGATCTATTCGCTCGATATGGGTGCGCTCGTGGCCGGAGCCAAGTACAAGGGTGAGTTCGAGGAGCGTCTGAAGGCCATCGTCAACGAGGTGACTCAGAGCGACGGCGAGATAATCCTCTTCATCGATGAGATCCATACTCTTGTCGGAGCCGGCAAGGGAGAGGGCGCGATGGACGCCGCCAATATCCTGAAACCGGCATTGGCGCGTGGCGAACTCCGATCGATAGGAGCCACTACGCTTGACGAGTACCAGAAATACTTCGAAAAGGATAAGGCTCTCGAACGCCGATTCCAGAAAGTCATGGTCGACGAGCCTGACGAGATGGCCGCCATCTCCATCCTCCGCGGCCTGAAGGAGCGTTATGAGAACCACCATAAGGTGCGTATCATGGACGAGGCCATCATAGCCTCCGTGCAGTTGAGCGTGCGCTATATCACCGACCGCTTCCTCCCCGACAAGGCCATCGACCTCATCGACGAGGCGGCCTCCAAGCTGCGTCTGGAGATGGACTCCATGCCGCAGGCCCTCGACGAGGCGTCGCGTAAGATAATGCAGCTCGAAATCGAGCGTGAGGCCCTTAAGCGTGAAGGCAACGACTACAAGCTCAAGGAAATCGACGAAGACCTCGCCAACCTGCGCGACACCGAGAAGTCCCTCAAGGCCAAATGGCAGGCCGAGAAGACTGAAATCAACCGGATTCAGCAGAACAAGGTGGATATCGAGCAGCTCAAGCTTGAGGCCGAGCGTGCCGAGCGCGAGGGAGATTACGCCAAGGTGGCCGAGATACGCTACTCCAAGATTAAGGAGAAGGAGAATGAGAACGTCGAGATTCAGGAGCGCCTCAAGCAGCTCCAGGGCGACGGCGCCATGATCAAGGAGGAAGTCGACGCCGAGGATATCGCCGAGATCGTAAGCCGCTGGACGGGAATACCCGTCAAGAAGATGGCCCAGAGCGAGAAGGAGAAGCTCCTCCATCTTGAGGAAGAGCTCCACCGCCGCGTAGTGGGTCAGGACGATGCCATCCGCGCCGTCTCCGACGCAGTGCGCCGTTCGCGCGCCGGCCTCAATGACCCGCGCCGTCCGATAGGATCGTTTATCTTCCTCGGCACGACCGGTGTGGGTAAGACCGAGCTGGCCAAGGCCCTGGCGGAATATCTGTTTGACGACGAGGACATGATGACCCGTATCGATATGTCGGAGTACATGGAGAAGCACTCCGTGAGCCGTCTCGTCGGAGCGCCTCCGGGATATGTGGGTTATGATGAAGGCGGCCAGCTTACGGAAGCCGTGCGCCGCAAGCCCTACAGCGTGGTGCTCTTCGATGAGATCGAGAAGGCCAACCCGGATGTATTCAACATCCTCCTTCAGGTGCTTGACGACGGACGCCTCACCGACAACAAGGGACGTTTCATCAACTTCAAGAATACGATCATCATCATGACATCCAACATGGGTGCCGAAGTGATACGCGAGAAGTTCCAGGGCTTCGCCGAAAAGAGCGAAGAGGAGAAGGAAGAGGTGATCACCACCGCCAAGCAGGACGTGATGGAGCGTCTGAAACAGATTATCCGTCCCGAGTTCCTCAACCGTATCGACGAGACCGTGATGTTTACCCCGCTCGACAAGCATGATATCCAGAAGATCGTGGATATCCAGGTGAAGAGCGTGCAGAAGATGCTGGCCTCCAACGGCGTGAAACTGGAGATCACCAAGCCCGCGCTTGAGCTTCTGGCCGAGGACGGATATGATCCCGAGTTCGGTGCGCGTCCCGTGAAGCGTACCATCCAGCGTCTGGTGCTCAACCAGCTCTCGAAGGATATCCTGGCTCAGAAGGTCGATAACGCTCATCCGATCGTCATCGACCGCAAGGGGGACGACCTCGTATTCCGCAACGAATAAGACACACACCGACAGGTTCCATATATGAAAGAGGAGGGTATGCCGTAAAGGCATATCCTCCTCTCTGCGTCAATACGCTGCCGTTCTTATCAGTCCTCTGCCGCGCATATATATGATTTTTGGTGTTGCGGTGTCATTGAATTTGAAATTCTATTATAACTTTGCGGTCGGAATGGATTCGGCGGTTCCATGGCATGTCGCGTGTACGGCGCTGTATTGCCGTAGATTGACAGCCTGAGATTGCATATATTTATGAAGAAAGCGATAAGTATTCTGTTGATGGTCTTGGTCCTTGCTTCCTGCTCGAACCCTTCGTCAAGGGTTGACAGGGAAATAGGTCAGGCCGAGCGCCTTATGCGGGTAAGCCGCGACAGTGCTCTGACGGTGCTGGAAACGATTGATCCCTCAGAGCTTAAGACTGACTCCCTGAAGGCGAAATACCACTTCCTGAAGGCCTACGCCCATCTGGCGCTCAACAGGTCGATGGTCGGGGATTCGCTGATTACGTTTGCGCATGGATATTACAGAGGAAAAGGTATCGAGAGAGAGGTGCGCAGTGGTGTGGCCCTGGCCATGTACAGGTTCTGGACCGGTGATACGCCGGGCTCCATATCCATGCTTGACTCGCTTGCGGCATTGGATGCCGTGCCTGACTCATTGATGGTGGACG
The DNA here is from genome assembly GCA_014802425.1 of Bacteroides sp. GTDB lineage: Bacteria > Bacteroidota > Bacteroidia > Bacteroidales > Muribaculaceae > Lepagella. The sequence continues at coordinate 13,771 of JAAVCH010000027.1, forward strand.
TGCTGAGGACCAGGGTATTGCTCGGCGCTGCCGAATATCAGGGGACGCAGATAATTCCTCCGGCTAAAAGACTCTATGCCATGGAAAAGGATGTCATTAGAAAGATGGAGGCCAAGTATGTGCTTATGGCCGGGTATGAGTACGCCGAAAAGACAGACTCGGCATTGCTTCTGCTTGATGAACTCATAGCGCAGGCGCGAAGCCTGAGGTGGAGTGAAAAGGAATTCATATTCATGGTGGAACGCGCGCAGCTCCTTACCGAAGCAGGGCGCGACAGTGAAAGCGACAGGCTCATCAGTGAGATAATTGGCAAAGCCGGTGATGATAACGGAGGTGCCCCTCTGCTTTATTTCCAATACACCATGAACGCCCTCAACAGGGGGGATATCGGCATGGCGGCGCGCCATCTCGCCGTTACCGACAGTCTGGGTTCCGGATTGAGGGGTGGCGACGACGCCTACTTCCGCAGTTATAGCAATCTGCTCCACGCCATCATCGACTTCAAGCAGACGGGACGCATCAAGCTGATGCATATCAACGGCCAGAACAATCGCCAGAGCGAGCGGTTCAACCGTGCAAAGGCCTCTCAGTGGGAGTCGGAACGCGGTGCGCTGCGTGAACAGAACCGTGTGTTGGCCCTGAAGGCGGAGAGTGGGCGGAAGACGGTCGTGATTCTCGTCATCGCCATTTTCGCTGTACTTATAATGATAGCCGCTGCGTGGATCATCACCCGCCGCCGGCAGCGTGAACGGGAAAATGAGGAGCGCGCCGAAGCATTGCAGAAGATGGTCGACGAACTGAAATCAGCGCCCTCTCAGCCACAGGCCGGCCTCGGCACGCATGAGGCCTTGCGCCGGGCCATGCTTCAGCAGCTCGGCATAATCAAGATGGTGGCGGAGACTCCGACGGAGCAGAACCGCGAGATGCTTCGCCGGATATCGTCGATTGAAAGTGATACCGATGGCGCTCTTGTCAACTGGACCAGTGTGTTCGAACTCATCGACACCCTTTATTCGGGATTCCACACTAAACTCCATACCGCATGGGGCGAAACACTCACGCTGAAGGAAGAGCAGATAATAGCGCTTATGGTGGCGGGTTTTTCCACCAAGGAAATAAGCGTCATCACAGGCCAGACGGCCTCAACCATATATGTGCGCAAATCATCCATCCGGAAGAAACTGGGAGTACCGGAGAAGCAGGATATAGTCGCTTTCCTCAGGGAGGAGGGCGGCGGTTAACGCCGATTAAGGCCGATTAAGGCCGATTAAGGCCGATTAAGGCTCGACAGGCCCATATTAAGGCTTTTAAGAAATGCAACTGCTGATAGTCAGTGAGTTGCATTTCTTGTATTAAGACTTTTATATTTGGCGTTAAGATGCTTTTAGGTCTAATTTTGCGTCGTGAAATTCAAAATACGACGCACATGAAAAAGAAAATCGTAATGCTCGCCATTGCTATGATAATGGCACAAGCCACTCAGGCTATCCCGTTTCTGATTGCGGTCCTTGCAGTCCTCCCGGCTTTCAGCCGCGACGTAAAAGGGCGTATCCTCGACGAAAACAACGCGCCACTTGAATATGCGAACGTGGTGCTCTACTGCGACTCGACATTCATAGCCGGAGGTATATCCGATGCGGAAGGGCTCTTCTCCATACCTACGGATGCAGACTGCAGTCTGGCGGCTAAGGTGTCATTTGTAGGGTATGAGTCTTTTACCGCAACTGTACCTCAATCCGGCGACATGGGAGTGCTTACACTCCGTCCCGCTGCAGTGGAGCTTGGAGAGGTCGTGGTAAAAGCCACACGTCCTGCCACCACGATGAAAGGCAACGCATTAGTCACTGATGTCGAGGGTAGTTCGCTTGCAAACGCCGGTACTGCCAACGATGTCCTGGTGCATGTGCCGATGGTCGTGGACAACAGCGGCACTCTTGAAGTATTCGGTAAAGGCACACCTGCCATCTATATCAATGGCCGAAAAGTCAATGACCTTCAGGAACTCTCTCAACTCAATTCCGCCGACATCAAGAATGTTGAGGTCATCTCCAATCCCGGAGCCGCTTATGCGGCGGATGTGAAGTCGGTAATACGCATCCGCACGAAACCACCCAAAGGTGATGGCTTCAGCGGGACACTGCGCGCCGATAACGGGTTCCAGCATTACTTCCGCACCGGCAACTCCCTTGATCTCAAATACCGCACGGGAGGACTCGAGATATTCGCCAACTATGGCTGGTGGAGAGGAAATACACGTTTTGACCGCCTGAACGACATGAGTACCACGACCTCCGGTGGCACATATCGTCAGATGGTCAGTACAATCGGCAAGGAATCGTATAATGACATGACCGGAAAGCTTGGCTTCTCATATATGATCAACGATCGCCACAGCATAGGGGCATACTATCAGAACAGTTGGAACCGCCACCACACCGACGGCTCAATACCGAGTGAGATATGGCGGGACGGATCATTGCTCGACATCTATAACTCAGATGTACACAATCAGACTACCGCTGTTCCACGTCACTATGCCAATCTATATTATAACGGAATCGTCGGCAGTCTCAACATTGACTTCAATGCGGATTACATATGGTATAAGAGTCGCGAACTGACATTCAACAATGAGCTCAGCCAAATGGGAGATGACCGCGAGGTAAACACGGCATCCACTAACCGCAACCGTATGTTTGCCGAGAAACTTGTGCTGACATATCCTCTATGGAACGGTCAGATTCAGGCTGGTCAGGAATACACCGATACCCGTACCTCTAATCGTTTCTCAGCCAACATACCTGAGACTCCGGATGCCGCCAACCGTGTGGACGAGAGTAATATAGCGGCATTTGCAGAATTAGGACAGCGGTTAGGTCGCTTCATGATAGGCGTAGGTCTGCGTTATGAGCATATAAAGTTCGACTATTATGAGATGGAGATGNTTCAGGCAAACCAGAGCAAGACCTACGACAATCTCTTTCCCTCGCTCAATATAGCCACACGTGTCGGCAATGTCATGATGGGCCTGAACTACACAGGCAAGACGGTNCGTCCCGGATACGGGGATCTTGACGGTGCGGTAAGCTATATCAACCGCCTGACTTATGAAACCGGCAATCCCTACCTGAAACCGACGAAGCTGCAGACTNTGGAGTATATGGTGCAATGGCGCCGCTTCTTCGCTCAACTCTCTTACACCTACTTCAAGGATGGAGTGTATCATATCACCGAGCCTTACGGCACAGACGGCGAGGCCACCATCATACGCACGGCAAATCTCGACCACCGCCATTATTTCCAGGCCTTTGTGGGAGGTAATTTCCAGGTCGGGGTATGGCAGCCTAAAGTGAATGCCGGCATGATGAAGCAATGGCTCACGCTCCCTGTAAATGGAGAGCCGATGGATATGAACACACCGATATTCATGTTCCAATGGCAGAACGCGATTCATCTTCCTCTTGATATCTGGCTTAACGTCGATGCTCAGCTCATGACCCGCGGCTGGGATAACAACACACGTCTGACGAATACACCCTGGTACGTCAACGCCAAGATTTACAAAGGATTCTTCAGCGATGCTTTCAGCGTGACAGTCGAGGCAAAGGATATTTTTGACTCCGCTAGAAATGACTTCCACCTGTGCGGCGACGCCGTTCAGATACAGCAGAAAAACTTCTCACCCGGACGTTCGGTGATGCTCTCCCTCCAGTATCGCTTCAACACCACCCGCGACCGGTATAAGGGCACGGGAGCCGGCAACACCGAGAAATCACGCTTCTAAAATCCACAAAATACGCGACAAAGGGAAAACCCGGTATTACCGTATCGGGCTTTCCCTTTATCTGCTGGGTATCGGGCTTTCCCTTTATCTGCTGGGTATCGGATTTCCTCTTGTCTGAAAAGTATTGGTTTTCCCTTTGTCTGCGGAATATCGGAGTATCCCTTTGGCCGGAGGATACTCGGTTTTATGTGGTTCGGAGCTTTACGGCCACTCCGTAATTTCGGGCGCGTCGAGGCGTCGTGTCACGGGATTGAAGTTGGCGCCGATGCAGAAGATTCGCCGGGTGTCGCGGAGATAGGGGAGGGCGTACTGCTTTTCCTCAATCTGGCGAATGGCTGTCTGCGGGTCGCTGTCGAATTTCAGCTCGATTATGTAGATGAAGCGTGAGGTCTGCACCACGAGGTCTATCCTTCCGTCGGAAGTGCGTACTTCCGTATCGACCTGGGCGCCGATCAGCTTCAGGAGTATGTAGAGGGCGTTATGGAAGTTGTTCTCGTCCTCCATCTTCATGTCGTAGGGGATGCCGGCGAGAAAGACGTCGATGCTCTCCATCATCTTTTGCGGTTCGCCTCTACGCATATGCTTGATTATGTCGGAGACGACTATTTCGGGCTTGATGCCTGCTGTCGANATATATAGCGGGAGAAGGAACTTGAAAAGACCGTTGCTGACTTCCTTGTTGGGCAATCCAAGACGGTAGAGNTGAGTCTCTTTATCGTAGGATTTGATTGTAAGGTAGCCCGTCTGATAGAGCAGAGCCAGGGAATCCGGACTCTTAAGGTCGAGCCCCTGGAGGGTGTCGAGGTCACATTCCGCATTCAGGTTTTCCTCCAGATCCGCCTCCGACAGGAGAAGCGATTCGGCTATGAGTTTCGGTATGCCGGTGGCCGACCAGTAGGAACCTATACGGCTTTTCTCCATGCAGCACAACACCGACCAGGGATTGTATATGTCGCTTCCGTTGCGTGCGAAGCGGTAGCCGTCGTAATTGACTTTAAGTAGTCCGCAAGCCTCTTCATACGACACATCCTCGGTTTCAGCCAGTTTCCTGATGCCTTCAGTAAAGTAGTCGAAGAGCTGCTGTTCGGTTATTCCGCAGATATCGGCGTATTCATCATCAAAGGTTATGTCGTTGAGGTTATTGAGGTCTGAGAATACACTTAATTTGCTGAACCTGCTCACACCTGTCAGGAATGCAAGCTTGATGTGTTCAGCCGAACTCTTCAGATTGGAATAAATGGATGAAAGTCTGGTGCGGTAATGCCCGAAAAGCCCTTCGTCATTGAGATTCCCCACAAGAGGCTTGTCGTATTCGTCAATAAGGATCACGACCTCGCNCCCGGTCTTTTTATGGGCTGCCGCAATGATGTTGCGGAATCGGATGGAAAGATTGTCGCTGTGGAACTCCACACCATACCTGTCTTCCCAGATNTGAAAGCAATTGTCGAGATGCGAGTCCAGCAATCCGGTTTCTTCATATTGCAGTGGATTCAGGTCGAGGTACAGCACGGGATACTCCTTCCAGCCCCAGGCGTAGGAGTCGATGTAGAGGCCCTTGAAGAGCTCGCGGCGCCCTTCGAAGAAATAGCGNAGGGTTGAGAGGAAAAGGCTCTTTCCGAAACGTCGCGGACGCGCCAGAAAGAGATACTGGCTTTTCTGCCTCAGTATNCTCTCGATATACATTGTCTTATCGACGTAGATGCAGTTGGATTCGCGGATCTTGCTGAAATCCTGCTGGCCGATAGGGTAGCCTTCCATCTTCCTCTCGGTGGTGTTTGCCTTCCTGTCGGTGGTGCGCATCCTGTCGGTGGTGCCTGTCTTACTGTTGGCTGTATCCATGGGAGTCTTCTGTGGTTGACGGATAAAGGGTCGGTGGACGCGCCGTCAGAAGGCGCGCAGCTCACGGTAGAGCTGATGGATGGGGAGTCCCATCACATTGTAGAAACTGCCGTCGATGCGCTCTACGGCCACCCCGCCGATCCATTCCTGTATGCCGTAGGCTCCGGCCTTGTCGAGCGGTGAGAAGCAGTCCACGTAATAACGGGCCTCATCCTCGCTGATGTGGCCGAAAGTGACATCGGTGACTGTGGTGAACGACGTGCGCCTTGACTGCGTGGCGATGGTCACGCCGGTGGCCACCTGATGGGTATGGTCGCTGAGGTCGAGGAGCATCCGCACTGCCTCGGCGGGATTTTGGGGCTTGCCGAAAATACGGTCGCCGAGGATCACGAGCGTATCGGCCGTGATGATCATCTCATTGTCGTGGAGATGCTGCAGGTAGGCGTCGGCTTTTATGCCGGAGAGATACTGAGGCACCGACAGCGGACGGCTCCCTTCAGGATACGTCTCATCGACATTCGACAGCGTAAGCACTTTGAACGGTATNCGGAGCAACTGCAGCAGCTCACGCCGGCGCGGNGACTTGCTCCCTAAGAGGATATTGTATTTTTCGAGATTGGCAAGCATGGATATGTGGGGTGTTTAAATGTGGGGTAATGAGGTGGTAGGGACAATGCGCCCCTGGACCGGAAAATCAGGCGCCCACCGCCTTGGTGGTGGTGTCCCAGCGTTCCTGGGCGCGGAGCACGGATTCAATCAGGTCGCGCACGCAACCGTAGCCTCCCGTATGCTTGGAGATGAAATCGGCCGTCTGCAGCACTTCGGAAGAGGCATCGTAGGGGGCCGCCGCCAGACCGGCTGTCCGCAGGCAGGGCAGGTCGGGTATGTCNTCGCCCATATAGGCGATTTCTTCGGGGGTCAGTCCGTTGTCGAGCAGCCATTCCTGAAGTCGCGGCAGTTTCTTCGACACGCCGTTGTAGACGTCGGTCACACCGAGCAGATTGTATCGACGCACCACCGCTTCCGTCTTCCCTCCGGTGATGATGGCGATTTTATACCCGGCATCGAGGGCCACACGTATGGCATAGCCGTCCTTGAGGTTGGTGGTGCGTATCGGCTGTCCGTCGTCGTCAATCCGTAGGGTGGTGGCCGACAGCACTCCGTCGACATCGAACACGAACCCCTTTATCCGGCTTACGTCTTTTGATAGTTTACTCATTTATGTAAAATTTTTCAAGATTCGGATTTCAGTTTCCGGCCATCGGCTTCCCCTGTGGGGTCGTCATCTTCCCGGCCATCGGCTCCACTTTTCGCATCCTCGTATTCCCGGAGGATGGATTCCGAGAGGAGACCATAGATTTCAGCGAGTGGCGCACCGGAGCCGGAAAGGCGCCGCATATGGGAGTCGAGCACATTCCGGTCGCCGCGCCGGGCCGGGCCGGTCTGCGCTTCGCGGGGACTGACGGTCAGGGCCTTGTCGAGGGTCTGCCGCAGAAGTGGATGAAGCATGCTGAAGGGGAGTCCTCTTGACGCAAGATAACCGTCGGCCAGGCTCCAGAGATGATTGGCGAAATTGCAGGCCACCACCGCCGCGANATGATACTCGCTCCGCACCCTTGAGTCGGCCTCCATGACATTGCCGCTGACACGCTTCGCCAGACTCACAAGNCTCTCCACGGCATTGCGGTCACTCCCCTCGATAAGAAAGGGGATGTCACTGTAATCCATGCCGACATCGCGGGAGAATGTCTGCAAAGGATAGAACACGCCGACCGGGAATCCGGTTTTCAACAGCCCCTGCAGCGCATCGATGCCGATGCTTCCCGACGTATGAGCCACAATCGTGCCCGGCGCCGGCCTCAGTCTCGACGCAAGCGCCTTAATGTCGGAATCGCGCACGCAAATTATCACGGAGTCCGCCTCAAGCTCCGCTCCGCCGTATTCACGGGCCGGGATGAGGANGGCGCTGATTCCGGCGCGCTTGAATGCCTCGTGAAGATGGGTGCCGACATTTCCGGAGCCGAGCACCACCACCGTGGGGCGGGAATCATCCGTCAGGGAAGCCATCCCCATTGTGCGCCGGAAATTCAGCTCTATTCCACCGTGGATCGCGCCGTCGGGTGAGATCACCATATCTATCCCCACAAAGCCCCGGTAGGCCGCATTGGGGCACCGGGCTCCCCCTATGACCTTTTCAAGGGCCTCGCGCTGACATTCTATGTACTCCGGGCCGAAGTCGGGGGCAGCTGCACGGATGCGCTCCATCAGCGCTTCCTGATTATCCTCCAAATTGAAATGGTATTTGCCGCGCCGCGAGGCCTCGAATACCGATACACCCATAAACTCCGCCCCGCTGTCGGTCACCCTCCATTCGGTGGCGCAGTCAAGGCGTTTTGGAAAAGGCCTTTCCGCCATCACGCTTCCCTGACGGCGGATAATGCCCCGCAGCCACTCTTCCGTCTGCTTCGTGGTGACGGTGTCGGTGAAAAGTATTCCGCGTCCCGAACTGCTCCAGGGGGCCTTGAAGAATGCAGGACGGTTGCGCTCGGCCCAGTCCATGGCCTCCTCCACATTGAAAAACTCCAGCGGCACCCCGGAAAGATGCCTGCTGTCGAAGCCATGTGCCGTCAGCGCACCGTCGAGGGCNGAGTTGAAGGGGATGGTCGTGCGCCGGTGCGAGAGGCGGCGTATCTCCTCCAGGCGTCTGTCTGACGGAAGCATNGCCTCCGGCANACCGGCNCGCAGGAGAGTCTGCTTCAGTGAGGGAGCCCATCCCCAAGGCTCGAATACGGCGTCGGGGTGCGCGGCGAGAATCCGTGGAAGCCCGTCGAGACTCACCGCCGACGGATGGGGGAGAGGCTCGCCGGCGGCGGCGTCCAAAAGGAGCACCTTATCGGCCGGCCCGGCCCAGCGCAGAGGGGTAAGGGCCATCTCGCGCCGCAGGTCCACGATNCGCTTCGGCGGCGTGTATAGNGGTGAGAAGTCGGCCAGGGAATAATCGGAGTCGATATTGAATATATGGATCTTCACTTTATGCCGGAGGNGGGATAAGGGTTATATCAGCGTCAAACCCGCGGCGTACGGAATGTGTACGGCCGCGGGTTNAATGGTTTACAAGCAACGTTTCAAGCCGCCGGTAATAGGGAGNCGGTNGGCATCCGTGAGAATCAGTCTCTCAGATGGTCCTTCTCCTTGAGCGGATTCGAGAAATAGAGCTTGTGCTCGATGTATTCCTGAGTGGCNATCAGAGTCGGTTTGGGGAGCTTTTCGTAGAAGCGTGAGATCTCGATCTGCTCGCGGTTCTCCGACACCTCTTCCATGTTGTCGGTCGACGCCGTGGCGAATTCCTGGAGTTTCTTTTCAAGCTCCTTCTTGAGGTCAAGGCTTATCTGGTTGGCTCTTTTACCGATGATGCACACGGTCTCGTAGACGTTGCCGGTCTGCTCTGCCATGGCGATCATGTCGCGGGTCACCGTGGTGAGCGGAGCATTAGTCTTTTTGTAATCCATATCTTATATTCAATAATTTTGGAGTATTCTTGATTTATGTCAGAGGCCCTTAGGCNGTGGAGTCGGAGGGCTGACGGAGATGGGNGCGTCCGGGATAAGGGCGGCGCTGTCAGTCCCTGACGTGATGGCGGGCTATATTGTAAATGGTTTCTGCCTCCTTAAGGTTTTTNGATTCCGGGAAATTATTGACAAACGAGAAGTACTCGTCGATCACATCGCGGAAGCGGTCCTCCTTCTTCTCTTCGACCGAGTTTCTGGCTTCCTGGAATTTCGACTTTAGGATAAGCAGCTCGAAGTCCTCGCGGTAGCGCGAATAGGGGTAGGTCTTCAGGGCGTTCTCGGAAGTGATTATCGCGGAGCGGTAGTTGTTGCCGAGGAAGTTGCCGAGGTTATAGTAGAGCTGTGCGTTCTGCAGCTCCTTGAGGGTGAGCTTGTCCTGAAGCTCGAAAATCGCGTTCTGGGCCATGTTCACTTTTTCCGAGCGCGGAAAGTAGTCGATAAAGGCCTGGAGCTCTTCGATTGCTTTGATTGTGGAGCTCTGGTCAAGCTGTGCCTCGGGTGAGTCGAGGTAATAGCCGTAGCCGGAATAGAAGCGTGCCTGCTCGGCAAACTGTCCCTTGGGGTAACGGCCGTAATATGTCTTGAAGTAGACTCCGGAGTTGAGGTAGTCTTTGTTCTGGTAGTACGACATCCCGAGCAGATACAGTGCCTCCTCACCCTTGGGGCCTCCGCGGAGAGGGGTGATGACGTCGCCGAGCAGAGTTACGGCCTGAAGGTATTTGCCCTGGTCGTAGCATTTCTTCGCGTACTCGAACTTGAGGTCGGCGTCCTTGCTCTTGAGCATCTTGTTGTACTCGCCGCAGCCACCCAGAATCAACAGGGCAAGCATCGGGAAGAGGAAAAGGAATTTTCTCATTTTCAATCAAAGCGCTTTGAGTCGGCAAAGTTAGCGAAAAAATCCCGTAATCCCTAACTATTCCGGGATTATTTGCAGATTTCTTCGTAGCCGCGCCGGAAGAAGTAGAGTGAATGGTCTTTGGGACGCACCACGGTGGAGTCTGCGATCACTATGTCGATGTCGAGCGGCACCCGTCCTTCGGATCTGGCGGCCGCTGTACGCCCCTCCATTATCTCGCATGCCTTGAGCATGGCTTCGAGCTGCTCCGGAGTGCCGGCATACTCCACGAGGGCCACGGCGTTGAGGTAGTGCGGTCTGGCCACTTGCGAATCCTTCTTCGCGCTGAGCGCGGGCGACTCGTAAGGGGTGCTGCAATAGACCGACTCGCATATCTCGGCCAGGAAATTCATGGCGTGGATGAGATGCGACTCGCGGTGGCCGTCATTGCTGCCAAGGCTCAGATAACAGGTAGTCATACATTCGTCAGGGTATGGGATGATTTGAAGGCCGGTGCCGTTCGGCGGGTCCGGTTATCTCGCGGCGGTGCCGGGTGTCTTTCTAAGGGTGATTACCGTCACTTCCGGCTTCGCCCCGACGCGGAACGGCATACCCACCTCGCCGGCCCCTACGTTGACGTAGATGCTCAGGTCTTCACCCCGGGGATTCTGCTTGGTGTAGAGCCCTCCCCATTCCTCGTATTTCCAGACGGCGGGGCTCCAGCGGCGGCCGAACATGCGGAGTTCCGTCTGCATGGCGTGGGTGTGGCCCGAAAGGGTGAGGTCGATATTGCTGACTTTCGTCACCTCGCGCCGCCAGTGCTCCGGATTGTGCGAAAGGAGAATCTTGAAGGCGGAGTCGTTGAGATGGCGCGGTTGGTGCGGGTCGATGGGGTAGGCGTCGGTCAGATGTCCGTACTGATGGAAGGGGGGCTCCCCCCAGTTCTCCACGCCTATGAGCCGGATCGTGTCGGGGTCGGCCACGAGGTCGGTGTGGGTATTGTTGAGCATACGCCATCCTATCTGGCGCTGCCAGTTCTTGAGCAGGCGGAGGTTGTCGCGCTTGTCGGCGGTGGTGGGCCATTCCACGTAGTCGCCGTAGTCATGGTTGCCGAGGATGGAGTATACGCCGTCCGGGGCATGGAGGCGGGAGAGCGTATGTAGGAAAGGCTCCATTTCGCGTGTGTCGCGGTTCACTATATCCCCCGTGAACATGATGATGTCGGGCTTCTGGGCGTTGACCGAGTCCACAAGGGCCTCTATGAATGAGGTGTCGTCGCCCCATGTGCCCACGTGCAGGTCGGAAATCTGCGCTATGCGGTAACCGTCGAAACCCTCCGGCACCCTTACGGAGGCGAACTCCACCTCGCGCACCTCGATTTCGTGACGGGTCACGAGCGCGCCCCACCACATGGTGATGAACACAATCGCGCCCAACGGCACCCCCACCCATTTGCCGAGATGCCATGACTTCCCTTTCCAGAGCCGCGGAATCATGCCTATGGCCGACCAAAGGATGATCAGCGCCTTAGGCACCAGCAGGGTAAGGAACCCGTAGAGGCCCCACATCTGGAACGAAATGTCGACATCGGCGTCGCGTCGCGGACGCAGGAGGCATATGGCGAGCAGCGCCCATCCGGCGGCCGCGAATATGGCGTAGGCCGTGAGTGGCCGTTTCAGGCGCGGAAACGTGCGTCTTATCTCAAGATAGATGTAAAGGTCGGAGAGGATGGCCGCGATGCAGAGCAACAGGGCCGTAATCAGAGGGATACGCATGGTAAGGTGTATTTGTCAAGCGCCGGGGCGTTTCGTATAAACTGCGGCGACGCCCTCCCGGAGCGTCGGCGGATGTATCGTCCGGACCTGCCGGGCCGGATTAGGGTGATGCCTGACGTGGTGGGAATCAGATTTCCGGGCTGCCGAGTATGGTGCGCAGCTTGTTGCGCAGGGGATTGGCGTACATGGTGAGCATCATGTGCATCATGTAGTCGCGCTCATCGGCGGTGATGTCGGGGAGGTCGACTTTTTCGAGCTGGGAATCGAAATAGTCGAGCACCTCCTGCTTCCGCTCCGGAGTGTAGTAGGCGGCGAAGCGGTCGGTGGAGTGGAGCATGTCGAAGGCCACGTAGTTGATGGTGAATATCTCGTAACTGCGGTGTAGGGCCTGGTCGATGATCTTCACCACGTACTTGGCGGCTGTATTGGCGTCCTTGAAATTACCTATCTGGTCGAGCTTCTGGTTGATGCGCGGCGTAAGCTGGAAATGCACCCTCCCCTTGAACTGCATAAGGCCCGTCTCCATTGAGAAAAGGTCGTCGCGCTGACTCTTCTTGAACTCGGGGTCGCGGCGTTTCATGAGGAACTCACGCGCCTTGAGGTAGTCGTTGGGGTCGTATTCGTAGCTGATGGCCACCGGCATGAGGTTGATTTCCTTCAGCCGCTCCATGAAGGTGCCCTCGCCGCCCATGGCCAGCATCTTCACGAGCGCTTCCTGCGTGAGGTCCGATGAATCCTTTGCACGCCCCTCGCGCTGGGCGATCCATACTGACTCATGCTTCTCCAGCAGACAGAAATGAATATAGGCGGAAAGCTTTTTGGCGGCGAGGAGCCCTTCGCGCAGGCCGGTGTTGCGCTTCACGATGAAACTCTTGTTGAGACGCACCAGATCCTTGATCCAGGGGAAGATGAGGAGATTGTCGCCGATGGCCACTTCCGAAGTGGGGAGATTGCGGCGCAGGAAAGCCAGGTTGAGGAACGAGGCGTCGAGCACGATGTCGCGGTGATTGGTGATGAACGTATAGCTCATGCCCGGATTCAGATGCTTTATTCCTCCGACGGTGATGCCTGAGGTGGTCTTCTTGGCGAGCATTTCCAGGAAGGGGAACATAATCTGGTGCTGGAAATCGTACTTATTGTCGATTTTGCGCAGTTCTTCGAGGATTGCGGGCACATCCTCTGCGGGCATGACGTAATTTACGGCATGCAGGAATCCGGGTTCATCTATCAGACGTGCCATGGTCTCATGGAAGACCTTGTCGTCGAGGGGGGCTATATCGGAAAAATCCATCTCTTGGTTCATGGCGGTGCGATTTTATAGGGGAGCCTGCAAATTTATAGAAAATTCGCGAGTAGACAAAGGGCGCGGATCGGCCGCGGGCCGGTGCGCGGTGCGTAAGCACTTTGATCTGCAGACAAATTTAATGATTTATATTTGTAGTCTTCGATTTGGGGAGGGCTAATTGTCGGCGTGGGGTAAATAAATGTTAAATCCGGGAGAAAAAAGCCCTATTTCGCTTCTTTCGCCGGGTCGGCGGTGTAGCGGCGCCAGCGATTGAGGAGCTCCTGCATGTCGGCCGGAATATCGGAATCGAAGTTCATTTCCTCGCCTGTGACGGGATGGATGAACCCGAGGGTCTTGGCATGCAGTGCCTGCCGGGGGCAGGCCGCGAAGCAGTTCTCCACAAACCTGGTGTATTTCGAGAAAGTCGTGCCCTTGAGGATCCGGTCGCCTCCGTAGCGGGCGTCGTTGAACAGCGGATGCCCCTCCTTCAGCATGTGCACCCTTATCTGATGGGTGCGTCCCGTCTCAAGCACGCACTTCACGAGCGTCACGTACCCGAACTCCTCCATCACCTCGTAATGGGTCACCGCATGCTTGCCTATGTTGGGGTCGTCGAACACGGCCATCTGAAGCTTGTTGCGTGGATTGCGGGCGATGTTGCCGGTGATGGTGCCTGTCTTTTCGGGAAAACTTCCCCACACCAGGGCGCGGTACTCCCGCTTGGTGGTCTTATGGAAGAACTGAAGCCCGAGATGCGTCTTGGCCTCCGGAGTCTTGGCTATCACGAGCAATCCCGAAGTATCCTTGTCGATGCGGTGTACGAGCCCGAGCCGGGGGTCCGACACATCGTAGTCGGGATTGTCCTTGAAGTGCCAGGCGAGGGCGTTCACCAGAGTGCCGGTATAGTTGCCGTGGCCGGGATGCACCACCATTCCGGCAGGCTTGTTGACCACCATCAGGGCGTCGTCCTCATACACGATGTCGAGCGGCAGGTCCTCGGGCACTATCTCCAGTTCGTAGCGCGGGCGGTCCATGACGATGCTCACCACGTCGCCGGCCTTCACCTTGTAGGATGATTTCACGGGGCGTCCGTTGACTATGATGCAGTCGGCGTCGGCGGCCTGCTGGATGCGGTTGCGCGAGGTCTTTTCCATCCTGGCCACGAGGAATTTGTCGACCCTCAGCATTTTCTGTCCCTTGTCGGCCTCGAAGCGGAAATGCTCGTACATCTCCTTGCCGTCGGCGGTGATGTAAAGCGGCTCTGCCAGTTCGGCGTCTCCTTCGGCGCCCGGTGCGAGGTCCATGTCGTTGTCGTTGATGTCTTCCGTAGTCATGCTCAAGATTTAATTTAGAAGAACTCGATGGTCTCCTCCTCCTCGGAAGAAGAGGATGCGGAGGAAGATGAGGAGGAGGAAGAGGAGGATGCCGGGGATTGGTCATGTGGGGTGCCGCTGCTGACTGTGGCCGGGTCGGCTCCGTCGGTGGCGTAGGCGTCCTGATAGTCCTCGTAGCTGTACTGCTGGCTGTTGGCTATCATCTCCTCGGTCTGGAGCGAGTCGCGCAGGCTCGAGAGGCGTCCATCGGCCACCTGAACCACCAGCTTCGCGTTCACGGGCACCTTCTGCATTTTCTTCACCGTCTGGCCGTTGGCCATGATCTTTACGATGCACTCGTTGTCGCCGAGCACGTTGACCACCTGGATGTGCTTGAAACCCAGCTCCTGCAGCTTCGCCAGACCCGAACGCCGGGAGAAACTCTTCAGGGCGTTCTCCGTAGGGTGATTGTCATCGTCGATCACCACCTCTTTCGGATGCACCGCATTTATATAAAGGAAAATCTTCCGGCCCGGCTTCACGCTGGCGCCTGCCTTGGGAAACTGCTCGATGACATAGCCCGGCTTCACGTTGTCCTTGTAAAGGGAGTCGCGGATGTCGACCTGGAAGCCGTGCTCGTGCAGCAGGCTGATGGCGTTGGTGTAGGTCATGTTCTCCACGCCGGGCACCTTGTCGCTCTCGCCGTGCTTCGTGAAGATGGCTATGGAGAAATACACGATGCAGATGCCGATGAAGGCCACTGCGAGTATGATGCAAAGATTCACCAGTACGGGATGACGCCGGACGAAACCGTTGTCATGCCGTATCTCTTTCTTATGGCGTGTCTCGTTCTTATGGTGTATCTCTTTCTTCATATCTTATGAGGTTCTGGATATTCTGTTTGTTTAAGGCAACCGCGCATGGGGCGCCGGCGGCCGCGAGGCTATCTCGACGCCCTCCTGAAGAGGAACAGGCCTATCAGCAGGTAGACCACATTCGGTATCTCCATGGCTATCAACGGGGTGGTGAGGCCGTTGATGGCCAGCGTCGAGGTGATGGTGGAGAATAGGATATAGCTGAAGCTCAGGGCCAGTCCGATGCCGATGTTCATTCCCATTCCCCCCTTTACCTTGCGCGAACTGAGCGACATGCCGATGAGCGTCAGGATAAAGGCCGCAGCCGTGGAGGCATAGCGTTTCTCCTTCTCGATTTCGAATGCCTTGATGTTGGCCACACCGCGCATCCTCTGCTTCTCGATGTATTCGGTCAGCTGCGGGGTGGTCATGGTCTCCTGGTCCTGCACGGAGATGAGGAAGTCGCGGGGCTCGATGGGGATTATGGTGTCGATCGAGGAGCCGTGGGTCACCGTCTCCTTCATGCCGTCGAAATTGCGGATCATATAGTCGTGCAGGCGCCAGTGGTACTGCCGGGTGGAGTCGTACTGTGCCGTGCGGGCCGTCATTCTCGAGCGTATCGTATTGCCGTCGAAACGGTCCATCGAGAACCGGTAGGCCATCTTGTTGGAATTCTCGAATCGGTTGATGTAGACCACATTGCCGGGCGAGGCCATCAGCTGGATGTTGGTGCCGCTCTGTACGCTCTTGTTCTTCACGTACTTGTTGGTATAGGCTATCCGCGCCACATTCGTCGGTGGAATCAGGTAGTTGCTCAGCGCGAAGGTGAGGGCCGCAAGTATGGCGGCTCCTATCATGTAGGGGCGCAGCAGGCGCTTATAGCTCACTCCGCTCGCCATGATGGCTATGATTTCGGAATTGCCCGCGAGCTTCGAGGTGAAGAATATCACCGAGATGAACACGAACAGCGGCGAAAGCTGATTGGCGAAGTAGGGGAGGAAGGAGAGGAAATAGTCGAAGAGCGTCTCCTTCAGCGGAGCCTCCAGAAAGGCGTCGAGCTTCTCCGTGGTGTCAAACATCGCGATTACGGCCAGCAGCAGCAGCGTGGCCATGAAATATGTGCCGAGAAACTGCCGGAGGATATAGCGGTCGAGAATCGTAAACCTGAAAGCGCGTGCCAGCCATCCGCGTGTTTTGCGGAAGGGTGACATGAGCATGGGGGGTATGTTGACTGTTTTCTTGGCCATGAGGCAATACGGGCGTTACAGGCGGCGGGTCACTCTCTCCACCATTTCCTTTTTCCATGCCGGGAAGTCGCCGGCCAGGATGTGGCGGCGCGCCTCGCGCACGAGCCAGAGATAGAACGCCAGGTTATGGATCGAGGCTATCTGCATGGCGAGCAGTTCGTTGCTCACGAAGAGATGGCGCACATAGGCCTTGGAGTAGACTTCGTCCACATAGCAGGGTCCGCCTTCGTCGAGCGGAGAGAAGTCATCGGCCCATTTGCGGTTGCGCATGTTCATTATGCCGTTGCGGGTGAAGAGCATCCCGTTGCGGCCGTTGCGTGTGGGCATCACGCAGTCAAACATGTCGACGCCCCGGTCGATGGCCTCAAGTATGTTGGCCGGCGTGCCGACCCCCATGAGATAGCGGGGGCGGTCCTTGGGAAGGATATCGTTGACCACTTCGATCATCTCGTACATGGCCTCCGTCGGCTCCCCTACGGCAAGGCCCCCGATGGCGTTCCCCTCCGCTCCGAAGTCGGCCACCATCTTTGCGGCTTCGCGGCGCAGTTCGGGATAGACGCACCCCTGCACTATGGGGAAGAAGACCTGCCGGTAGCCGTAGTGGCCGGAGGTCTCCCTGTATCTGTCCCAGCCCCGGCGGAGCCAGCGCATGGTGAGGTCGAGCGATTTGCGGGCATAGTCGAAGTCGGCGGTGCCGGGAGTGCATTCGTCGAGGGCCATCATGATATCGGCGCCGATGACGCGCTGGATATCGACCACTCCCTCGGGAGTGAAGAGGTGCTTTGAGCCGTCGATATGGCTGCGGAAGTAGGCTCCCTCCTCGCGCAGCTTGCGGTTGGCCGAAAGGGAGAACACCTGGAATCCGCCGGAATCGGTGAGGATGGGACGGTCCCAGCCGTTGAACTTATGGAGTCCGCCGGCCTGCGACAGGATTTCGAGGCCCGGACGCAGGTAGAGGTGGTAGGTATTGCCAAGTATGATCTTTGCGTCGATGTCGTCGCGCAGTTCGCGGAAATGCACGCCCTTGACGCTGCCCACGGTGCCTACGGGCATGAAGATGGGAGTGGAGATGGCTCCGTGGTCGGTATATATAGTGCCGGCGCGGGCATCGGAACCCGGGCATACGGCTTCGAGATTGAATTCCATAGTCTGCAAAATTATAAAATTTTTGCGAGACGGCAAAGAGCGTGCCCCACGTGCCGGTCCGGGTGATTCAGGATATGGACCGGGGAGGCCCGTTTGCGGTAGAGTCAGGTGTCGGCGGGACTCCTGCGGCGCATTCACAATAATTAGGAAATAATGGTAAATAATAACATGAAAAGGATGAACAATCTTGAAAATGATTTCTAACTTTGCCGGAGAGAGGCGCGGAAGAGATGGAAAAGGCCCTGCCGCGCGTCAGCGATAACCCTAAACACCGACGGGCATGAAACGCATTGCATCACTGTTGATTCTTCTGATGGCCATGGCATCGCCGGCCGGAGCGGCGCGCCGCAGTATGGTGGTGGCCGATTCCCTTACACACAGTCCGTTGCCTAACGCTACGGTGTACGACCGTACCGGTGCGGCCCTCTGCATGAGCGACGACCTCGGACGCCTCCCCCGCATAGCGGCGCAGCACTATCCGCTGACAGTGCGCTACATCGGTTTCAATGAGGCAAGGGTGAGCGGCGACTATGCCGACACGGTGTTCCTGAGCGAGGCGGTGGCGGAGCTGCCGGAATTTGTGGTGGAGACCCGCAGCCGGCGTCTGCTCCATATCCTGGCGTACGTCAGGGAAGTCTCGACTCTGACCACGTACACCGACACCGTCTATATGTTTCGCGAAAAGATGGTGGACTTCATGCTGCGCCCCGACAAAAGTGTGGGCTATGCCGGATGGACCAATCCCCGGACACTGACCTGCAGGTCGTACTACCGTTTTACCGACGCCGCCGGACTCGACAGTGTGAGCGATGCCAGCGACTATCATTTCTCATGGGCCGACTGGATGAGCGTGCCCCCTCCGGCCCGGCTCCCTTTGCCGCTTAAGGGGAGGACGACCGCCGCCGCCGACACGCTTCACGCCAAATACAGCGCCATGGAGATATGGCGCAGGGACGCCGACCGCGTCGGCCTCTCGGTCAATGTCCTCGCCGACAATGCCGCACGCAGGTGGGTGCCCGAGCTCACCCCCTTTTTCAGCTACGGCGTGGAGTTCGACCGGCTTAGGCTGGACTATACTTTCGACAACGTCACCGCCGACTCCATCTCGCCGATGGAGCTGAGCCGCTACTCCTTCGCGGTGGAGTCCACGGGAAGAGGGCGCACGATGTTCCGCTTCGGCAAGCGCGACCAGGAGTTTTTCGTCAGCACCGAGGCCGATGTCTACATAATGGACCGTGAATACGTAAGCGTGGGGGAGGCCAAGAAATGGGCTGCCCGCAGGTTTGACCTTGACGAGATAGGCATCTACGAGCCTATGGACGCGCCCCCTCTCGCCGACGATGTGCGCCGTCTCATGGCGCGCGTGGAGGGAATCGACAAGGACGCCGTACGCCTCGGGGCCCGGGCCGACACCCGCATGATAAGCAAAAAACTCGGGCGACGCAACTTCAGGATCGGCCGCCGTGCCCTCCTTATGCTCAAGGGCCTCACCGGTATATCGGCCTACAAGGGCTCAAAAAAACGGAAACAGGAATGGAAGGAGTTCCGTGACCAGTGCCGCACCCTTTCCGGGTCCGGCGACGAATGACCCCGGCGATGCCCATGCACCCTCATCGGTCACGCGCAGACTGACACTCCACTCAAGCACGCCTATCAGATTTCAGCGTATGCCATCGGCCGCTACAGCCGCGCCACAGGGATGCGGCCCGTAGTGGCGCTGATGGGGCTCTCGTTCAAGCCCGACATCGACGGCCTTCGGGAATCCCCGGCCATGAAGATAGTCTCCGCCATAGTGAGCGACGTCGAAGCCGACATACTCGTGTCGGAACCTAACCTCGCCTCCCACCCCCTCTTTACACTTACTACCTGCGGGGAGGCGTGCCGGAGTGCCGACATCGTAGTGTTCCTGGTGGGGCACAGGGAATTCCTCCTCTTCCGTCCGGAGGAAGGAAAAGTAGTGCTCGATTTCTGCGGCGTGACGCAAGGCTGAGAGGACTCAACGGAAATTTATGACAGAATTGTCACGGTCCGCAGACTCAAACCCGCGGACCGTGACATTTTCGGCACACCCCTGACGGAGCCCTCAAACGGACGCGAAACCGCTGTGGCGGTGTAAGGTACTGAGTAATTGGTGTTTGTATTTTTTAAGACTAAATATTCCGGGGTGAATCAAAACTTTTTGCACGCTATTTGTTTAAATAGGTGAAAAGCACAAGTGAAAGACACACCGGTCCGGGCCCGAGCCCGGGGATGCAACCTTTATACTTGACGATAGAAATTATTAACTATAAAAAACATACAGAATTATGGGAAAAATTATTGGTATTGACTTGGGAACCACCAATTCCTGTGTAGCAGTGCTCGAAGGTAAGGATCCGGCAGTGATCCCCAACAATGAAGGTCGTAACACAACTCCTTCGGTCGTGGCATTCGTAGATGGTGGAGAGCGCAAGGTCGGCGACCCCGCCAAGCGTCAGGCAATCACCAACCCGACACGCACTATCTACTCCATCAAGCGTTTCATGGGTGAGAAGTGTGACCAGGTCCAGGACGAAATCAAGCGCGTACCTTACAAGGTAGTGTGCCAGAACGACCTCCCGAAGGTCGACATCGATGGCCGTGACTATACTCCGCAGGAGATTTCGGCCATGATTCTCCAGAAAATGAAAAAGACCGCCGAGGACTTCCTCGGCCAGGAAGTGACGGAAGCCGTCATCACGGTGCCCGCATACTTCGACGACTCCCAGCGTCAGGCCACCAAGGAGGCCGGCGAGATCGCAGGCCTGAAAGTGCGCCGTATCGTCAACGAGCCGACAGCGGCCGCCCTGGCCTACGGCCTTGACAAGAGCCAGAAGGAAGAGAAGATCGCAGTGTTCGACCTCGGTGGCGGCACATTCGATATCTCCATCCTTGAGCTCGGCGACGGCGTGTTCGAGGTGAAATCGACCAACGGCGACACACACCTCGGCGGCGATGACTTCGACAACGTGATCATCGACTGGCTCGCCGACGAATTCAAGAAGAACGAGGGCGTCGACCTCCGTCAGGACCCCATGGCGATGCAGCGTCTCAAGGAGGCCGCCGAGAAGGCCAAGATCGAGCTTTCAAGCTCCACCTCCACTGAGATCAACCTCCCCTACATCACAGCCACCGCTTCCGGTCCGAAGCACCTTGTGATCACCCTCACACGCGCCAAATTCGAGCAGCTCGCCGAGAAGCTCATCGACGCAGTCGTGGCTCCCTGCCGCAAGGCTCTTGAGGACGCCGGACTCACAAGCTCGCAGATTGACGAGGTAATCCTCGTGGGCGGATCCACACGTATTCCCGCCATCCAGAGCAAGGTTAAGGAAATCTTCGGCAAAGAGCCCAACAAGAGCGTCAACCCAGACGAGGTAGTGGCCATCGGCGCCGCAATCCAGGGTGGCGTGCTCGCAGGCGACGTCAAGGACGTGCTTCTGCTTGACGTGGTGCCCCTTTCGATCGGTCTGGAGACCATGGGCGGCGTGATGACTAAGCTCATCGAGGCAAATACCACAATCCCGACCCGCAAGAGCGAGGTGTTCTCCACAGCGGCCGACAACCAGCCTGAGGTGACCATCCGCGTGCTCCAGGGCGAGCGCCCGATGGCGGCCGACGACAAGCTCCTCGGCGAATTCAACCTCTCCGGCATCGCTCCCGCACCGCGCGGAGTGCCCCAGATTGAGGTGACATTCGAAGTGGACGCCAACGGTATCCTCAACGTATCCGCCAAGGATAAGAACACAGGCAAGGAGCAGAGCATCCGCATCGAGGCATCCAGCGGCCTCAGCCAGGCTGAGATCGACCGCATGCGCGAGGAGGCCAAGGCCAACGAGGCTGCCGACAAGAAGGCTAAGGAGCGTGCCGACAAGCTCAACCACGCCGACTCACTCATCTTCCAGACCGAGAAGCAGCTCAAGGAGCTCGGCGACAAGATTCCCGCCGACAAGAAGGCTCCCATCGACGCCGCCCTCGAACGCCTGAAAGAGGTTCACAAGAACCAGCTCGTGGAGGACATCGACTCCGCCGAAAAGGCCCTGACCGACGCCATGCAGGCAGCCGCCCAGGACATCTACGCAGCCCAGCAGGGCGCAGGAGCGGCAGCCGGCGCCGGCGCAGCCGAACACCCCTCGCACAATGAAGAAAAAGACATCACCGACGTCGACTTCGAGGAAGTGAAGTAAGACCGACTCTCGTCGACCGGTACATACGCCATCCGGGGCGTCCCTCAGGGGGACCGCCCCGGATTTTTTTTTGCCGGGCCGCAATTTTTTTGCCGAAACTATTTGGCGTATGAAATTTATCGTTAATTTTGTAGACTAATTCGGTACGGGCTCTCCGCGTCCGTCGGCATCTTTGTGCCGTGGCGCGTGCGGCCCCCCTCCCTACAAAGCGAAACGCACATGAAACTCCTACAAGAAAAGCTGGCGCGCTACGACGCCCCCCAGAAAGCCAAGGCCGCAGGCATCTACCCCTATTTCCGACCCATATCCTCGGAACAGAACACCGAGGTGATAATGGACGGCAAGAAGGTGCTGATGTTCGGCTCCAACAGCTATATGGGCCTCACGAATCACCCCAAGGTGATTGAAGCCGCTGTAGAAGCAACCCGCAAGTACGGCACCGGCATGGCCGGCTCACCGTTCCTCAACGGCACCATCGACCTACACCGTAACTTCGAGCAGCGCATTGCCGAATACATGGGCAAGGAGGACGCCATGCTGTACTCTACAGGCTTCGGAGTGAACCTCGGTGTGGTTTCGGCCCTTACAGGTCGCGAAGACTACATCATACTCGACGAGCAGGACCACGCCTCGATCATCGAGGGACGCCGCCTCTCGTTCTCCAACTACCTAAAGTACAAACACAACGATATGGCATCCCTTGAGGCGCAGCTCAAGAAGTGCGACCCCGATAAGGTGAAGCTCATCGTCAGCGACTCGGTCTTCTCGATGGAGGGCGATGTGGCCGACATCCCCGAGATGGTACGCCTCAAGAAGGAATACAACGCCACGATAATGATCGACGAGGCCCACGGCATCGGAGTCTTCGGAGAAGGGGGACGCGGAGTGGTGCACCACTACGGCGCTACTGACGACGTCGACCTCCTCATGGGCACATTCTCCAAGTCGTTCGCCTCGCTGGGCGGCTTCATAGCCACCGACAAGGAGATAACCAACTTCCTGCGTCATCACTCGCGCTCCTATATCTTCACAGCCTCCATCACTCCGGCCGCCACAGCCGCCGCCAACGCCGCCCTCGACATCATGCTCGCCGAGCCGGAGCGCCAGAAGCACCTCTGGGACATCACCAACTACGCCCTTGAGAACTTCCGCGCCATGGGCCTGGAGATAGGACATACGTCGACCCCGATCATTCCGCTTTACATCCGCGACGACTACAAGACATTCCGCGTCACCCGCGACCTGCTCGACGAGGGCGTGTTCGTCAACCCCGTCGTGTCGCCCGCCGTGGCCCCGCAGGACACACTTATCCGCTACTCCCTCATGGCCACCCACACCAAGGAGCAGGTGACACGCTCGCTGGAGGCCATCGAAAAGGTGTTCCGCAAGAACGGCCTCATCAAGTAAGCGCGGACAGCGACGATGACTCCAAGTCAATACGCGTAAATTAACCCAACTAAACCATACAGGCGCACGCTTGGCGCCGGCCGGTCGACCCCGGCCGGCACTGAAGGCGCCGCTCCGCTGATAAACGACCTTTTTGAATAATAGACCGATGGTATATAAATTCAAGCTTGTAAGCGATGAAGTCACCAACTTCGCGCGTGAAATTGAAATTGATTCTGAAGCCACTTTCCTCCAGCTGCGCAACGCTATCCTGGACTCAGTGGACTATTCCAAGGATGAGCTCGACTCATTCTTTCTCTGTGACGATGATTGGACAAAGCATGAGGAGGTGACCCTTGAGGACATGGGCAGCTCCAGCGACGAGGACATCTGGCTTATGGACGAGACTCCGCTGGCCGAGCTTATCGAGGACGACGGCCAGAAGGTGATTTTCGTGTTCGACTACATGACCGAGCGCAGCTTCTTCATGGAGCTGAAGGAGATTATCCCGGGACGCAACCTCGTGGAGGCGATCTGCACATTCAAGCGCGGAAAGGCTCCCGACCAGCACATCGACCTCAACGAATTCGAAAACAAAATCGACGCCGCATCGCTCAAGGACGACCTCGACCTTGACCTCTACGCCGAGGGAGGCTACAACGACGACGATCTCGCCAACTTCAGCGATGACCTCAGTATCTGATAAAGCGCAAAAGCATACCCGGTCAGATAAGGATTGCCTCCCCGGTCAGATAAGGATTGCCTCCCCGGTCAGATAGGATTGCCTCCCCGGTCAGATAAGGATTGCCTCCCCGGTCAGATAAGGATTGCCTCCCCGGTCAGATAAGGATTGCCTCCCCGGTCTGATAAGGATTTAAAGCATTCACATCAACGCCAAAACAAAATTATAGCCTCCGCATCAGGAATCCCTGAATGCGGAGGCAAATTCTTTATCGGCCTTAACGCCGGAGGCACCTGCTGAGTCATGCAGGGTCGGTTGCTGGGCCGTGCAGGGTCGGTTGCTGAGCCGTGCAGGGTCGGTTGCTGAGCCGTGCAGGGTCGGTTGCTGGGCCGTGCAGGGTCGGTTGCTGGGTCGTGGGTGTATTTACTCGGTTTGTCTTTGGGTGTGGAATGAAAGCGTTCACCTGCGCCCGAAAAGGCGGGCGAGGAACGAGCGGCCGTCTTCCTCTTCTTCTTCATCCTCTTCATCATCGGGCTTGAAATGGACGCGCAGCTCCTCATTGTTCTTGCCGAGGAAAAGGATATGGTTACGGAATACGAAGGCTATCATCTTGTCAAACTCCAGAACTGCGTGCAGACTGCGCACCAGAAAGCGACGGAAAGGATTGTACTCCTCAAGGTCGTTGATGATGACCTCGGCGGTCTGCAAATCGTCGGAGTCAATCACCATGTTGTGGTGATTGCGGAGTCGGAATATGGCTTCCGGAAGCTTCAGGTCCTGAAGGTTCTTGGGGGGCCGTTTGTTGGTACGGTATATTTCCTGGATGACTTCGTCGGTGATCATAATGTCAGTTTCTGAAGGGGTGGATATTCTGCACTCTTTTGCACGACGCAGAGGAGGATACAGAAGTAACGCAAGTATTTTTTTGATGGTAATCGCGTGCGTTCACGCCTTAGGAGAAATCATGGCGGCCGGGAGATAGTCACCGCTGTATCTTTAAAACATCCGGGTTTAATAAAAGTTTAGGAATTTTCGCTGTTATTGGCCTTAGGAAGTCAGTTTTAACATTTCGCCTCCCCTTTAAGGAGCCTCCACGGCGTCGAGATGTAGTCTTTCCCACGCATCAGGCTTTGTGGAATAGTGGCGGTGAACGGCGGAAAGGCATCTTTGGGCGGATCGTGCCTCAGGTCCTGCAGAGGAGTGGCGGAGAGCGGCGGAAACGTATAAAAAGCACCCCGCGCATCCGGGTAGGAGGCGCGGGGCTGTATTAAGGATTTAAAGCCTGGCAGGGTATTTTATCCGAGGAAGCTGAGCAGGACACCTGCGGCCACTGCCGAACCGATCACGCCGGCCACGTTCGGACCCATGGCGTGCATCAGCAGATAGTTGGAGGGATCGTACTCAAGACCGACGTTGTTGGAGATACGTGCGGCCATCGGCACAGCCGATACACCGGCGTTGCCGATAAGCGGATTGATCTTCTTTCCTTTCGCGAGGAAGAGGTTGAAGATCTTCACGCTGAGCACACCTGCAGAGGAGGCGATGATGAACGCCAGGAAGCCGAGGCCGAAGATCTTCAGCGTGTCCCAGCTCAGGAAGACGTCGGCCTGGGTCGACGCGCCTACGGTGAGGCCGAGCAGGATGGTGATGATGTCGGTCATAGCGTTCTGGGCGGTCTTGGCCAGACGTGTGGTGACGCCCGACTCACGCAGCAGGTTGCCGAAGAAGAGCATGCCGAGCAGGGGAATGCCGGAGGGCACCACGAAGCATGTGAGCAGCAGGCCCACGATGGGGAAGATGATTTTCTCGTTCTGGCTCACCACGCGCGCAGGCTTCATCTTGATGAGGCGCTCCTCCTTTGTGGTGAAGAGGCGCATCAAGGGGGGCTGGATGAGCGGGATGAGGGCCATGTAGGAGTAGGCCGACACGGCCACGGCCCCCAGAAGCTTCGGGTTGAGCTTCGATGTGGTGAAGATGGCAGTAGGGCCGTCGGCTCCGCCGATGATGGCCACACAGCCTGCCGACAGCGGGTCGAAGCCCACGAGCAGCGAGAGCATGTAGGCTCCGAAGATGCCGAACTGCGCGCAGGCGCCGATCACCATCAGCTTCGGATTGGCGAGCAGGGCCGAGAAGTCGGTCATGGCGCCGATGCCGAGGAAGATAAGCGGGGGATACCAGCCTTTCTCCACACCGTTGTAGAGGATATTGAGCACCGAGCCCTCCTCATAGATGCCGATTTCCATGCCGGGCTGGAAGGGGATGTTGCCGAGCAGCATTCCGAATCCGATGGGCACGAGCAGCAGGGGCTCGAAATTCTTCTTGATTGCAAGCCACACGAAGAAGCAGCCCACGGCCAGCATGATGATGTTTCCCCACTCGCAGTTGGCGAAGCCGGTGAAATTCCAGAATGTGGTCAGTGAGTCTTCAAGGAATGCGGCGAATGAACTAAGCAGAAGCATTAGGATGTGTTGATGTTAGATGGAGATGCTTATTCGATGATCATGATGTCGGAGCCTTCGAGGATGGCGTCGCCGGGCTTCACCAGGATCTGCTTTACGGTGCCGGAAGTGGAGCAGTGGATGTCGTTCTCCATCTTCATGGCTTCGAGCACGCATACTGTGTCGCCGGCCTTGACGTTCTGGCCTACGGTGACGCTGATGCTCATGATCGTGCCGGGCAGGGGCGACTTCACGGGAGTGCCGGGGCCGGCTGCGGGAGCGGGCTTGGAGATGACCTTCTGGCCCGATTCGGTGCGCGGAGCGGCTGCGGGAGCCTTGGGCTTGACGAGGGGCGACACCTTGTTGGCGTTGGCGGGAGCCTTGTCGAGCTCCACGTCGTAGGGGGTGCCGTTGACCTCTACATGCACTTTGTTGTCGACGATATCACCGACCGTCACGTTGAAGCGGGTGCCGTTGATCTTATACTTGTATTCCTTCATTGTGTTTTAGGATGATGTGTAGGGGGCGGAGCCGGTGTGTGACGGCTCCGCCCGCCGTGATTCAGATGTTTTTGTTTACGGGGAGTGGACGCGCGGGATTCTTGCCGAGTGCGGGAGTCTCGCGGATGTTGTAGATCTTGGAGTTCCAGGGGGAATAGGCGCGGCGCATGCGGCGGATGGTAAGGATGGTGTCCTCCATGTCGTGCTGGTCGTTGAAGTGCTCTGCGAGGGCCATGGCGATGGCGGCGATTGTCTCGCCGCTGTCCACGTCCTCATGGTCTTCGTCGACCTCCTCGCGGGTCTTGCCGTGGGCCTCAAGTTTCTTTCTGGAAAGGAGAGCCTCCGAGATCTTGCCGAATCCCATGAAGAAGAGACTCAGTATGATCAGGGCGCCGAGCACGATAAGCATGGCGATGAGCGTGATGGCGCCCCCCCAGCTGTCGTTTTCCTTGACATTCTGGGCCTTTTCCGCCTGCGTCATCTTCCGTGCTATCGGGCTTTCCTCCACCGTATTCACCTCCTCGGAGGGGAC
This sequence comes from Bacteroides sp., assembly GCA_014802425.1. GTDB lineage: Bacteria > Bacteroidota > Bacteroidia > Bacteroidales > Muribaculaceae > Lepagella. The sequence goes on from JAAVCH010000027.1 coordinate 41,158, forward strand.
GGCTTCACTTTCGACGGCCACCTGGCCGTCGGGCAGCTGCTGCACTGTCTCCTGCGTGGGGGCTCCGGCTTCCTGTGCGCTGACGGGCGCCGGAGCGGCGGCCAGCATCAAGGCCAGTGAGGCCGGTATGAACATTTTTTTCAGCATGTGGTGTGAAAATTATTGACTGATGTGATTAGAGGGGGATGTTGCCGTGTTTTTTCGGCGGATTGGACACCTTCTTGGTGGCCAGCATCTGCAGGGCGCGGATGATGCGGAAGCGGGTGTTGCGCGGCTCGATGACATCGTCGATGTAGCCGTACTTGGCGGCATTGTAGGGATTTGCGAAGAGGGCGGTGTATTCGTCCTGCTTCTCCTGGAGGTAGGCTGCGGGGTTCTCCTGGTTCTTGGCTTCCTTGGCATAGAGCACGCCTACTGCGCCTTCGGCTCCCATTACGGCGATTTCAGCCGTGGGCCATGCGTAGTTCACGTCGCCGCGGAGCTGCTTGCAGCTCATCACGATGTGCGATCCGCCGTAGCTCTTGCGGAGTGTCACGGTCACCTTGGGCACCGTTGCCTCGCCGTAGGCATAGAGCAGCTTTGCGCCGTGGAGGATGACGCCGTTGTACTCCTGTCCTGTGCCGGGAAGGAATCCGGGCACGTCGACGAGAGTGACGAGCGGGATATTGAATGCGTCGCAGAAGCGCACGAAGCGCGCGCCCTTACGCGATGCGTTGGAGTCGAGCACGCCGGCGAGCACCTTGGGCTGGTTGGCCACCACGCCCACGGCCTGGCCGTTGAAGCGGGCGAAGCCGATGATGATGTTCTTGGCGTAGTCGGGCTGCACTTCCAGGAATTCGCCGTTGTCCACCACCTTGCCGATCACGTCATACATGTCGTAGGAACGCTTTGCGCTGTCGGGGATGATTTCGTTGAGTTCGTCTTCGAGGCGGTCGATCGGGTCGGTGCATTCCACGAGCGGAGTCTCCTCCATGTTGTTCTGCGGGATGTAGCTGATGAGCTTACGGATGAGCATGAGGGCCTCTTCGCCGTCTTCGCATGCGAAGTGGGTCACGCCGCTCTTGGTGCTGTGTACGCTTGCTCCGCCGAGCTGCTCCTGAGTCACGTCCTCGCCGGTGACGGTCTTCACCACGGACGGACCTGTGAGGAACATGTATGAGATGCCCTTCACCATGATGGTGAAGTCGGTGAGCGCGGGGCTGTAGACCGCGCCGCCGGCGCAGGGGCCGAGGATGGCTGAGATCTGGGGCACCACGCCGGAGGCGAGGATATTGCGCTGGAAGATTTCGGAATAGCCGGCGAGGGCGTTGATGCCTTCCTGGATGCGCGCGCCGCCCGAGTCGTTGAGGCCGATGACGGGAGCGCCCATCTTCATGGCCATGTCCATGACCTTGCAGATCTTCTGGGCCATTGTCTCGGAGAGGGAACCGCCGAATACGGTGAAGTCCTGTGCGAAAACATATACGAGACGACCCTCGATGGTGCCGAAGCCTGTCACGACGCCGTCGCCGAGGATGTGCTTCTTGTCCTGGCCGAAGTTGGTGCAGCGGTGTGTCACGAACATATCGAGTTCTTCGAACGAACCCTCGTCGAGCAGCTGGGCGATGCGCTCGCGGGCTGTGTATTTGCCGCGCTCGTGCTGCTTCTGGATAGCCTTTTCACCTCCGCCCAGACGTGCTTCGGCACGCTTGGCGATAAGTTCCTGAATCTTTTCTTCTTGTTTGCTCATGGTGTTTAAGAAAGTATGCGGGATTGTCCGGGCCGGAGTCCGGGCAATCCCTTGATGATTATGGATTACTTGTTGGGGTCTTCGCAGAGTTCGGTGAGCACGGCTTCGGTGCACTTGGGGTGGAGAAATGCGATCTGGAGGCCGTCGGCGCCCTTGCGGGGAGCCTTGTCGATGGTGCGCACGCCTTTTTCCTCGCACTCGGCGAGTGCGTTGGCCACGCCGTCCTCCACGGCGAACGCCATGTGGTGCATTCCGCCCTTGCCGCCGTTCTTCTCGATGAACTTGGCGATGGTCGATTCGGGCGAAGTGGCTTCGAGGAGCTCGATCTTGGTGTCGCCGACTTTGAAGAAGGCTGTGGTCACCTTCTGGTCTTCCACCACCTCCTGCTTGTAGCACTTGAGGCCGAGGACATTCTCATAATACTTGATTGCTTCTTCAAGGTTGGGCACTGCGATGCCGATGTGTTCGATGTGGGAAATCTTCATCTCGTTTCTTAGGTTATGGAATTTAAATTCTGTCTTTCCGGGCCGGCGTCCGCGCGGGAGCCGGAGAGGGTGAGGTTACACCTCCGCAAAATTAGGTATTTTGGATTACTCCACCAAATTAATGTGTTGTAGAATATGTATAAAAACGCATCCGGCTCTCCGAAAAGCGGGAATTTCGGGTGGCTGACGGGGCAAAATGAATGTATGGCAGGGGATAGGATAGGTTATGTCGGATTTTTTTCCGATATTTGCGCAATATTTGATGCCGCGCTCCCTGCGCGGCCATGAAATCCATCCGCGTCCCTCGGCGCGGCAATAATACCTACGACTTGAAATTAGCATGAAGATAACACCGGCTCTTATAGCCTCTCTGACGGGAGGCAGCGTAGAGGGGGATCCGGAGGTGGAAATCACGGGGTTCGGCAAGATTGAAGAGGCCGGACCCGGTTGCGTGACGTTCATAGCCAATCCGAAATACAACCATTTCATCCACACCACCCGTGCCTCGGCCGTGATCGTGAACTACGATTTCGATGCCGGGGGAGAGGTGCGTCCCACGCTTATCCGTGTGGCCGACGCCTACTCCTCTCTGGCCGGGCTGCTGTCGGCCTTCGAGGCCCGTAAGCCGCGTCCGCGCGGGATCGAGCAGCCCTGCCATATAGCCGAAGGGGTGGAGGTGCCGCCCGACTCCTACATCGGCGCGTTCAGCTACATAGGCCCCGGCGCGGTGATAGGCCCCGGCGTGGAGATCTATCCGCAGTGCTATGTCGGCCCCGGCGTCAGCCTGGGGGAGGGCACTGTGCTGCGTCCCGGCGTCAAGGTCTATGAAGGGTGCTCCATAGGGGCCCGCTGCATCATCCATTCCGGCACCGTGATAGGGGCCGACGGCTTCGGCTTCGCCCCCAAGGACGGGCGCTACGAGAAGATACCCCAGATCGGCAACGTCGTCATAGCCGACGATGTGGAGATCGGAGCCAACTCCTGTGTGGACCGCGCCACATTCGGCCATACCGTGATAGGTGAGGGCACGAAGCTCGACAATCTCATGCAGGTGGCCCATAACGTGGAGATCGGGCGCCATAATGTGTTCGCCGCCCAGACCGGAGTGGCCGGAAGCACCAAGATCGGCGACTACAACCGCATCGGAGGCCAGTGCGGCTTCGCCGGTCATATCCATGTGGGAAGCGACAATGAGTTCGGAGCCCAGAGCGGCATCCCCAACAGTGTGGGCGACCACAACCGCCTGATCGGCTACCCGGCTGTGGATGCCCGCCGGTTCGCCAAGACGCAGGTCTACCTCAAGCGGCTTGAAGGCCTCTTCGCCTCGGTCAGGGACCTCGACAGGCGTGTCGGCCCTGACGCCGGCAAGTGAGGAGCCATCCTCCCATCAATCCATGACAACCGACAGAATCAAACTAAGCCTTATATAAGAATGAATCAGCTTACCCTTAAAGAATCCTTCAGCGTCGAAGGCAAGTCGCTGCACACCGGCCAGGTGCTCCGCGCCACCTTCACGCCCGCGGCCGTCGGCACAGGCATACGCTTCAAGCGCGTCGACCTCGAAGGCGCGCCCGAAATCCCGGCCCTGGCCGAGAAGGTAGTCGACACCACCCGGGGCACCGTCATCGCCCAGGGGGATGCCCGTGTATCCACCATAGAGCACTGCATGGCGGCCCTTTACGCCATGGGAGTCGACAACTGCGTCATCGAGGTCAACGGCTCCGAAATGCCTATCCTCGACGGCTCCGCGATGCCGTATGTGGAAAACATACAGCGCGTGGGACTCGAAGAACTCTCCGCCGAAAAAGACTACTATATCATCAAGAGCAAGACCAAATTCAAGGACGAGGAGTCAGGCTCGCAGATAATCATCTATCCCGACGACCATTTCAGCGTCGAGGTGATGGTGGAGTACAACTCCCCGGTGCTCCCCAACCAGTTCGCCATCCTCGACAACCTTGAGGACTTCCCCGCGAAAGTGGCCAGCGCCCGCACCTTCGTGTTCGTGCGCGAGATCGAGGGGCTGCTCAGCCACGGCCTCATCAAAGGGGGCGACCTCGACAACGCCATAGTCATCTATGACGAGCCCGTGGGACAGGACCGCATCGACGCCATCTGCGACCTCGTGAACGTGGACCACGTGCAGCTCAAGAACCTCGGCTACATCAATCCCACCCCCCTCAAATGGGACAACGAGCCCGCCCGCCACAAACTCATGGACCTCATCGGCGACATCGCCCTCGTGGGACGTCCGCTCAAGGGGCGCGTCGTGGCCATCCGTCCGGGCCATACGGTCAACAACAAGTTCGCCCGCATGCTCCGCAAGGAAGTGAAGCACACCGACGTGCAGAGCCCCCTCTACGACCCGAACGTGGCTCCCCTCATCGACATCAACGGCATCCGCTCCATGCTGCCACACCGCTATCCCTTCCTGCTCATCGACAATATCATCGAGATCGACCAGAAGCATTGCGTGGCGGTGAAGAACGTCACCGTCAACGAGCCCTTCTTCCAGGGCCACTTCCCGCAGGAACCGGTGATGCCCGGCGTGCTCCAGATCGAGGCCATGGCCCAGGCGGCCGGAGTGCTGGTGCTCAATTACCTCGACGAGCCCGAGAAATACTCCACGTATTTCCTGAAGATCGACAACGTGAAGTTCCGCCAGAAAGTGGTGCCCGGCAATACGCTCCTCCTTTCGGTGAGCCTGATGACCGAGATCCGCCGCGGATGCGCCGTGGTGAAGGGCTATGCCTTCGTCGGCGAGAAGATAGTGTGCGAGGCCGAGTTCATGGCCCAGATCATAAAGAACAAATAATCCGGCCGGCTCGGCAATCGCTATGGACATACTCAATCAAGTGCATCCTGACGCCCGCATAGGCCGCAACGTCAAGATAGGTCCCTTCACCTGCATCCACGAGAACGTGGAGATCGGCGACAACTGCGAGATAGCCAACAACGTCACCATCTTCCCCGGCGCCCGCATCGGCGACGGAGTGAAGATCTTCCCCGGGGCCGTAGTGGCTGGTATCCCGCAGGACCTCAAGTTCCGGGGCGAGGAGACGCTGGCCATCATCGGCGACGGCACGACGCTCCGCGAGTGCGTCACAGTAAACCGTGGTACAGCCTCCAAGGGACTGACCAGGATAGGGGAGAACTGCCTCATAATGGCTTACACCCACGTTGCCCATGACTGTCAGGTGGGCAACGGAGTCATCATCTCCAACGCCACACAGCTGGCCGGAGAGGTGATAGTCGACGACTGCGCCGTGATCGGCGGGGGAAGCCTCGTGCATCAGTTCTGCCATCTCGGCAAGAACATCATGCTCCAGGGGGGCGCGCTGGTCAACAAGGACATCCCCCCCTTCGTGAAGGCCGCCCGTGAGCCCATATCCTATGTGGGACTCAATACGGTCGGCATGCACCGTCATGGATTCTCCGACGAGAAGATCAAGATCATCACCGACGTCTACCGCATCCTCTATCTCAGCGACCTCAACGTCACCAACGCCGTGCGCCAGATCTATGACCAGATACCGGCCTCGGAAACACGCGACGAGATACTTAACTTCGTGATCAATTCCCAGCGGGGCATCATCCGCTCCGCTTTCTGAAGTCTACCATGCGGCACTGCTGACCACAGCGGGATGCCGTTGTCAAAAAAATCGGACTGCACTCCAAAAGTCCTGTATTCAGCTTTTGGAGTGCAGTCCGATTTTTTCTGACGCGGCCCCGTCAATTTATCGCAGGCTTAAGTCCGCGCGGTTTTCCGTATGTATCGGAGTCCGACCGGGTGACCGTGTACGTATCGGCACCCGGGCTGGGGAGGAGGCACGCGCCGGTCAGCCGAATTTAGAGACCTTGCGGAGCTGGGCCTCGTTGATGATCTTGATGCGGCGGCCGTCGACGAGTATGAGCTTCTCGGTGATGAAGGCCGAGAGCGTTCGGATGGCGTTCGAGGTGGTCATGTTGGAGAGGTTGGCCAGATCCTCGCGGCTCATGTGCATCTTAAGGGTCGAGCCGTCGTCCTCCAGGCCATAGTTGTCCATCAGCAGCAGGAGCGAGTCGGCCAGGCGTCCGCGGATGTGTTTCTGGGTGAGGTTCACGATCTTAGTGTCCGATCCTCCGAGATTGCGCGAGAGCTCATGGATGAAGAACATCGCCAGGTCATTGTTCTTGCGGATCAGGCTTTCCACCACCTCCATCGGGATAGCCCCCAGAGTGGAGGCCTCGAACGCCGAGGCGGATGACACGTAGGGCTCGCCGGCGAAATACGCGCGATAGCCGAAATACTGCACCGGCCGGTAAAGCCGGAGTATCTGCACACGCTCGCCGATGCCGCTCTTGTACATCTTCACCTTCCCCTTGAGCAGGCACCAGAGCATCTCCGGAGTCTCCCCTTCGGCATATATGATATGGTTCTTCTTAAAGTTCTGGATGGAGAAATTGTCGGTGACTATTCTTTTCTCCTCCGGGCGGAGAGCGTTCCACATATCGGCCATGTCATGCCCGATGATATGTTCTAAAGTACTTTTCTTCAGCATTTCGACGTCACTCTTTCACGATATGGTGATGAGGGCCTCTGAGGCTAATAAACTATGCGGTTCAGACGGCACTTATGTTATTAAACACAAATTTACAACATTTAATTCAATCGCACAACTTTTTCCACGCCGAATTACGCTATGCCTCCGGCCCCTCCCCCGCTATGCTCCGGCGAAGTGCCGGCGTAACGGCGGAGGAAGTCCTCGAGGCCTGCATCCTTTGGCAGGGCGAGGCGCGTGCGGAGGCGGTAGCGGGCCGTGTATAGGGATTTCGGGGAGATATTGAGTATGGAGGCGAGCTGATGGCCGTCGACTCCGGCCGCTATCAGCGAGGCCAGACGCAGCTGGCTCTCAGAGATGTCGGGGTAATCCTGCTTAAGGCGGCGCGAGAATGACGTGTCCACCTCGCGGCTGACCTTCAGGAATCCGCTTCGCGACTCATCGTTGCTCCGGTAGGCGGATAGGATGCGCTTGAGTCCGCCGATATCTTCGGGCCCCACACGTCCGGAGCGTGAAAGGGAGTAGATTTCCGATTCAAGGTCCGACACCATCCTCTCGCTCTGCTCCAGCACCGATGACTGGGCGAAGTTGAGCCTCCTTTCGTTTTCGATCTTCTCGTCGAGCACGCGGATCTCGCCGCGCCGCTTCTCCGCGATGCGGCGCAGATGCAGATAAAGCGCGATGCCGGCGCCCACTGCCGCTATTACCGTCACGATCCACCACAGGATAAGGTTGCGGTGGCGCAGGCGGGCGTTGCTTTCCATTGCTCCGATGCGGAGCCGCGCCTCGTTGGCATAGACTTTGCGGTAGTTCGACTCGCGGAGCAGACTGTCGGTCCACCACGCCGCCTCCACCAGCTGGCCGATGCACGCATCCTTATCGCCGTTGGCCTCATAGACCATTGCCAGGTTATTGTGGATCACAGGCCGGTAGCGCGTGGAGGGGGCATAGGTCTCCTCGGCTTCGGCTATGGCGCCGGTCATGGCGAGGGCTTCCTGAAACTCTCCGTCGAGCACAAGAGCTGTGGCCTTCATGGCCAGCAGAATCGGGAGGGAGCCCTTTGTGGCGTCGTCGGCGGAAGCTATGGCTATGGCGCGGTCGAGGAGCGGCACAGAGTCATTCATGTAGTAGGCCGTCTGGAGTGCGGGCACATACAGCTTCGGCCACCGGCGCACAAGCGAATCCTCCAGCAGCACCTTCAGCTGCCGGGCGCTCTCGGGTTGGGGTAGAAGGGGAAGACGGTTGAGGCGGATGGCATATATCCCTCCGTCGGCGCCGTGGCGGCTGAAAAGCTCCTCGGCCCGGCGGAAGCAGTCGAGCGCGGCCGAGGTATCGGAAAGCTCCACGAGCGCGTTCCCTTTAAGTATGAGGTTGCGCGCCAGCTCCACCTCCGCTCCCGCCTTTTCGAAAAACTCCGCGTTGGCCGAAGCCGTCATGTACTTGTCGTAGATGCTCTTCTCCTGCGGCAGACGCAGGGAGCGTAGGGCGTGGCGGTCGTAGTCGGTGGCGATGGAGTCCAGACGGGGGAGTTCCCTGACGAGGCGGTCATATGCCTTACGGGGATCGGAGGTGAGCAGGGTGCAGGTCTCAAGATAGAAGCTGCGGGCGCGGAGGATGTTGTTGGCGGGATGCCTGCGGGCTATGGAGCAGAAGCGCTCCACTACCGCATGGCTCTCCTCTGCGGGGGTGGCAAGCGTCTCCCGTCCGCGCTCGAAGCGTAGCATAAGGGAGTCGGCCTCGGCCACTCCCGACGGAGGCCAGGGATAGACGGAGTCGATGGCCCGCTGACGTGAGCATGCCGCGACACAGAGGAGGATGGCCAGTATGGCCGTTAATTTTTTCATGGCAGGTGTCGTGTGATGGTTCGGAGTGCAAAAATAGGGAAATTTATATGAAAATCAGCTGTACAGACCCGATGTCGATACGATTTCTATATGTCAGGCGCCCGATATGCGGCGGAAAACGTGTAATTTCGCGGCGGAAAATTTTTATCAGGTTCAACTATAAACTTACATCGCATGACGCCCCTGAAGAAAATCGCGAAGCGTGCGCTCGTCGTATGCATGCTTGCGGCCGCAGTCGCTGCCGGATCGGCAAAGGAAGTGACCATAGGCAAACTCAAGTACAAGGTCAACACCACCGACAAGATCGCCAAGTGTACGGGACTTGCCGAGGAAGCCACCAAGAACTACAACCTCACAATTCCGTCGACGGTGACCTACAATGGAGTGACCCTGAAGGTGACCACCGTCGAGAAGGAGGCTTTCTGGTTTGACAGCTATCTGAAGAAGGTGACGCTCTCCGATAATACGGAGACAATCGGCACCCGCGCCTTCGCTTCCTGCGACAAGCTCAGCATCGTCTCGCTCGGTAAGAAGCTGAAGATAATCGGCGCGGAGGCCTTCGACCACTGCGGCAATACGGGTACGTTCACTTCGGTGAAGCTCCCCTCCACCGTCGAGATAATACGCACCCATGCCTTCAGGGACTGCCGCTCACTGGTGAGCGTGGAGATGGGCGACAAGGTGGAGGAAATCGGCGATGACGCCTTCTGGAACTGCGAGGCATTGAAGTCGATCGTGATTCCGGGCTCGGTGAAAACGGTGGGGGAGATGGCCTTCGCCAGCTGCGACGAACTGTACGAGGTCACGTTCAAGGAAGGTAACGCCGGGACGGTGATCGGTGAAAAGTGCTTCGACAACCTCAAGAAACTTAAGCTCGTGAATTTCTACGGCCCCGGCGTGGTGGAAATCAAGGACTCTGCGTTCATAGGATGCTCGATAGAGTGGCTCTCGCTCCCGGCCTCGGTGAAGAAGATCGGCGGGGGCGCCTTCTGTGGCAACAACCTCACGCTGCTGCTCCTGAACGAGGGGCTTGAAGTGATTGAAGAACTGGCCTTCGAGGGGCAGTACGGCGACGGCCTCCGGACACTCACCATCCCTTCTACGGTCACCACAATCGGGCAGCAGGCGTTCTACGGCATAGGGGAGCCGTCGGAAGTGCGCTGCGACGCCGTAGTGCCGCCGGTATGCGGTGCGGACGTATTCAGCTATAATGTGGTGAACTATTCCGATCTGATCGTGCCCTCCGGCACCGAACAGCGCTACCGCGGAGCCGCCGTATGGGAGGATTTCCAGTACATCAATCACAATCACCTCTCATCCTCCGTCGGTCAGCTTCCCGCTGAGGGCGCCACACCCGATGCCGACGGCGACCTGTGGTTCGACCTCTCGGGCAGTCCGGTAGAAAGCGGAGCCCTCATCCCGGGCATCTACATCGTGCGCCATGCCGACGGGAGCGCCGAAAAACGCGCCGTGCGCTGAGCCGGAGTCATCCCTTGCGGCGCAGCTTGCCGTTGGGGGTACGGGGCAGCGAGTCGACCACGCGGATGGCTTTAGGGAGCTCGTGGCGGGGGATGACCCCGCCCGGGAGGGAGCGCAGTCGGTCAAGAAGAGCGGAGGGGGAGGGGGAATCGGAGGGAGAGAGGCGCTCCACGAGGAGTTCGGCACGGGTGCCCCATTTCGGGTCGGGGACGCCGGTGAGCATGTACTCCCGCCCCTCCATATAGGGAGAGAGTCGCTTCTCCACCATCTCCGGATGAATCTTCTTGCCGCCGGATATTATCACGTTGTCGGCCCGGCCGAGAATGCTGAAACTTCCGTCGGGAGCCAGCTCGGCGATATCATTGGTAGACAGGGGCGTGCTGAAAAGCGGATTATCTTCCTCGCCGGAAGGACCCTCGGGGCGGTATCCCTGGTCGATCACCAGGCATCCCGACTCACTGGCGCCGACCTTTACGCCGGGCAGCGGACGGAACCCCTCTTCCGCTACGCCGATACGGCGCACTGCGATGTGGGAGGCAGTCTCCGTCATGCCGTATGATTCCCAGGCCTCCAGCCCGAGTGCGGATATACGGCGGCGGAGTCCGGTTGGGAGCGGCGCGCCACCGACCAGATACCGCGGCTCGGCCCAGCGCGGATGCCTTCCGCTCTCAATCCCCTCCACCACGGCCAGCATCTGCGAGGGCACCACCGACACCAGCGAAGGCATCCGGCCCGATGCGTCGGCAGGCACCAGCGGATGGTTTGACGGCTCCTCCCAGGAAAACTCCGCTCCGCATATGAGGGCCCTTACCGCCATCATTTTTCCTCCGATGAAATCGGGGGATATGCAGGAATGCAGGCGGGTGGAAGGGCCGAGGCAGAAGAAGCTGATGGTGCGCAGCGCGCTCAACCGCATCAGTGCCTTGGGCAGGCGTATGGACTTGGGGGTGCCGGTGCTTCCCGATGTCGTCACGGCGCAGAAGCCGGACTCCGACTCCCATTCCTCTATGAATTCTTTGTAAGTCACGTCAAACACAGGGTATTTAAGGTTGAATCCCCCCTCTCGCCGTGCCGGCGGGAGGGGGGAATGCCGTTGTTGTCATGATTTCCAGTCAAGTGCTTCAAACTGCGCGTCATCAATCCTTTTCGCCGGATTGAAGCGCAGCGACTCTCCGTCGACACTTACAGGAAGCTGGAAATTATTGGTGTAGAGCCCCCCTGTGCCGAGTCCCTGCGGCAGCCTGAAGGGATTGCAGGGTGCATCGGCGGGAAGCGAAGCTCCGAGCGACGCGGTCCATTGCGCTATGGCGTTGAGGCCGACGTTCGACTCCAGTGCGGAAGTGACCCACCATCCGGCCCCGCACTCTCCGGCGGCGGCAATCCATTCCTCCGCTCCCGAAAATCCTCCGCAAAGGGCCGGCTTAAGAATCACGTAGGCCGGGCGGATATAGTCGAGCAGCTGTCTTTTCAGTTCCCCTTCCGTGACGCCGATCAGCTCCTCGTCGAGAGCGACGGGGCAGGGGGAGACCTGGCACAGGAACTTCATCAGGTCGGGGTTGCCGGCCGGTATGGGCTGTTCGATGGAATGCACTCCCAGGTCGGCCAGACGGTGCAGCACGGGCAACGCCTGATCCATGGAGAGGCCTCCGTTGGCGTCGACGCGCACGGTGAGCTGTTCCGGCGGGTAGTCACGGCGTATTTCCTCGATCAGCTCCAGCTCCCGGCGGATGTCGAGGGCCCCGATCTTGAGCTTGACGCACTTGAATCCGGCGTCGACCTTCTCGCGCAGACGCCGGCGCATCTCCTCGATGTCGCCCATCCAGACGAGGCCGTTGATGGTCAGTGCCCGCTCTCCGGCCGTAAACTCCGAAGGCCAGTAGAGGCGGCGGCCGCCGCCGGAAAAGTCGCGCAGGGCCTGCTCCAGGCCGAAGCGTATCGACGAATGGCGCGAAAGATCGGTCGGACGCCCTATGGCGATATTGGCAAGCAGTTCAATCAGTTTGTACTCGTAGCGGTCGTCGGCTTCCGGGGAAAGGCCCGGGAAGACGGCCGCCTCGCCGAGTCCGAACACCTCGGGATGGCGCTCGTCGTAGATCTTGAGGAGATACGTCGGTTTTTCGGTGAGCACACCGCGTGAAGTGCCGGCGGGATTGCGGAACTTCAGCATATAGGGGCATATGGCAAGACGCATGGCGGTCAGCTGTTAAGTCATCGGTTATAAACTCATGTAGTAGCGGTTCACCGGCCCTCGGGCCCGGGCGCGGCTCAGGGGAACATCGGATACTGTCCGAAATCGGGGTCGCGCTTCTCAAGGAAAGCGTTCTTCCCTTCCTGGGCCTCGTCCATTAGGTAATACATCAGGGTGGCGTCGCCGGCGAACTCCATGAGGCCGTGCTGGCCGTCGAGCTCGGCGTTGAGGGCGCGCTTCACCATGCGGATGGCCAGCGGGGAACGCTTCATTATGTCGGCGCACCATTCCATCACCGTGTCCTGAAGGCGGTCGAAAGGCACCACGGCGTTGACCATGCCCATCTCCAGGGCCTCAGCGGCAGTGTACTGACGGCAGAGGAACCATATCTCGCGTGCCTTCTTCTGGCCCACGCAGCGGGCCAGATACGACGAGCCGAAGCCGGCGTCGAAACTGCCTACCTTCGGACCCGTCTGGCCGAAGCGGGCGTTGTCGGACGCTATCGAGAGGTCGCAGACCACGTTGAGTACGTTGCCGCCTCCTATGGAGTAGCCGTTGACCATGGCTATGACGGGCTTCGGGAGCGAGCGGATGGCTTTGTGGAGGTCGAGCACATTGAGGCGGGGGGTGCCGTCGGCGTCGATGTATCCGCCGTGTCCCTTGTAGTGCTGGTCCCCTCCGGAGCAGAAGGCCTTGTCGCCTACGCCGGTGAGCACCACCACACGGATCGAGTTGTCCTCGCGGCAGATGCGCATGGCGTCGAGCATCTCGGCGTTGGTCTGCGGACGGAACGCATTGTAGACCCTCGGGCGGTTGATGGCGATGCGCGCCACTCCGTCCTTCTTTTCAAACAGTATGTCTTCGTATTCCTTTATAGTGCTCCAGCCCTGGCGGGGAGGAAAAATGTCGATGGGTTCCATATGTATGTCTTAATTTCCGGTGTTTGATTTATAATTTCTCCCGGCGGCCGCCTGGCGGCGCGAGAGTATACGTTTCAGTTCGGCGGCGCTCTCCTCGGGGGGAGTGACCACTTCCAGCAGTACCGGCCCCGGCATGAGGCGGAGCCGGCGGAGGGAGTCGTGCAGTGACTCCGAGCTGTCGGCGCGCAGGTAGCGGCATCCGCAGGCGGCGGCCATCCCCCTGAAGTCCATCCCGGGGTCGGCGCACAGCATCTCCTCGCGGCAGTCGAACCGCGAAGTGGCGTTGATGAAGCGGAAGATGTTGCCTCCCGAGTTGTTGACCACGATTATCTTGAGCGGCACGTGAAGCCGGCCGGCTGTCTGAAGTGCTCCGGCATCATAGGCCAGCGACATGTCACCCGTCACGAGCAGTGTCTCTCCCGGATATGCCAGCGCGGCGCCTACGGCTGTCGTCGTCGAGCCGTCGATGCCGGATACTCCCCGGTTGCAGTACTCGGCATGGGGAATACGGCGCGGGAGCAGCTGGGCGTAGCGTATGGAGGTGCCGTTGGAAACCTGAAGGTTCCATCCCGAGGGGATGGCCTTGAAAATGGCGTCGTAGGCCGTGAGGTCGCACCATCCGGCTGCTGCCGCGATACCTTCCACGCGGGCCTGCCCCTCACGCTTGATGGCGTCCCAGGCGCAGGAATAGCCGTCGGCGTCACATCCCTCCGTACCTTTGCGGGCCATACGGGCCATGGCGGCTGAAAGCGCGGAGACAAACCGTCCGGGATCAGCTTCGATCCTGAGCGTAAGGGCCTGGAAGCAATCGGCCGTGTTGGGGGCCGGTCCGACGGCCCAATGCTCCATGCGGGGGTTGCGCGCGGCACACTCGCGGAGCCATTCCTTGAGCAGTCCGGCCACCGGGGCTCCGCCGGCCGAGATGATCAGGTCCGGGGCAAGCGCGGCGCGCTCTTCGGGGGAGAGGAGCACTATGGCCGAGTCCACGGCATAGTCCTCGGCGGGAAGATGGAGGTTGGAGACGGTCTCCGCCATTACCGCCACATTGGAATGGGCGCGCAGACGGGTCACCCCTTTCTGGAGCGCGGCGTCGGGCAGCGACATGGCGGCTATGAAGAGCACCCGTTTTCCGACTGCCCTCCCGGCCAGCATGCTCATGGTGGCTTTGTCAGGCAGGGAGTCGGACGCTATGCGGCGTATGGTGCGCACCTGCAGGGGAGCATAGGGCATGACTTCCTTCAGGGGAGGAGAGATGCGGACGTTGATGTGGACGGGCCCCATACGGTCCTTCATGGCGGTGAGCATGGCGTCGTTGACCGTGCGCATTTCATACCATCCTACGGGGGAGCCTTCCGTGCGGTCGGAGATATCGTAGGAGCCCTTGACGATATTCGCCAGGGCGCCGGGCTGACGGATGGTCTGGGAGTCATCCTGGTCGATCCATTCGCGCGGCCTGTCGGCCGTGACCACGATCAGCGGCAGCCCCTGATAATAGGCTTCGGCCACGGCGGGGGCATAGTTGAGCATGGCCGTGCCTGAAGTGCAGACCAGGGCCACGGGGCGGCGCGACACCTGGGCGATGCCGAGGGCCACGAAGGCCGCCGCGCGCTCGTCGATCACGACATAGGCCTTCAATGCCCGGCGGGCGGCCACCCCCGCGAGCAGGGGAGCGTTGCGCGAGCCGGGTGAGCACACCACATCGCTCACGCCGTGGGCGGCCATCACGTCTAGCAGTATCCTGACGGTCAGCTTGGCCGAGTCCTGCGGAGCAGCCTCGTGTATGGCGGCCTCCTGTGCGGCCGGCTCCTGCGGATGTCCGTCTTTAGTCGTCTCTCCCATATGTGCTGTGATGATGTGGTGGATTTACTGGAATTTAGCGGGATGATAGCCGAGTATGAACGCATCGGCCGGCATGGCCTTCTTTCCTGCGGGCTGGAGACGGAGTATCTCCACGGGGGCGGTTGAGGTGCCGGCGAAAAGACGCTTTCCCATTACGGCGGCTTCTCCGGGGGCCAGACTGAGGCCGTCGGGGATGTCGTGGCGCGAGGTGGCGAAAATCTTGATGTCGGAGGGTTTTCCCGTCGCCTCCACCATCTTCGTCCATGCCGCGGGGTACGGAGCCAGACCCCGTACGAAATTGTGCAGTCGCTCGGCCGGGAGGGTCCAGTCGATGCGGCAGGTGTCCTTGAATATCTTGGGAGCGGGGATGAAATCCCCTTCCGGCTGGGGCTCGGTGGTGAGGGTGCCGTCGATGATGGCCCTGACGGTGTCCACCACCGCTTCGGCGCCGAGCTCCATCAGGCGGTCATGTATGGTGCCGGCGTTGTCGTCCTCGCCGATGGGGATTGCCCGGCGTGTGATTATGTCGCCGGTGTCGATCTCATGTCTCAGGAAGAAGGTGGTGATGCCGGTCTCGGTCTCGCCGTTGATTACGGCGTGGTTGATCGGGGCGGCGCCACGGTACTTCGGAAGCAGCGAGGCGTGGAGGTTGAATGTGCCGAGGCGCGGCATGCCCCACACCACTTCGGGGAGCATCCTGAAGGCGATGACGATGAAGAGGTCGGCGTCGATGGCGCGCAGCGCGTCGACAAACTCCGGAGCCTTAAGCCGCTCGGGCTGGAGGAGGGGGATGTCGTGTTCGAGGGCGTACTTCTTCACGTCGCTCATCTGGATCTTCTTGCCGCGTCCGGCGGGCTTGTCGGGCATGGTGACGGCGGCGGCCACATTGAAGCCCCCCTTCACCAGCGCGTCGAGGCTCGCCACGGCGAAGTCGGGCGTGCCGAAAAATACTATCTTAAGGTCTTTCTCAGTCATCGGAGTAATGCCGCAGCACGCGGCGGTAGGAATTGAATATCTTGGATTTGGATACAAGGCCGACGTATTTGCCGTCGCTCACCACGGGAAGGTTCCAGGCGTTGGTCTTGTCGAATGTGTTCATCACGTTTTCCATTGAGTCGGTCACCTCGATGCGGGCCGGGGGCATCATCATGAAGCGCGACACGGTCATTTTCCGGTAGAGGTCGGGGCGGAACATGATGTTGCGTATGTCGTCGAGCAACACCATCCCCACGAGGGTTCCCTGGGCGTCGGTCACCGGGAAGATATTGCGGTGCGACTGCGAGATTACGTCCACCATCTCCTTGAGGGTCATCTCCGGATGCACCACATGGCAGTCGCGCTCGATGAGGCTGTCGATCTTCAGCAGCGTCAGCACCGCCTGATCCTTCTCGTTGGTCATGAGCTCCCCCTTCTGGGCAAGGCGCATGGAGTAGATGCTGTAAGGCTCGAAAATCTTGATGGTCATGTAGGAAAGGGCCGACACTATCAGCAACGGGAGGAAGAGCTCGTAGCCGCCGGTCATCTCGGCCGTAAGGAAGATGGCCATCAGCGGGGCGTGCATGACTCCGGCCATCACTCCGGCCATTCCCATCAGGGCGAAGTTCTTGTTGCTGATGTGGATGCCGATGTCGAGGTTGTTGAGGATGAAGGCGAATGCGAATCCCGCCATGGCTCCCACGAAAAGCGACGGAGCGAATGTGCCGCCGACCCCTCCGGCGCCGTTGGTGGCCGATGTGGCGAAGACCTTCATCAGCACTATGAGGGCTATGTAGAGGGCTATGAACCATACGGAGTCACGGTCGATGTAGAAGAGGGAGCCGTCGACGATCGAGCCTACGTTGCCTTCGAGCAGATTGTTGATCGCGCCGTAGCCCTCGCCGTAGAGCGGGGGAAAGAGGAAGATGAGCGAGGCGAGTATGGCTCCGCCGGTTATGATCTTGAGCCATGTCTGCTTTATCTTGCGGAACAGCCCCTCCATCCGCATCATCATCCGGGTGAAATAGAGCGAGATGAAACCGGTGACGATACCCAGGAGTATCACGTAGGGAATCTTGCGCGTGTAGAAGGGCTCGCTCTGCGAGAAGAAGAATTCGGCGTTGTAGCCTTCGGTGATGTAAGCCACGGTGGCGCCGGTGATGGAGGCTATGAGGAGGGGCATGACCGTGGCGCCGGTGAAATCGATCATCAGCACCTCAAGGGTGAAAAGCATCCCGGCGATGGGGGCCCGGAATATGCCGGCTATGCCGGCGGCCGCGCCGCATCCCACGAGGAGCATCAGCAGCTTGGGGGAGAGGCGGAACGCCTGTCCGATGTTGGACCCGATGGCCGCGCCGGTGAACACGATCGGTCCCTCGGCACCGACCGAGCCACCGAATCCGATGGTGATCGACGACGCCACCAGCGACGCGTACATGTTCTTTTTCTTGAGGCGCGACTTACGCTGGGATATGGCGTAGAGCACGCGGGTGACGCCATGCGAGATATTGTCCTTCACGACATACTTCACGAAAAGCGTCACGATCAGTATGCCCACCACCGGATAGATGAGATAGGTGAAGTTGGCCGTGGTGGCCGAGAGGTGGGCGTTAAGGAATCCGGAGATAAGATGGATCAGAGTCTTGAGGAGCTGCGCCGCGAGACCGCAGACGAGTCCCACGACGAGGGCGAGCACATAGATGAAACGCTCTTCGCGGATATGGCGCTCGCGCCATCTTACCACGCGCATCCATGCGTCGGTGAATCGGTTATGTGTCTCTTTGTATGCCAATGTCTTTGTCTTGATGATTCGGTTGATTCCGCCGCCGGGCCCGGCGGGAGCGTGAGGAGGAGCGGATGAGGAGAGAAGGGAGGAGGAGAGGAGAAGGTGGGTCTGAGGAGGAGGGAAGGAGGTCAGATCCCTTTGCCGAGCACGACGGTCTTGACCGTATGGATGAGGATCTTGAAGTCTACGGCCACCGACATGCTCGACAGGTAGATGAGGTCGTAGCGCATGCGCTCGATCATCTCGTCGACGGTGCGGGCGTAGCCGTACTTCACCATTCCCCATGAAGTGATGCCGGGCTTCACCTGGTGCAGGAGAGTATAGTAGGGTGTCTTGGCCACTATGCGGTCGATGTAGTAGGCGCGTTCGGGGCGCGGGCCGACGAGCGACATGTCCCCCTTGAGCACGTTCCAGAACTGCGGGAGCTCGTCGAGGCGGTACTTGCGGAGGAAATGCCCGATCGGGGTCACTCTCGGGTCGTCGTCTTCGGCCAGACGCGGGCCGGAAGCCTCGGCGTCGGTGCGCATGCTGCGGAACTTATAGATGAAGAACGGCTTCTGCGCGTGGCCGATACGTTCCTGACGGTAGATCACCGGTCCGGGTGAGGATTTCTTCACCAGAAGCGCCAGAATGGCCAGCAGCGGACTCAGCACCACGAGCGCCACGGCGGAGATGACCACATCGATGACCCTCTTGGCATTGCGCTGGAACGGACTGATGGCGGGTGTGGTGAGATCGACGAACGGCTCGGCGAAGATGTCGCCGATGCGGATGTGCGACGTCACGAACGACAGCGACGTCGGCGCCATGCGTATCGGGATGCCCGTGGGAAAATACTTGAATAGCATCTCAAGGGTCTTTTCCTCGGTGGTGCCGGCGCGGGGGGCGAGGATCAGCTGGTCGAGCCGGCCGGAGGAGCGGTATTTCTCGAACTGCGCCTCGCTGACGCCCGTATACTGTCCGCGGCTGCTGATTTCATCGGGGATGTGGATATGGCCCAGCACGTTGTAGCCGAGGTTGGTCTGGGTCTTGCGCAGGCGTTCGGCCACGGCCACGGCATCCCTCGAGTCGCCGATGATGATGGTGTTGAAGCTCCAGTCGTGGTGGCGGAATTTCCGGAGCGACTGCAGCGTGAGCGAAAGCCGCCCGGCGTAGGGGAGGGCGAAGAGCAGCAGGAAGAGGGCTATCACCAGCTCGTATGTCAGGCGCCGGTCGGGAAACTGGTCGTTGATGAGCAGGGCGAAGTAGATGAGCACCGTGTTGACGATGGCCGTCCACATGGTGAGGGCCATCTCCTCCAGGCGCGATTTTCCGAAAGGCTGGTTGTAATAGCCCGAAAGCCAGTAGATGCCCAGCAGCAGCGGAGGGATGCAGAACTGCTCGATGAGCAGAGTGCCGCAGCCCAGGTAGGAGGTGAGCGTGAAGCCGAGCTCGCTCATTCCCATGAAATAGAAGCGGAAAATGTCGAAGATAAAGAACGCGAGGAAAGTCGTGGCCAGATCCATGACCACGTACTTCGTGCGCTGCAGCTTTATCGATATGAATTTTCCTTTCATTCCATTCTTAGCGGATGATGGTGAGCACTCCGCGGTCGGTCACCTTTATGATTCCGCTCGGTTTCGAGCGGCGGGAGTCGTCGCGGCGCCAGTCGGCCACGTGGTCGACTCCGGCTATGATCTCCCCTGCGATTTCGCGGTAGAGGGCCGGGGCCTTTTGTCCGCTTATGTTGGCCGATGTCGACACTATCGGGCGCCGCAGCCTGCGGCACAGTGCGCGTGAGAAGGGATCGGAGGTCACGCGGATTCCCAGCGACCCGTCGGGGGCCTTGAGGTTCGGAGCCACGCTCCGGGGCGAGTCATAGATTATGGTGAGGGGGTCGACGGCCACGTCGATGAGCTGCAGGGCCGTCTCGGGCACATTCTCCAGCCAGCTGTAGAGGGAGTCAACGCTGTCGACGAGCGCGAGCATCGACTTTGAGTCTTCGCGCCGCTTGAGGGCGTAGATCCGGGCCACTGCCTCGGGGTCGGTGGCGTCGCAGCCGATCCCCCACACCGTGTCGGTGGGGTAGAGGATGATTCCTCCGCGCCGCAGCGCGTCCACGGCCTTTTCCACCTCGGCGTTGAATCTCTCCCTCTGCTCCGGGGTGGGGCGGGGAGGCCGTTCGGGCGAGTGGCCGTCGTGGCGGGTCTTTTTGTCGTCAGTCATCGTTCTTTTCGGTTTTCGGTGTCATCTTCTCCGTAAGTGCGTCGATTTCGGCCAGCCAGAGCGAGGCTGAGGCATCGGAAGGCATGCGCCAGTCGCCGCGCGGCGAGAGGCATACGCTGCCCACCTTAGGGCCGTCGGGCATGCAGGAGCGCTTGAACTGCTGGCTGAAGAAGCGTCGGTAGAACGTGCGCATCCATTTCAGGATGGTGGCGTCATCGTAGGCGTCGCGGAAGGCCTTGCGGGCCAGATGGAATGTCTTGGTGGGCGAGAAGCCGTGGCGCAGCATGTTGAAGAGGAAGAAGTCGTGGAGCTCGTAGGGGCCCACGAGGTCTTCGGTCTTCTGCGCTATCTCCTGTGCCGGGTCGTCGGAGGGTACGAGTTCCGGCGAGATGGGAGTGTCGATTATGTCGCGCAGGATGGCGGCCTCTTTTTCATCGGGGGTGCGCGAGGCGAACCACTCCACGAGATGCTTCACGAGCGTCTTGGGCACGGAGGCGTTGACGCCGTACATCGACATATGGTCGCCGTTGTACGTACACCATCCGAGGGCCAGCTCCGAGAGGTCGCCCGTGCCGAGCACGATGCCTCCGGTCTTGTTGGCCATGTCCATGAGGATCTGCGTGCGTTCGCGCGCCTGGGAGTTCTCATAGGTGGCGTCATGGATTGCGGGATTCTGTCCGATGTCTTCGAAATGACCGGCCACGGCTTTCCCGATGGGAATCTCCATGGCCGTCACTCCGAGCCGCTCCATGAGCTGCCAGGCGTTGTCGCGTGTGCGGTCGGTGGTGGCCAGGCCGGGCATTGTGATGCCCACTATGCCGGAGCGGGGGATGTCCATGAGGTCGAATGTGCGGCATGCCACAAGCAGGGCCAGTGTGGAGTCAAGGCCTCCGGAGATGCCGACCACGAGGGTGCGGCAATTGATGGCGCTGAGGCGCTGGCGCAGTCCCAGGCACTGGATATGGATGATTTCGGTGCAGTTCTCGTCCTTGTGGACGGGGTCGGCCGGCACGAACGGATGGGGGTCGATGGCCCGGTTCTCGAACTCCACTATGTTGACTTCGTCGTGGTGCTCGCCGTCGTTGAAATGGCTGTGCTTTAAGCTCTGTGAGGGCACCAGGCGGTGCGGGGTCTCCGTGTCGGCGGGGAATGTATTGGTGCGCCGGCGGTCGAAGTCGAGGCTCTGGATGTCGATGTCGGCCTTTACGAGCACGGCCTCGTGGGAGAACCGGTCGCTCTCTGCGAGCATGGTGCCGTCCTCGCATACCGCGGCGTAGCCGGGAAAGACGAGGTCGGTCGAGGATTCGCCCGGGCCTGCGGAGGCGTAGATGTAGGCGCAGCGGGAGCGTGCCGACTGCTGCGATATGAGCTCGCGGCGGTAGCGGTGCTTGCCGATGGTCTCGTTGGAGGCTGAGAGGTTGACCACCACGTTGGCTCCGGCGGCCACGCCGAGCGACGACGGGGGCACGGGCACCCAGAGGTCCTCGCAGATGTCGGTGGCTATCACCATACCCTCGCATTCGATGAGGATGTCGCGTCCGAAGGGCACGTCGGCCTGATTGTGGAGGTTGATGGAGGTGAGCGCCACATCTCCGCCGGATGCGAACCACCGCTGTTCGTAGAATTCACCGTAGTTGGGCACGTGTACCTTTGGCACGATGCCGATGATGGAGCCTCGGCGGATGTAGACGGCGCAGTTGTAGAGCTTGTTGCCGTAGCGCAGCGGGGCCCCGACTACGATGCACGTATCGGAGTCGGATGTGATGTGGGCGAGGCGTACGAGTCCGGCCTGCACGCTGTCGAGGAGGGTGGTCTGGAGAAAAAGGTCGGCGCACGTGTAGCCCGACACGCAGAGCTCAGGGAAGACGATGAGGTCGCAGTCGCCGGCGTCGGCCACCATGGCGGCTATCTGCTCCACATTATGATTGACGTCGGCGATTCTGATGCCGGGCACTGCCGCTGCGACTCTTCTGAATCCGAGGCGGCGATAGTCGGAGTATTTCATACTACAAATGTAGTAAAAAATCGTGAGTCGGCAAAGAGGGCGGATGAAGGGTGGTGAAAAAGAGAAGGCGTCTTCCGGCGTGAGCCGGAAGACGCCTTCTTTATATCATGTAAAACGGATGATTTACTTGAGGGCAGCCTGAACTGCTTCGTTGGGCACCATTTCCTCTTTGAAGACATAAGCGCCTGTCTTGGGAGACTTCTCCATTTTGATGACTTTGCTGTATGTGCGGCCTTCACCTTTCTGAAGAGACGCGACGGTTTTCTTTGCCATAGTTCAGATGCTTATTTGATTTCTTTGTGGATGGTCATTTTCTTCAGGATGGGGTTGTACTTCTTCAACTCCATGCGTCCGGGGGTGTTCTTGCGGTTCTTGGTAGTGATGTAGCGGGACATGCCGGGCATGCCGCTTGCCTTGTGTTCGGTGCACTCGAGGATCACCTGCACTCGATTGCCTTTAGCTTTCTTTGCCATAATTGTAATGCGTTAATGGGGGCGGGACTCGACTCCTTGGAGGCTCCGCGGGGGCGGGTGTCAGATCTGTCCGTGCCGACGGAATGCGTCCGTCTTATTTTAATGCGGAATCAATATATCCGCCGGGCAGCCTGCTTGGATGGAGTCAGACGGGGAGACCCTTAGAGTGAAAGGATATTGATGTTACGGAAATCGATGTTGCCTTCAGCTTCCGCCTTGCGGAGGGCGGCGTTGAGGCCGATCTTGTTGATGATACGCAGAGCGTGAGCCGAAACTACGAGCTCGATCCACATATCCTGCTCTACCCAGTAGAATTTCTTCTTGTGCAGGTTCACTTCGAATTTGCGCTTGGTGCGGCGCTTGGAGTGGGATACATTGTTGCCCACCTGGGTCTTCTTGCCTGTGATCTGACAAACTTTTGACATGGCTGTTGTTTTTTCTTTTCTGTTTTTAAAACTCTTGTCTGATTTACGGGCCGCCATCTCAGTTCTCATATCGCCGCTAAGCGCATCATTTTCAGCGGCTTTACAGGATGTGCCATAAAATCTTCGCAAAGTTACGAATTTTCCGCGACATACACAAATATTTTCGCTTCGGAATGCCGCCTGCCCGCGTCGATTCAGTGCCCGCCACCCCGTCTCCTCTTTTTGAGGTCAATGCGTTCCACCGGCTTGTAGAAGAGCGACTCCCCACCGACAGTGACTTTCTCAAGGGAGGCCCCTCCACCATATCCTATCGGGGTGGGGAAGAATAGTCCACGGGTCGATCCTACTCCGACTATCCATTTACAGGTAAACAGGTTACTTGATTCTAACCCGGAATCGTCATGGCCGCGGTATTCCGGCATCAGTGTCATGGTCAGGAGTCCGTTGCAAGCGGGGTCTTCCTTGATTTCAAGGCATTTCATCGCTGTAGGGATAAACCTTCCTTCTACAGGAAGATAGACCTCAGTCCAATCGCCGGGATTAAGACCGAAATCGTATAATAGAAGCCATTGCCGTTTACCTGATTTCTCCCCTTTATCCAGAATGTACACCTTTTCTCCCTCTGTTTTGATGAATCGGATTAGAAGATAGGATAGGTCATCATCTGTGCCGAGATTAATCGTCTGATACACGGGAATGAGGTTTTCTCCCTGTGATTCTATGGTGTCCCCCACAATCCAATGCTCCTCACTGCTATAGCCTGCCGCACGGCTTGTCCTTACCTCCACATATCTCATCCCGGGCATTATGTTCCGCGGCTGGGAAATCTGAGCAAATGAAATAATGAGACTGAGAGATGCCAGTAATGACATTGACCAATATCTCCATTTTGATTTCTTATGGGATTTAAACATGATTAGAGGGGGTGACTTGAGTCTTTTCTGTTGGATTATACTTTGTTATAGTTGGTGAGAAGGCTTTTAATCACTCATTAAATATGGAGTTTTAATAAAATCTACCTTTTTGGTATCTTGAGGCCGGGAGCGATAATCCTACCATATATTCTTATTTGTTTAGCATTATCTCCTATGCTTATTTTATTGGGGCCTATTATTGAATCGTGGATGATGTCTGTGTCAGGATTATAAAAATAATATCCATTATATCCTATTCCATTAAAGCCCCAGATACAATGGAGGAGGAGCTCATTGGGCAATTTTTTTAGAGATTTGCTATAGTGGCGTTCATACTCTACATATCCGTCTAATACCCAGATGTGTCCGACAGTGTCAGCCTTTTCCCATTTGCATCCCACCATTACTGGTGCGGGTGAAAGATATATGGTAGGATCTCCTTGTATGAACCGCAGTACATAATCTCTGTTGACTGTGTCATTAAAAGGTAAGCCTTTAAAGGCTGAGGACATATTCGCGCCAAATTTTTTGAATGGTACCAGAATACTGTCTGGTTTGGTTAGCCTTTCTTTTTTTGTAGAGAGATCAGTATATTATGATCCAGCCAACTCTGCAACTTTTTGTAGGAGAAATCCGATTTGGATATTATCCGTGCCAGTTTCTATTCCTTCCCAGTTAAGAGTGACATCGTCAATCTTCTCGGGCCAATTATAATAAGCCATCAACATGCCGATTGATAGTGGCCCACATCCCACTGAACCTCGTTCAGTAAGGCTTACTCGGGGACAAGCATTATTATATGGGCTACGTTGATGCCAAATGGCCACTTTTGGGGGAAGGAGTGGGCTAATATTTCGATAAATCTTGTATACGATTGTGTCGGATGGTGTTGTGTTGTTGGTGGTCAGCAATCTCTCTTTATAGGCACCGGCTATCGCACCATCAATAAAATATTTTAGTTCATGACTATAAATTGTGTCGGAAATATTGAAATAGCCGGTTTCTGAAAATGCATATAAAGGTCTACCATTCGGATTGCTTCCTACTATGACGAAACCACCCTCACTAAAGTTAATGATATACATCAGACAGTCAGTAGGTGAAGAACGAGTGAAATATGGTAAACCTATAGTTTCTACTTTTCCTCCTCGTTTAAAGGAAAAATCTTTAGTGCGAGTCTGATTCGAGCAGATCTGAATGATCATAGGGAGGGCATTGTCGTATGCTTCCTCAGGAGAAAGGAGTTTATTTGGTTGGTTGGGAGTGCTATGTGGCTTTTCTTGAACACTGAGCTCCATTGGTTCATTTTGGCATCCCGTGGTAAGGATACTTAATATTCCAAAGAGAAGAAGAAAATTTCTGAGTCTCATTGTATAAGTTAGGTTATGGGGTAAGTTAGAATAAATATGAATTCAGTTAGGTAAAAAGGTAAGATTAAGTCGGTCTATTTCTATATATGGTGCCAATGGTTGGAGATACCCAGAGTCCGAAAAATGGAAGCCAGTTGCACATTTAAATACAGTGAGAATAGCTGTTAAAGTGTGCCTCAAAAGAACTGCTGGTGATTAAATAATCCCCCTATGGCTCATAATTAGAGAGTGTATAGAGAAGACCTAATGCCTTTCGGTATGCGAAGATAGTGAGGATTTTTGGATAATCAAAATTTTAAAGGGTGATTTTGATATTTAAGGATAATAAATTCCCCTATTCTATTCACTTCAGTTCAATTTGGTACGGAAATACTTATTATATGAAGTTGTTTCTACTAATTGATGGATGTTAAATTTGATGTAAAATAATTAAAATACAGCGCATTCCGCAAAGGATTCACTATATTATGGTCTCCAAACTGTAATATATTGAACCAATGCCGGAATACGCTGTACTTGACAAAGATACAATAAAAAATCGGATTATGCCCTATCTTAGTGTGGCAAAACGTGGATATGCCAGCCAATGTCCGTTCCTGAAATTGGTTGACTCGGTTTTGGATGTTTACTGTTTGTTGTTTACTCTTTGCCTGTGTGGGGTTGACTGGTCGGGGACTATCCCTTGGCGGAGTTGACTGAGGGCGTA
>JAAVCH010000028.1 GCA_014802425.1 Bacteroides sp.
ATCTGATGAGGTTCGGGGCCGTGGACCAGGTGGTGAAGAATGCGATGCTGACCACGGAGGACGGTGCGCACTGGTATTTTATCAATTATGATAATGATACGGTGATAGGTCTTCGTAATGACGGCCTCCTGATTTATCCTCCTATCATTGACCGCCAGACACTTGACACATCCTTCAGCACAGAGGTCTACGCATACGCAGGCCATGACTCGCGCCTTTGGAATATGCTTGAGGCCGACACCGAATTCATGTCAATCGTCAAGGAGGTGGACCAGGCGCTCTATTCCGCCGGCCTTTCATATGCGAATGTCATTGCCATGTTCGATGACGAGCAGTCGGGCAAATGGTGTGAGCGCATCTACAATCAGGACGCGCAGTACAAGTACATCGGCCCCTTTACCGACAGGGGGGTGAATAACCTGTTCATGGTGCAGGGTTCGCGTCAGTCACATCGCAGATGGTGGCTGTCGGAGCGGTTCGCGTTGCTTGACGCCAAATGGGTAAGCGGTGAGTATAAGGCTAACTCTTTTGAGGTTAAACTCGCAGGAGCACCTATCGGCCTTACATTCTTGATTTCGGCGGCTATCAAGACCTATTATGGGTATGGTGTGAATAATGTGCCTGTCCAATACGGGATTGAGCTGTCAAAGGGTGACACGCATACATTTACGACCACATCCGTATTGAATGTGGGGGACCCTCTGCGTATCTATGCGGCACCGTACCTTGAGGGGATTGACGTCAGCGAGTTTGCTCCTTATCTTACCCAGATTTCAATCGCAAGCGTATATTCCGAGCGTCTCGGCACCAAGTTGCGGTCATTGAAGCTGGGTAAGGCGGGAGTATCGAATACTGCCCTCACTGAGCTTTCGGGCATCAATCAGGCAGTGGGGCTTCGCCATCTTGATGTGACGGGTTATGAGAATCTTCTGACTCTTGACCTTTCCCGTAACACTCAGCTTGAGTCCCTCATGGCGTTCGACTCCGGCCTTACATCCGTAATACTGCCGGCCGGCGCCCCCGTCAGCTCCCTTAAGCTTCCGGCGTCTTTGCAGTCCCTGAGCCTTGAGAGCCTATACTCCCTTGAGGATTCCGGCCTTATGATTCAGGACAACGGGAGCAATCTTACATCTATCCGTATAGTGGACTGCCCGCAGATAGATACGTTGACTCTTGTGGAGGACTGGCTGGTGTATAAGACTGCGGAGGATGAGGACTGTTCTCTTGAGCTGAACGGCATCAACTGGTCAAATGTGGATGCCGCGTGGCTGATACGTCTTGGGAATCTCAAGAATCGGGGACTGTCCCTGAAGGGCACCGTTGCGGTCAACCTCAGCGACACTCCCGAGCTTGCCGAATCCCAGCTTACTGAGCTTCAGCAGATATTCGGAAAGAATTGCTTCACGCCGGGTTCGGAGCTGTATATCTCGGTGCCTGCCGGCATCTATATCATTGGCCCGACTGAATTAAGAGGACTTCAGTCGGCGCGGTATGAGGTGGTGGTTACGTCGGATGTACCGGGCACGACAACATTGAAAGTGGAGTCTACGGGATATTCCGAGATATATGTGAGCTTTGAAGATGGATTGCTTATATTGGGTGATGTCCCGACGAATGGCCAGATAAAGCTTCTGGCACAGTTTATTCCTGATGAAGGGCTGAGTGTGGTAAAAAGGATCACCGTCAATGTTGTCGCCATAAAGTATCCTTCCACCGTAACTGCTCCACAAGGCAGGACCGACATCACCAAAAAGGGTACCTATGAGTATACTGCCGCTATTGGTTCGCATGACTCGGATGCGGATTATAACGTAGAGTGGAGCATAACCGGTGATGCGGTTACCAGAGGGTTGGTCACATTGGGCGAAACAACGGAAACGTCCGCTAAAATAATCGTCAACTCTATGGAGGAGTCTTCATTCAATCTGTACTGCGAGGTTAAAAAGACCAATGGAAGCAAGCTGGCAAAGAGCTACAGGGCAGTCAATATGCTGGCAGGGGATGTGATAATCACAGCCTCTGACAATCCCTATATCATGTCAATCTGCTATAAACAGGGCTGGGCAGCCCACTCCAACTATATGACAGCGGCGGAAGCTTCGGCAGTACTGGAGGTAGGCACTTCTTTCCAAAGCACGTCGGCAACGACTTTCAACGAATTGATACATTTTATAAATATAGATGCTTCAATGAGTTTCTCCAACAGTCGGTTAGCTGAGATTACCTTTCCGTTTGTCGAAGTCGAGCAGTTGAGCATCACTCTCCCGACTGGAACCGTACTGCGGTCGTATGATGGAACCCCTACCTATAATTTTCCTAATTTGGAAAAGATAACATCGGCGTTTTCAGGAATACCTTATGTAAGCAATCTCAATAGCCCTGATGATGTGGTATTCAATTTTCCCAAGCTGAAGGAGGCGGGAAGATTACTATGCAGTGCCACCGGACAATTCCACAGCTATGGCGGAATCTATAATTTCCCTGTATTGGAGAAATGCCGCGAAATAGGACGTGTGTATAATGAAGTGGTGATTTTTCCTGCTTTAAAGGAAATCAACAATATCATGACCGGAACAGCGTACGACCCTATCATATCCGGTATGTCAAGCAGCGAAACCAAACGGATTCTATTGCCTGAATTAGAGGTTGTAACCGGTGCGACCGGCCAATACGGCGGACTGTTCTACGGTACGTTCAACCTATTGCAGGATATATCAATACCCAAACTGAAACTGAGTCCTGACCAGGAAATCGCATCAGGCTATACCGGGGGCAGTGTGCCGTATCTATTCAATATGACGGCCAATTCGTTGGAGACTCTGAATCTGCCTGTACTTGAGCAACTCAGGGTATGTAAGTTAGAGAGTACATCCCTGACAACGATAGATGCGCCTAAGCTCAAGTATCTTTCAGGAAATCTGACGGGTTGTACCGCATTGGAGGAACTGAATGCACCGGGTCTGGAAATGCTGGATTGTAAGCTGCCGGGTAGCTTTGCAAAGGAACAGATGGTCTTCCCCAGGCTGAAATTCATCGGTGGAAACACCAATAATCTACTCATCAATTGCAAGGTATTGGATGCGCCCGAATTGGTAAGTCTTCCAACAAGTTTTCAATTCGGTGCCCCTGAAGAAGTATCATCCATCAATCTTCCTAAATTTACGGGAGATATTGACAAGCGGTTTAATGGTCTGTCCCTCCTGACGGAACTTATATTGCCGGCATCCAGTCGTATAAGTTCTGATTTCAGGGCGGCTCCATCCATACGGAAAATAGAGACAAACGGCAATTATGTACAGCTGTATGAAGCCGAAGGACTGGAAACCCTCGTCTCCCCGAACGCGACTTATTTTTGGCTGCAGGATTTGCCTAAGTTAAAGGGGATTGCTTCAGAAAAAGTAACCGGAACCAATAATGGCGTATCTGTCGTAAGGTGTCCTTTGCTTGTCGAGGCGGAGTTTCCCGCATGTACATCCATCTATGCGGACACTACTGCGTCAACAGCGTTTCTGGGCAATATAAAGGTTTTGAAGGTGTCGAAAACAGAACCTGTCACTATAGGCAACCGTGGTGCCATGCTGCCCAATATCGAGGTATTGGAAGGCTGCATTACCAATATTGCACGGGCGTCGGCCATCACATCCACAAAACTCAGGGAGCTGAGACTGTACAGTCCTGATGTTTTCGTTACTTCAGGCACAGTCGGAGAATACATTGGCTCCGAAGTGGAGGAAGGGATGGAGAAGGTAATACATGTACCTGAGGACTCCACTGTCTACGATGACAATGCGTTCATCCTGTCACTTTGTGAGATTGGCTTCACGCTTGTGAAGGACCTTCCGAACCCTACAACTGAAGAATCAGAAGAAACCGAAGAATGATATGTACACGAAAGGAAACACGCTTTATGCCTCGGCATATCGGTATCTGAAGCACAGGAGGCTCAACGCCGTTACCCTCCAGACTACTGTCAAGCATGGCGATTACGAAGAGGAGGAGATGCGTAGGCCCCTGGACGTGAGAATCAGGGGTAAGGAGGTGATTGTCAACGGATGGTTCATTTTCCGTCCCAAGAAATGGGATTATGCGTCACTGAAGACCTTTTTTGTAAAGCTCCGTTACACCAACGATGACCAGATGGCGATTATCCTGAACAAGGATGCCTCTGAGGAAAAACATCAGCTCTATGAGGAGATGCAGGTGTGGCGGGAGTTCGCTGCGGAAGTGGCACGGGGAGTCATCGGGGAGGGATGACGGGGTCTGCCCTACCCTCGCTGAGGACTCGGGGCTCGGACAAAAATATTCAGGACGAAATTTTATGCGGTTTAATGACTGGATTATATGCTTGATACTTTAATTACCCAACTCTTAATCCCTGCGGGTTCGCTGATAATCGGGGCTGTGGGGGGACTGCTGACCAAGAACGGACGGATAAAGGCCAAGGCCGAGGCCATGAAGGCTATGACGGAGGCCTACGAGATGCGTCTTGAGGCGGTGCACAAGGTGAACGAGACGCTCAATAAAAACGAGGTGGTCCTGACCGCCCGCGTGGCGCAGCTTGACTCCACTATCGATGACAAGACGGTGCAGATCAGAAAGGAGCGCGACCGGGCCTATGAGGCGGAACGTGAAACCGACCGGGTCAACGGGCTGCTCGTAGAGAAGGAGCGAGAGGTCGCGGAGTGGCGGGTGGCATGCGAGTATCTTTATGAGTGGCATTGCCGGAAGCCTTCGTGTCTGGATCCCGAAGGGAGGGTGCCTCCGAACGGGAAGCTGCCGGGTAAGTGCTTCGTGATGCCGGCCATTATGGCCAGAGGGCGGGAGGAGGCTGTCAGGCTTCCTGCGCCGGCTTGTGAGTGAGGGGAAGGTAGAGCGGGCGGCGCCCCCTACCCTCGCTGAAGCCCGGGGCTTATACAAACAGAGAAGCGGCGGGAAAGATGGGGGAAGGGGATTATGGGAAAAGAATGGCGCCGGCGCCGAGGATGGACAGTGGTGCCGGCGCCGAAGGATGGATTAGAGTCCGGGGAGTGTAAAGGTAATGAAAATTAAGGTTCCATGGAAGAAAAATCCGAGATTATGGGAAAAGAAAATGGAGTAGTCGTCGAGATTGTAGTCGACAACGGGCATGGAAAGACATGCACGAAGGGTAGCCCGGACGGGACGTACCTGGAATGGAAGTGGGCCCGTGAGATGGCCCGTATGCTTGTGACGGAGCTGAAGCGGCGCGGGTATGAGGCAAGTCTGCTCGTGCCGGAGGATGATGACGTGCCTGTCAATGAGAGGGCGCGCCGGGTGAACGGCATATGCCGGCAGAAGGGTGCCGACAAGGTCCTGTTGGTGTCCATTCATTCGAATGCCAATTCGGCGGACGGGAGATGGCATGACGGGGAGTGGTCGGGATTTGTGGCGATCGTGTCGCCGAATGCATCGGCGAAGTCAAAACAGGCTGCGGATTTCATCTGGGCCCGGGCCATAGAGGCCGGGCTGAAGGGTAACCGGAGTTTTACGGATAAGCCGGGGAAGAGGTTCCTTGTGCAGAATCTCGGGATATGCCGGGATTCGATGTGTCCGGCGGTGTTGACGGAGTCGGCGTTTCATGATACCCGCGAGGGGGTCAGGCTTCTTCAGGGTGCGAAGCAGCGCATTATGCTTGCTCATGCAGACGGCATCGAGGATTATGTGAACTGGCTTAAGCTCGGAGGGAAATGAACAGGTACATGGAGATAATCGGGGCCGGGCTTCTTGTACTGGTGCTTTGCCTATGTGCCGCAAAGTGCGGGTCGGAGGTACCGTGTAAACCGACTGAAAATGACCGGGGGACAGCGGAAGAGACCGTCACCCGTGTGGATACCGTCGCTCACTACGTTCCCGTAGCCCGGAGTGAGGTCTGTGTGGGGACGAGGGTGGAGCTTCTGCCCATTGTGACGGGGGGCTTCCGGAAGACGGGGGAGGCGGGCTGGCGCCCGGACTCAGTGACGGAGGAGGGTAAACGGGGACCCGACGGGGCGACCTCTCCCCTATCCCATGTTTTGGCCGGGGATTCGGCATGGGTGGAGGTTCCCGTCACCCAGAGGGAGTACATGGCTGAGGATTACCATGCATGGGTATCCGGATATGAGCCGAGACTTGACAGTATATACGTTTTCCCACGGCGCGATGTAGTGACGATCAGGGAGCCTCCCGACAAGCCCAGGCGTTGGGGAATCGGAGTGTTCGCCGGATACGGCGTGACACCGCAGGGTCTCCAACCATGCGCGGGAATAAGCATCAATTACAACTTGTGGGATTTCTGATATGAGGGAGATAACGATAACCATAGACAAAGAAGAGGTGTATGAGGAAGTCGGGCAGACAACCTCATACACCGGTGCCAAAATGGAAGGAGGCGACGATAAGACCTACGACCGGATATTCACGACCGAGGGCGACAGGAGCCAACTTGAAAGGTTCTGGAATGAAAGCTGTGTCGATGTATGCGAGGCCCTGAAAGAGTTCATTAAGGAAGAGCGGAACGAGAAGGATTCATTTTCCATCTTCTTAGGTCTTTCGTCCTCTTTCGATCCGGCTCTTGAACCGGCCATGAAGAAGGAGCTGTTTTCCTTCTTTGTCACGAATATCGTCAGCAAGTGGTATGTATTCACAAACAAGAAGGAGGCCGCCGACTTCTCAGCCTCTGCAGCGGGAATGCTTGACGGAGTGAAGAGGAAGGCATACTACCGAAGAAGGCCTAAGAGACCGACCAGGGGGGCGATGCCGCCTTCCTGACCTCCACGACCATCCGAAGAAACCAATAACAAATAACGACTATGGAGAGAAAACAGATTGTCACCGTCCACATCGACAGCGCAACCGTCCTCTATGATGTAAGGAACAAGGCTTATATCACCGGAAACAGCCGTATGGCCTCCGGAGCGTCAAACTATGAGGCCGGCAGCAAGATGCAGGCATCCGAGGACAACGAAGAGACCGACCAGCTCAACCGGAGCTTCATGACTTATTTCACCGGGCTGAAATCGAAACTCGGCGAGTATCTTGACGAAGAGACCACAACGACCAACAACCTTGTGGCCGACACAATCGAGAATAAAGGCATCCTGACTCTGGCATTCCGGCTCCCTACCAACTACAACAACGCCTCGGCCGACGCGCTCGGCGCAGGAATCCATGCCTACCTTGTGGACCTGATTCTGGCCGACTGGTTCAACATCACCAACCCGCAGGACGCCAAAGGCTACACGGAGCATGCCGGCGTAATGCTGGAGGACGTGAAGGCGGCGCTCTACAAGCGGAGCCGTCCGACACGCCCGAAGCGTCCGGAATTTCCGAAGCCTGAAGAGCCTAATCCCTAATAGATCCAGACATGGAGAAGAGCGTCGAAATAGTTGAGTGCGGCTGTCAGCCGGCCGGCAGACGGCTCGTCGTGATAATCCTGAAGCGCGAGCAGCTTCTTTATGACATAAAGAACTGTTGCTACATCGAGGGAGACATCATGCCGGAGGACACGCAGCACAGTCGCCACATGGTGCAGGACGTGGGCGAAGAGGGGAACGTGGACCGCGTGAACCGGATCCTGGATCTGGCTCATGACGATGTAGTCGAGAGGCTCTATCCCTTCACGCAGCACGAAATACACCATCCGGCAGTTGACGACCGGCTGAGGGAGAAGCCGGTGTATGGCATCTTCCTGAAAGTGCCTGAAACCTATTCGCAGACAACGCTCAATCTTTTAGGAGGGCTGATACATGAGCTTATGGTGTGCATCGCAATGGCCGACTGGATGAGCATCACCAATCCACCGAAGGAAGAGACGTGGAGGCGAAAGGTCGAGGCCACGCTTGCGAGGATCAATCAGGTGAAGGGACAGACGCGGGAGCGGACGCGGATAAGGCCGCATTGGCTGTAATTTCCGGGTTATGACAAAATGAAGAGCCGCCGCGCATCACGCATGGCG
Source organism: Bacteroides sp. (assembly GCA_014802425.1). GTDB lineage: Bacteria > Bacteroidota > Bacteroidia > Bacteroidales > Muribaculaceae > Lepagella. Next base: position 7,952 of record JAAVCH010000028.1, read on the forward strand.
GCTCTTCTCGCTGATAAACGATTTTGCTTGCTATGTTTTTATACATTGTTTCACCCAAAGACAAACCTGCTTCACCTTACGACAGACCTGTTTCACCTTACGACAGACCTGTTTCACCTTACGACAGACCTGCTTCACCTTACGACAGACCTGTTTCACCCAAAGACAAAGCTGCCGACGCGCGGGAAAGTTATCTGAGGCGGTTGGTGAGGCGTGGGTAGATGTCGAAGCTGCACCCGGCTATTGCGTCTCCTTTGCGGAGGGTGGCGACGGAGACGATACGGAATGCCTTGTAGGGGGAGCCGCGGAAGGAGCGGAGGGAGGGGCCGCGGGATGAGCCTATGAGGTGCCAGACGCGATAGTCGCGGGTGCCGTAGAGGATTGTGGCTATATCTTTCCCATTTAGGGGGAGCAAGCCGCGCTGAATCGTTGTCGTCAGTGTTTTCAGAACGTCCGGAGAATCGAACTTAAGGGGACGTGAGACCAGAAGGCAACGCACCGTCTCAGCGTCGGTGTGCGAGGGATCGACCAGATAATTCCCTTCTTCTCCCTTCGCCATGGCCAGAGCGTCAGGGTAAGAGTTGACGACCGAGGTCAGGGAAGATTCCTGAATGCCCCAGAGCTTTGTCTTCATCGAATAGACGTAGGCATACCCCTTATCCGGATTGAACAGGATTATACGCTGATTGACGTAATCATAAGCCATGCGGCAGTCCTTTATAAAGTCGATGAAAAGACAGTCAGGGTGACGGAACTCCGGGAACTTCGCACACAGGCCGGGGAGACCGGCGAAGTCGAAACATTCAGGAGCATTGAGAACGTCGGAGATACATTGCGTCTGGGAACCGGAAATGAGCATTATGCCCCTGTCAGTCGCAAACAGCACCGCTGAATCTATCTGGGTTATGCTATCCGCCGAGCTGCATACGTCGCGTGTGATCGGCTGTTTGGCCGAGAATGTTCCGTCAGCGCTTACCTCCATAGCCCATACGCCATCAGTGGTGAAGACATACAGTGGAAACTGGCCGAACTGTCCCTGAGAAAGGGCTTTGGCGGCGGAGCGGATGCCGAGTATGCGGCCGGTGCCGACGGTGTTTATTCCGGTGACCGGAAAGAAGAACGGGTTGTTGATTTCGGAGGTGTAAATCTTATCGGGGACATCGACTACGTTCCGCTCTGCGGCCGGGTCATAGCTTATTGCCGGAATCTTTGCCGAATCGTAGTTGTCAAGAACAACACGCTCATAGTCAAGGAAAGCAAAGGCACCGTTGAGGAAGTCGTGCGGCTGGAGGTCTATTATGTGCTGCTTTCCGTCATAATCATCCCGGATCATCATGCGGTATGCGTTAACGTTGGGGTAAAAGAAGTAACAGCCCCAGGAGTGTTTTTCTTCCGCTTTGCATTCGATGCCTGTGACAAGATTGGTGTAGATCAGTTCTTCAGAGAACAGGCGTCCCAGAGGGTAGCCAAGACCTATAGGTCCGGAGTATCGGCAGGATACGGCATGGTCCCGGTTGTTTTCCTTGACATATACGGTCACCGTATAGTTATGGCCGCCCAGGCCTGACGAGGTGATTTTCAGGGAGGTGTCGTTTTTGCTTCCTTTCCAGCTTATATCATTGCTTTTATAGGCAAGCAGGGAGGCGAGATAGAAGCCGTCGAAAAGCTTCCTTTGCACGCCGGAGAGATTCAGGCGTGAGTTGTAGCCGAATGATTGGGAGGCCCGTAGCCTGTCATGCGACAGGTAGTCGTCGGTCAGCGTCTCCCTTGCCACAAGAGACTGGAGACAGTCGTCTTCCACCACGATTTCCTTGCGGGAAGAGACGGCTTCCTTGAGTGCGGTGATGTCGATGTCGTGGAGCCTGTAGAACGTTGATGTGTTTCTGATGGTCTCGGCGATCTTGTCATCGGTGAACTCCGGGAGGCGAAGGGTCTTTGAGGGATAGGTGCGGTCCGGAGAGAAGTATAGCGCGTATATCTTCGAATACTCCCATTCGGAGTAATAAGTGAGGAAGTCGGTCGTCTGGCCTTCGGCGAAGGGGCCCAGTATCCTGTCTTCTTCGACGGCTGCGGCAAAGCTTTCTCCACCGGGACGAGAGGGTTTATGGTAGAGGCGGCCGATGAACTTTGTTTCGAAGTTGTCGGAGTCGGAGAAGCTTTCGCACTCTCCGTTCTGATCGAATGTATAGATGGGTTTGGAGATATAGACCTCGATGCCCTTTACGATGTCTGACCAATCGTCGAGAGAGGCATATGCGCTGTCGCGTATGACCTGATAGTCGATGGTGGAGGCAACCAGCATGATGTCAAGTTCAGCATCCGTGTAGTTTTTCTTTCCCGTGAGGTGTTTCCACATGACGATGGGGCATGTGTATGTGGATGGGTTCATGAGGACGGGAGCTGAATGGCAGGTAAGGTTGCCGTCGTAGAGACGGAGGGCATAACGCACGAGGAACGGGAAGCAGAAGCGTCCTTTGTTGACTGTCTGCTGCGCTATGAACTTGTTGACCTTCGCCATTACCTGTGAGGTTATCTTCGTCTTGTTGGCCTCGGAGAAGGTGCCGTTGATGTCGTTCTCGGCTATGCCGTCGAAGGAGACAGTAAACGTAGATCCGGAATCGTCGGAGACGCTGTAAAGACGGGGATGTCCGACGAGTCCGAATGAAATCTGGATGTCCGGGAGGGAGTCGCCCAGCTCCTTGTAGCCGTCGTCCTTCCATAGATAATATATGATGGCCGTTGAGGTGAACACCAACAGAGTGTTTCCTATCGCATCGACGTGGGAAACCGTCTCATAATGGGCAGCGCGCAGCTCCTTGACCTCGCCGCCTGACGTAAGCATCCATTTCAGGGAGCCGTCGGCCGACATGATTATGTAGTGCTTATATGCGGAGGTCTTATGTACGAAAATAATCTTACTCCCGGCATCGAGGGAGAGCAGCACCTTCGGAGGGAAGACAGGCTGCATGGATCCAGTCTCGTTAAGAAGGTTGAGGGATTGCGCAAGTTGGCCGTCGGGACATTCATAGTCGGAAGGCACGGCGGTAAAGCCGGTGAATCTTACTTCTTTGTTATTCACTTTATGGTTTTTATATGGTGTTCATCAAGCCTTGCGGCAAGTCATAGCGTGGTTCTTGTAATTACAGGAAGATATGTCTTGCCGTTGATAGTGACAGCCTCACCACACATCAGGGCAGCGCGTCCGGACACGCCACAGGCATCAAGAATCGCCCTGCAGAGCCTGACGGAGTTTGCCCGGAAATAGCGGCCACCGGCATTCACAGGGTAGCAGCGTCCGGTATGGTTGCCTATCATGCCGTCGTAGTGTTCGGCGAATAAGAGGTACTCGCCTTTCTCCAACGCCACGTTGACGCACGAATCTCCATCAAGATGAAGAATGCGTGCGACACGGGCGGTTATGTATATCTCACCGGAGGCATGAAAGGTAATGTCGGCCCGACGAGTGGTAGAGATTATCTTTTGCATTGCGCAAATATAATACAGGGGTGATGAAAGTTATTTTAAGTGTTGAGGTATGATGAACAGAAGTTAGCTCGACGTTTTATCCTTTTTTTGTCTCGCCGTGCCTTACTCACCATTGCAAGGACGACACGTTGAATTATTGTCATGCTCATTGGTTGAAAAGATTTGGCGGTTGTTGCTGTTCTCTACTCGCAAGAATCTTCTGCACTCTTGCAATTTCATCGTCTATTTCCTTCTCCAGAGCCTTAGCCTGTTGGAGAGAACCGCGGGAGCGCGTGGCGAAGTATTCCTTCTGGAACCGGCGAAGCTGTACGACGCGATCAAAGAATTGTCGGTTTGTCATTTCTCTATGGTCTTGTATAAAGCTCTCTTAATCCTCATGTTCCCGGTCTACGGCCAGGATAACCCAACAGTCGCGAGCCTCGCTCGCATTCTCCACTGTGGAGATCGGAGGGATGATAGATTGTTTTTTGTTATCATAGTTTTGTTATTTCGTTTTCGAAATAGTCGATTGATTTATCAATCGCTTCCAAAAAGATATGCTTTGTCTCAGAAGGGATGTGATATTTAGTATCATCTACCATGAAAGACCAACCCCTCATCTTATTGTTGGAGACTGCATCCGCTCTCATTCTCAACAGGTCCTCCCTCTTGTTTATGAGGGCCGATGTCTTTTTAGCGGTTTCTAATTCCATAATTATGCTGCTTGTTTAGTGTGATACTTACGAGATCGAAGTCACGGAGTCCGGAGCATAAAGCCTCACACAGTTTACGGGCGATTGTCACCTCTACAGCGTTGCCGATATACTTCTTCTGTTCCGCCTGTGTACCGATGAGTATGTAATCTTTCGGGAAGCCTTGAATAAGCAACAGCTCCACCACTGTCAACATTCGCATCTTTATGTCAACCACGCAATAGAGAGCCATAAACTCCTTAATCCTCACCATCACGGGGCTATCGTCAGCAAATATCTTAATCTCCACACCCCCTGTCTCCGTTATGATGAGGTAGGGAGGACGCTTATCCATTCGCGCGATGAGGGTAAAGCAGGGATTATCTATTGAGGACCCGACCGAGCCAAACTGAGGATTCATCAAGAATCGGTCACAGGTCACGAGCTTCTGCTTAGGATTGGTGGTGAGACAACCCGAAACAGATTCAATGGAAGTTGGCTTACCATTGCCATATTGATTGTCGAGGAAACAGGGCTTGACAATAGAGAGCTTATCCTTAGTCGTAAGCGTAGGCGCCGGACGGTTTAACGGAAGATTATAGCCGTTACCGTACTGCACGGTGACGAAAGCATGGTGATCCACAGTTGTGACCGTACCTGCCGGAGCATCAACCGACATATTCTTATCGTAAGGACAACCACTGTATCGCTTAGACAGGAACGACACCTTAGCAAGAGCCAAACGATTCTGACAGGCTACTGTGGGGCATGGATCATCGAGCGATGGAGGGCAGTATTTCCCGGTCTTCTTATTGACAGAGTTATATTTTATCATGAAGGCTTCCTTGCCACCTGCCACATACTTAATCAATCCGACATAGATTCTCTCAAGGGTCTTTTCAGACAGCGGCTTCTTGCGTCCGAAGATACTCTCGCCCTCATTCTCAAAATCGAGGACTTCACGAACAGGACGCCACTTCTGCATATCGTCAAACAGGCTCTTTTCAGCATTCTTGCTGTGTGTGGCTTCGGGAAAGATTATTGGCAGACCTTTACGTGCGAAAATGCCAAAGAATCTTTTGCGAGAGGTGTATGCGCCATAATCTGCGGCGTTGAGGATACGATGCTCAAAGTTATAGCCATAGCGTTTCACATTCCGCACCCAACGAAGATAACTCTTGCCCTTATCCATCGAGACAGGCTTGCCGTTTTCGTCCACCTCCCCCCATGACATGAATTCCTCCACATTCTCAATCTGAATGTAGTCCGGATTGATCTCTTCAATGTATCTGAACAGATGTTCCGCGAGCGTCCGGCTGTCAGCGTCTCTCGGCTGACCTCCCTTTGCCCGGCTGAAATTGGTACATTCAAGTGAGGCCCAGAGGACTGTCAAGGCTTCCGGATTCTCAGCGCGACACTCTTTCAGATGATCCACCAACGGAGTTAAATCCAAAGTCCGTATATCTTCAGTAAAGTGCATGGCTTCCGGATGATTGGAGGCATGGGAGGCGATTGCATTTGCATCATGATTGACACAGGCAACAACCTTCGCACACCGCTCACCATCGAGGCGAGCGGTGTTAACTCCTGTTGAGGTTCCTCCGGCACCACAAAAGAGATCTATGTACAGTAAGTTAATCATTGCCTTCCTTTTCAAATATTTTTATAAAAGCCTTAGCAAATCTTATAGAGTTACGAGTCAACACAACAACTGAATCTGCATTCAAAGTTAGAGTGTTTACGAGGTTAGGATTACTCAACATTCCTTGCATGAAGGCAGCAGCCATACACAAAAGAGCATTCTCATCCATAGGTGGAGCCGACTTCGCCCCAGCACCCACAGGAATATGCGCACCACTTCCTTTGAGAGCCTCTGCACAAGCATTCTCCAATTCCTTGAATCGCTTGCGCCCATTCCGGGCAGCTTCAGCCACACAAGCCTTACAGCGGCGTTTATATGATTTTGAAAACTCGTTTTGCGGTTTCATCTGACCGCATATTTCACATTTCTTATTTTCCATGATTGATTATCGGCGGGATTGGCCGGGCAGGGGGATTACGTTGTAGGTTTTGAAGCGGTCGATGATGCGACCGTAGGCGTCCTTTTGGCCGAACTTCGTTTTCAATCTATCATTATCGAGGTTGGTCGTGAGGTGGGCGAATTTCCGGTCGTACTCGGATGGATTGGACCAGATTTCGTTGCGGGCATGGAGGAAGTCATGGATGATCGTGTCGGTGTCGATGCCGTAGAACGGGCGGTTGTCAACGCCGATGTCGTTGAGGCAAAGGTTCAGCGGGGAGCCCTGGAAGCCCCGGCCTCCTTTGATGTTGTAGAGGAAGCCGTCGATGTCGTTATGGACGGAGTAATAGTTGACCATCTGGGTGACGCTGACATTGTGGAACTGGCGAGGGGAGTCTATGCGTTTGAGATATTCGGAGAAAACCTGCATGAGCAGGGTCTTCCCCACTCCTACTCCACCCTGAAGAAGGATGTTTTTGTGGAGTCTGTAGCCCCGTCCGGGGAAAACATCCTCGCAAAGCCGACTACCGCTGAAATAGAGCATGAGGAAGCGGATGACCTGTCGGTTGTCATCATCGATGATGAACTTGCGCCGCTGCGGTTCAAGCACATGGTTTGCGACCATGAGGAAGAATCGCGCATGGGCGTTATAGACATCCTCATCGGACATGTCGGGAATCACGCGGAGCTGCCTGTCGCATTCGTCCTGGAACTTGAGTGCGACCTTGTGCAGCGCCTCCCAAGGTTCGCGGTTTCGCTCTTCGGACTTCAATGTCGCGAGCATGGCGCGGTCCCATTCGAGGTTGCCGGTGGGCTGCTTGCCGCACTTAACCAGTTCCTGCCAGAGGCATGTGGGATAAGACATCGCAGAATCATTAATCAAGACCGCCGAAGCCACCGTTGAAGGTATAGTCGTCGGGCTTAGGGTTATCGTTTGTTTTTCTTTCCGAATTCGAGAAGGCTTTCCGCATCCATGATGTGAAATGCCTCTTTGCGTCCTTCAACGAGGGGTGCAGTTCATTGTCACGTTCAATCTTGCAGTGCGTGGCAAATGCATCGAGCCGATTGTCAAGCTCCGATTTGTCGATACGAAATTGCATACATACCGGCTCCCACCACATCTGATCTTTCTTTATCCGCGCGACCTCTTCCTCGAAGGATGAATACTCCGGAGTGGACGGAGGCGCAATGACAGGTGCATCGGGTGCAAGAGAAGGAGACGCGACCTCTTTCTTAGGTTTCCGGCCACCCTTCTTTCCGTTTTCGTAGCGGGCGGTGTTGGTGTCGAGATTGGGCTTGATGAGGGTGAACATGCCCCGTGCGAACGGTTTCAGATTCTCCGGTTGCTTACCGTACAGCGCATACTCTGTTATGGCTGTAAAAACTTCCAGTCTGATGTTGTCGGGGAGCCCCTCGATAGCCTCATAGAAACTCCGGTAGAAAATAAAGGAGTCTCTCTTTTGTTCAGATTCCTTTTCCATATTCTTAACTCTGATTAAGTCAGTCATAGGTCTGCCCCATTCCCCGCTCTCCGGAGGAATGACCCACAGGCCCATCGGCTGAAAGGATTTTCAAATCTCTTTTATCTGTATCCCATGCACATGGAGCATGAGCTTTTTCTTTAGCCTGTATTCCGATGTCCGCACCCCTTTGGTGTCTTCCACCACCAGATTGCCGTCTTTATCCCGATAGACGAAGTCGGCATAGTAGGAGCATTCCTTTTCGATGAGGTGGCCGTAGGAATCGCGTTGGGTGGGAATCAGGACGTACTTCACCTGTTCGCGGAGACCGGAAATCTCACCGGAGCGAAGCAAGGCTTTCAGGAGACAGGCGCGCCGGTATTCTTTTCTGGAGTCGTAGCCGCCTGTCTTTCGGGCATTGTATTTGTTCTTGCCCTTCATGCGTTTGGCGCGAGACCCACCGGAGGAGTTGCCTCCGGTGAGTTTCATCAGCTGGTCAATGTGGTTTTTCATTTCGGAGAGTATGGGTAAACGTCCATAATCTTAGTCTCGGCCACCTTCTCGATCTCATAGTCGGCCATCGTGCCCGTCATGCCTTCGTTGAAGTTGTCGGTGGCGCCCTGTTGGGTGTCGGCCTGGACCATGACATAGACCGGTGTGCGCCGCTCGCGTCCGCTCTTCTCGTCGGGGATGATGATGTTGTACTTTACAGACCACCATTTATCACAGCCGTCCTTGTAGAATACTTCGGCGATGTTGGTCTTTTTGATAGCGGCGACCGAAATTTCACCGGATATGAAGGGAGTCTGCTTTTCGATGATACGGGCCTCGGCGTCGGTGAAGGTCAAGGCATCGACAAGGTAAGGCTCGTTGACCTTCTTAACCGTGCCGTTTTCCTGCATCTTGTCGTAACGGATACGACATTCAAACCACAGTGCCATTATTCACCCCCCCTCGTTGTTTAGGGTGTCTCTGAATTCTCTGCTGATCCGGAATTTCACCGTGCGGTGAGCGGGAACCACCACGGGTTCACCTGTCTTGGGATTGCGACCGGTGTGTCCTTCGCGTTCTATCGGGGTCAGGGTGCCGAATCCTCTGATTGATACTTCCTCACCTTCGGCGAGTTTTTCTTTTGCGATACGGATCAGGCCGTCTATTGCCTTGACCGCAGTGGAGAGCGGCAATCTCGCTGAGGTTGCAAGCTCATTTTCCAACTGGTGCTTAGTCATTTTACTGCGTTTTAAGTCGGGTTATTAATCTGGTTATGATTCTTGCGCGATTGGCCGCGCGAGTGGAGTCAGGGTTATGGTGTTTCAGCATTTCGGCATAGTCCCCGAGGTAGCGGCAGACCTGATTGAGTGCTGTCGCAGAGATTGTGGTGCTCATGGGTTACGGTTTATAGAAGCCCTGGAAGCGCATCGTGCCGAAGTATTCGGGAGACTTCATGAGGCCGTCGCCGCGGCCGGCAAGGGTCTCGGCTCCTTCCTCGTCGAGGACGACCTTGGAATCGACGGCTTTAGGGACGCGGAAGCAGACCTGCACGGGGAAGTTGACCTTTGCGTCGCCGGTGATGACCTTCGTTGAGGCGCGTTGAGTGGCGGCGATGATACGGTAGCCGAGCGAGCGGCCCTTCTGCAGGAGCATCTTCAGATTCTCTTCAAGCGATTTCTCCCGGCCTATGACTTTGCCGTTCTCGTCCTTGATGTCGAGGGCACGGCCGGAGCGGGCCGAAGAAACGGCGTCGGCAAACTCGTCGAATACAATCAGGGTCATGCCGGAGCCGCCTGTCTTCGCACGCATCTGCATTTCCGCAACAAGCTCCTTCATGCGCCGCTCGATCTCTTCGATGTCGGCTATCACTTCTATGCCGCTCCCCTGAAGGTTGAGGAACTCATACTTGGGGTCGAGGACGATGATACGGGAGACACCGGCGAGACGTGCATATTCGATTGTTGACTTGATGCTGACGGACTTTCCGGAGCCTGTGGCGCCGCAGATGAGCATGTGAGGCGTGGAATGGTTGTGAATGTCCCAGAAGATGACCTCGCCGAAGTTGTCGAGGCCGATCGGGATTCTGGCGCCGGCGAGATACTTCCTGTCCCAGAAGAGGACGGCCTTGTTTCCGGACATGTTCGGGGCCTCGACGCAGAGGTAGGACCTGCCGTTGTATACCGTCAGGTCCGGAAGGATGCGGACTGAGGGGACGTTCAGGGCGTTGGCGATGTCGAGGGAGTGTTTGGCGATGTTGGCGATCATCACGCCGGCGCCTATTTCGAGGAGGTAGGATACGGAGGAGTATTCGCCGAAGGCGTACGGGACCCTGACCAGTATGTTGAACATTCGGAGCGTGTGCTCGATTTTTTCCTGATTTGTCATATCGTCGCGGAGTTCGTAAGAGATGAATGTCGCCGCATTACGGCGGAATGATCTGATGACTTTGGGAGAGATTGAGGCTGTGGAGGCGTCGCGCATCTTGCGGCGCCGGCGGGAGATGAGTTCCCGTTTTTTCTCGGGGAGGTAGAGGAAGTCGTCGATGTCGGCTATGAGGGTGCGGGCCCAGAAGTCGTATAGCTCGGCCTTGTCGGTCATGGGGTCGGCATCGTTGATTGTGTAGAGGTAGTCGGGGTCGGAGGTGGCTGTGATCATGCGCCGCAGGGGCTCGTAGAGGATGGCTTCGTAGAGGCGGCGGGTGTCGGGGTCGAGGACGATGGCGTTCTTGCGCAGCTGAGGGGAGTTGTCCTTGTTGCGGCTGTGCTTGTTCTCGATATACCATACTTCGTCGACGGGGAGGTCAGGATGGTGGGCCTCCCACTGGAGCACATACGAGATGGCCTGTTTGGCGCCGGTGTAGGCAAGTTCGGACCCGTCGGTATAGGAAGTCTTTGACTTATGGTCGATGATGACCCGGCGTCCGTCGGCGAGTTCGACGACGAGGTCGAGCTTTGAACGGCACGGGAGGGGTATGTCGACGCCGTTGATGACGAGCCAGCTTTCCACGGCGACCTCTACGGCGAGTATACGCGAGAGATTGGCCGTATAGATGTCCTGCTCACGGTAGAAATGGGCTATGAGGGCGTTGGCTTTCTTTGTGGCGTCGGCTATGCAGTCTTCGACCGAGGGTGTGGTCTTGCCGGTCTTCCATTCGTTGGCCTCCACTTTGTCGATCTCGCGGTAAGCGCACTCCTGCAGGTCGGTGATTGACTTTACCTCACCTTCGCGGAGGGAGTTGAAGAATAGCTCCAGGGCGGCGTGGTAGGCTGTGCCGGCGATGGTGGACGGGGACTTGCGCGATGGCTCGCGGTAGATGTAGCGCCGCTCGAATTCCTTCTCGTTGCGGGCGAAGGTGGAGACACCGGAATAAGACCAGGAGTCGATGAGGAACTGGGAGAAGTGTTCCTCAAGGCGGTCGCCGGTAAGGAGCGAGTATTTGTTGACGGCAGCGTTCATGGCATTTCATCGGAGGGGTTGTTGGTTTTGGAAGCTGACGTGGCGCGGGCACGGAGTTTTTCCTTGGCTTCCTCGACTGAGGCAGAAGTGCCACGGGGTCGGGGTACGGGCCGGGGCTGGTCTTCGCGGATTTCCTCGTAGTCGACGTCCACGATATCGCGTTGCTCCTCTTCGGTGCGGAAGCCCATCGAGAGTTCGGGAGCGAAGGTCGAGACCCACATTGATGCCGCGCGGTAACGGAGCATGAGTTCCGGCATGGATGGCCATTTGGAGCCGTCCTTGGAGTACCATCCTTCCTGTACGGCCATGCGGATTGATACGGCGGGTGAGGTGAGTTCCTTGCCGGTGGAGAGTTCGGTGCAGAAGGCCACGCAGGTGAGGTTGTCGAGTTCGGGGTGCTCGAAGGGTTTCAATACCTCATGGTTCTTTCCGTCCCTGCCTTTCTCCCATGTCTTGTACTGTACGGGTCCGACTTTTCCGTCGATTCCGATGTGATAGTCGAGGGTGGTGTAGCGTCCGCAGGTGTTGACGCAGCCGATGAGGAATTTGGATTTCCACGTGGGGTTTCCTTTGACGACGCAGAGGTTCTGCATGACGGTGAGGGGTAAGACTCCGAGTCGGGCGGCCATTTCGACGGCCACGATGCAGTCGCCGATGTTGCCTTTGTAGGCCGCGGGGACGAAGTTGGATTCCGACAGGGGTTTGGCCAGGCGCTGATAGGTCTCGAACTGGCGCTGCATCTGGCCGGCAGGGGAATTGTAGTACTCGGCGTTGGATCTGAGCTGGGCGAGCTGAAGCTCGATGTTGGCCTTCTGGAGTTCGCGGTCGAGGACCTGAGGGGGCGCCTGTGAGGGCTGGGGCTGGGGATTTGGTTCTTGTCTACACATGATTCTGAGGTTTAGGGAGGGGGAGATTGGATTGTCGGTGATCCGGAGCGGGTTCGAACCGCTGACCGTGCGCGCCGTCTGCCGTTGCAGATTCCGCACCGCTCTGCCACTGAGCTACCGGATCGGATCGCCTCCCGGGTCCTCACGGATTGAGGAGGCCTGGCTTTCAAAACTAACTTGTAAAATTCCATACTTCCGCCGGCCTCACGGTCGGCATCGGTCGACTCTATATCAATCATTCATGAATCGGCACTCTTGCCGTATGGGGTCCGGCGCCAGCGCCGGAGGAGATAGCGGATGAGGAGGAGCGAGACGGCGGCGATGGCCTTGGAGAGGAGCAGGGACAGGTACCATCGGGGGTTATCGGGGGTCGGCTCGCAGAATGCGGTGACAACGGCGAGGAGGATGAGGGCGAGGAGGATGAGGCGGCGGGTTATCGGGAGGGTTGACATATGGGGTGGGATGCGTATTCGACTGTTATTCTGTATTTGGGGCAGTAGAGGCCGCGGAGGGAGGGGTAAGAGAGGGAGCATGCGCGGCAGACGGGGTTGGAGTGGTCTTTAGCCATAGGGTCATATGGTTTCCGTGACGAGGTCAATGTATTCGCTGTAGATTACGGAGAGCTGTCGCTTGGCCTCACGGGTGTCAGCGACTTTCATGAGGATAATGATGTCGGGGTAATCCCAGCGGGAGAGGCCGGATGCCTTTTCGATGAGACGCTTGTCGAAGTCTGTCATAGTCGTGATGTGTTTAGATGATTCCTGCTGATGTGAGGGCGGCTTCTTCTTCGGTGGAGCCTACCCATGTGTCGAGGTAGCGGGAGATGTCTTCGTGGGTGAATGATTCGGGGTCTACGTCTTCGGCCTGGCAGAAAGCTGCCCAGCTGACGGCCTCGGCTTCCGCTTTTGCTTCTGCGCGGAGGGGTGCGCCGGTGGTGGTGGTGTGGGAGGTGGTGCAGGATGCGAGGGCGATGAGGACGGCGGGAATGGCCATGAGGATGGTTTTCATAGGGGGTTATTTTTGGATGTAGTGTTGGATCTGATTAAATGAGAGTCTGATGCGTCCGTTAGCGTCACGCTTGGCAGGAAGGTCGCCTCGGGAGATCATGGCATAGACAGCTGTCTTTTTCTTTCCGAGATATTTACATGCTTCGGGCACGGAGATCAAGCGGTCGGCCGTGCGGACGTCGGCATTGATGAGGTTGCTGAGATGCCGCAGGTCCCGTTGGATGGACTTGATTTCCCGGAGTGCCTTTTCCATCGTGCGCTCAAGGGATGAAGCCGTGGATGCCATTATTCGACTCTTGTTACAGTTACCGTGCGGTTTTTGCTGTCAGTCTTGGTCTCGAATTTCTTCTCCCATTCCTGACCGAATCTCACGCATGCTGATGAGAGGTAGCTTCTGCGCTCCAGAGGATACATGACGCTCTCCCCTATCGCCATTTCGCGGAGGACAGGCAAGACCTGGCTCTCTGTCTTTTTTGTGGTAGTCATATTGTATATCTGAATGAATGTTTGTAACTTTGAGTGCAAAGGTAATAAGATTTATGTTACCAACATCATTTCTATGTTATTTTAACATATTTTTAACATATGGCACGATATATTCACATCGGACAAGCTGTAGAGGCAAGGGTCAATGAACTGAAAATGTCCCAGGCAGAGTTTGGAACCAAGATTGGGGTAGCTCAACAAAATATTCGTAGGATTTTCGAGAGGGAGAGTATAGACACTGATAAGTTAGTAGCAATTAGTGCGGCTCTCAAGTTTAATTTTTTCGAACTATACTGTGAGCTTCAGCCTATCAAGATTATTGGTTCAGGGAATCAAGTTAACCAAATGGGTGCTCATCATAACGTAAATGAGAGTAAACTTGAAGAGGACTTGAGAGAGCAAATTGCGCAATTGAAGTCTCAGCTGGCCGACAAGGAACGGATAATCAAATTGATGGAGGAAAGGAGATGAAATACAACCTTATATTCTTTATGCTAATAATACTGTCATCCTGCGGCAAATGCGAAGATGACGAGCTTTGGAGAGAGAAATTCAGTCTTTCTGATGGCTCATATGTTTTCATATATCACTCGTGGGATTGCCAGAAGAAAAGGCCAATATTTACACTGACTGAAAAAATCATCCGTTTTGTTCAGTTAAAAAATGACGTCTTTGATATGTGCATTTCGGACGAACAAGCGGATCTTCTTTCTCACATAAGTTATTATAACATAAGGGAAAAAGAGGATTACCTGATTTATTGCGAAGATGAGAACGATCTGAAGTATAGGAGCCAGTATATGAGCATGGTGGACACTACTTATCGTCCGTATGAATGCTATTATTCCATGAAAGACTCTAAACTAATACCATTAATGTCTCCATTTCGAACCTATTAAACTTGAATTTTTATGAAACGAGTAGTATCGACAATTCTTTTAGGGTTATTCTCTGTAGTGTTTACGGCTTCTCCTGCGCAGACCGGTTCGGAGGCGTCAGCAACCGGATATGTGTACATTTGTACGGGGCCGAATGCTAAGGTTTATCACACCACGCCCAATTGCAAAGGGCTTAATAAGTGCTCCGGGAGTATCAAGAAGGTTTCCCGGAACTCTACAAACCGTCGGCCATGCAGACTATGTGCGCGCTGAAGCAGAAGACGAAATAAGGCCGTTACAGCCTCTATAATCTCACACCAATAAAATTCCATATTTTGGGTAGAAAAATGCGAGAAAATCAATCTAAGAGGCTCGCGCAAAGGGACTCAAGGATTGGGAGGCGTTTATTTAAAAAGAATAAAACAATGAGCGACAAGCGTTTTAAATGGCTTTTAGCCTGTGGATGTCTGACATGCATTATAGTTTCATTCATATGGAAATTTCCGGAGGCAGTAAAAGCCAATACAACCAAAGATGTGAAGCTTGGAGAGTATGTATACGTAGATCCTCGTTCAACAATTCATGTTAATAGGAAGTGCACTAAGTTGAACTATAAAGGGTGGAAGTCGATAAGGATAAAGGTAGATGATTTGTACTACTACTTTCAAGACACCTCAATTGGTGATATTTCCTTTTGTCCTCATTGTGTAAATGATCAAAACTATGAATTATTATCAAACTCTTTTGCTTCTCAACTTGACAATAGAGTAAATGAGATAATAGAGAGGAGATCGAGCCAAAACAGACGGAGACACAGACCGCGTAGACCGACGAATTAAAGCCAGTCTACCCACTCGGTGCCGGTAAGCCACTCAAATGCCTCGTTAGCATTCTCAATTGCGATATTGGCATACTCACTTCTTTTGGCATAGTGCCAGAAGAGGCGGTAGTACAGACGGCGATGACGATAGCGCAGGATTGCATTAGAGATTCGGTTGTAGAGATTACGTATCATATTTCTGAATTTAGAAATACAAAGTTACACATTCAAATCAATTAAAAGTTTTAAGTATTGCAATATGGCTAATTACACCACTGGCGACTTATGTGATATATTGAACCAAATCAATCATGATAATTGGTTCGGAGATGACGACACACCAGACTTCATTGAGGAACTGAAAGTATGTGCCTACAACATCGTCAGGGAAAACCCCGGCATAGACCGGTCCGAATGGATAGATGAACTTATCCGCCAATACCCTTCTGAGGTTGTGGACGCATACGGCACTAATCCGTACGAGGTTTTTCATGATTTGGCTGATCTCTGGGAAATGGAGTACACTGACCCGGAAACGGGTGAATGGAACAGCTTTTCAGGATGGTCTGAATACCTTGCCACCGATCCGGACGTATTGCAGGAACAACTTGCGAGAGCGAAGGAACGGATAAAGGAACTTGAGAGAGAATTGGCCTTACTAAAGGCCAAGACATAAAATAAGGCTCTTACAGCCTCGCAAATTTCTCAGCAATGTAATTCCTCATTCAGCGCATTAAAGTGCCGGAAAACCGCTCTGAAACGCCCTAAGAGGGATTTTGCTGATTCTCCTCGCCCTTCATTTTACGGGTGAGTGAGATAAGGAAAAGTGATACACTTTGGGATTTTGGCCCCTAAAAAGTGTATCATTAGTGTAACGAAGACATGTCCAAAGCGGAAAATACCGAATGAAAAGCGGAAGATTTACGCTTGAATATGTACTATCTATAATTTTTGTAATTTCCTTAAAATCAGCATATATAACTGAATCAGAGACGAAAAAAGGGAAGACTTTCGTCTTCCCTCCGGAGCCGCGAGTGGGACTCGAACCCACGACCTTTTCGTTACGAATGAAATGCTCTACCGACTGAGCTATTGCGGCAATTGCACTGCAAAGTTAACCATAATTTTTATAATTTGCAAGCATCTGGCCGGAAATTAAGCGTCTCTTCAGATTAATCACGATATGCAATACCGTTATAGTTCAGTCAATTCGGTTGGAGCAAGAAGCTCTTTCACTCGATAAGCAGCTGAGCGTCAACCCCGGACTATCAAACGAGAATCAGCCAGTACACACTCCATCTGCACGACCCGAAACATATCCCTCCGTATTTGTCAAGGAGGGAGACATCATCCATCTCATCATTTGAAGTCCCTTTACCGCTGCTTCATGCCATTCAAGAGGAAACGAAGGGGTACTGCCACACGGGCCGCCCAGGCCTGCTCCTCGTGGGGAGCGCCCGAATCCACGATGTTGAGGAGTGTCCCGTCACCGTAGCTGTATCCCTTGCTCTTGACAAGCCTGAGAATCCGTTCTTCGGCCGGACCATAGTAAGCGTCAATCGTCTCCGTGCCATGATCGAAGTAAAGACGGTGGTCGGCCGGAGAGGGGAGTTTCCTGTCAAGATACTCGTACATTGCGTCTTCAAATTCCTTAGCCACCGCAGGAGTGCCGATCCAGTGGGTGGAAAGACAAAGTGCGTTACCGAACACCTCCGGATATTCACAAAGCGCATAAATCGACATCAGACCTCCCATGCTCGATCCCGCTACAGATGTATGCGCCTGATCCGCAAGCGTGCGGTAACGGAGGTCGACTTCCGGTTTAAGTGTCTCCGTCATAAATGCAGCGTAGGCATCTCCCCGCATATCCAATCCTTTAAGTTTCACCATTTCAAGAGTGGCTTCGAGCGGATGTCCTGCTACCGCCTTCTGCGGCATCAGGTCGGCCACACGTGTGGAGGGGGAAGAATGTACGCCTACGATTATCGCGGGTTCTATCTGATGCGTTTCGATCAACGAACACATCACCGAGTCCATCTCCCATGACTGATGGTTCCATGTTGTGGAGGCATCATACAGGTTCTGGCCGTCGTGCATGTAAATGACCGGATACCGTCCTGCCGGCTCAAGGTCGTAAACCGGAGGAAGCCACGTATCTATCGTAAGCGTATCGCCCATCTGAGGTGAATACATGAGCATACGCTCGATACGCCCGCACTCAGCCTGCTGCACCGGAGGCTCCGTGGCAAAGCTATTGAAATTCACTGCGCCCAAGAGCATCACAACTCCGACTGCGCCACTGAAAAGATATTCCATATTCTTTATGAGATCGTGGATAATCAGTTACAATATTTTAGTTGTCTCTCAAAAAAATCACGATATATTTCATTTGCTTTCTTGTCCGTAACCTATGCCTTCGTGCTTACGATCAAGTCCTTGACATCAATGTCAAGCAATTCCGAAATCCTCACAAGCGTGTCAAGGGAGGGCTGCATCTTGTTGGAACACCAGCGGGAGACCGTAGCCTCGTTTTTACCGATTTGGGCGGCAAGCCATTTTCCGGTCTTGCCGCTCTCTACCAACGCCACCTTTATCCTGTTTATCTTCTGGGGTTCCATTATACTCGCTTTGTTTACGCATTACAATACTTTGATGTCAAACGTAAAGTTAAAAATAATTTCTGAATCTTCACCCGAAATCGACATAAAATATACAATAAAGCTGAGGATCTCCCCATATTCATCACACGGGATTGCTACACGGGTCCTACCCTATTGCAAAATCAACAATATATGGTTAACTTTGATATGACTTACCGCTGACGGTATCGCTTATATTCGAACGCTGACTTATGACCGACAAGATTCAGAACAATATTATCCGGCAAATCGTAAGGCGCACGGAGCTCCCCGCCAAGGGGGTCGAAGCCACAGTAAAACTCCTCGACGAGGGAGCGACAGTACCTTTTATAAGCCGCTACCGTAAAGAAGCCACGGGGTCGCTTGATGAGGTACAGGTGCGCGAGATAGAGACAGCCCTGAAGATGGTGCGCGAGCTTGAAAGCCGACGCGAATTCGTGAGCAAAGCCATTTCCGAAGCGGGAGCGATGACGCCGGCGCTCGAAGCTGGCCTTAAAGCCGCAGAGACAATGACCGATGTCGAAGACATCTACTCTCCCTTCAAACCGAAGAAACGCACACGCGCCACAATAGCCCGGGAGAGGGGTCTTGAACCTCTGGCACGCAGAATCATGACCGGAAACCTGCCCGACGCTTCCGATGACGACATCGCCGGCGCCTCCGACATCATAGCCGAATGGGCATCAGAGTCCTCAAGGCTGCGCAGAATCACCCGGCGCACCTTACATCGCGAAGCACGCCTCGTCACCGTCGCCGCCAAGGGGAAGGAGGACGAACTCTCCGAGTCATCCCTCGCGCAATACGGAGATTTCTCCCAGAGTGTGCGGCACATAGCGTCCCATCAATACCTCGCCCTGCGCCGCGCAGAGCGGGAGGGACTGGTGAGGGCAAGATTCGACCTCGGCACGGAGGGAACCCATCTCTACGACTCCCTGTGCAAGGCGTTCATGCCGCGCCAGACGAGCCGCGAGACCGTCCACGTCATCGAGCACGCCGTAAAGGACGCCACAAAACGCCTGCTGCTCCCATCGATCGAGAATGAAGTCTCATCCGAACTGAAGGAAGCGGCCGATAAGGTAGCCATCGACATATTCGCCGCCAACCTACGCCAACTGCTGCTTTCTCCCCCACTGAAGGGACGCAGGATACTTGCCGTGGATCCCGGCTACCGCACTGGCTGCAAGGTCGTGGCCCTCGATGAGCAGGGGAATCTTCTTGCCGATTCGGTGATATATCCCACTGCCCCGAAGAACGATATCGCGGGGGCCGCACACACCGTAGCCGAGCTTGTCGGGAAACACAGGCTTAAGGCTGTGGCCCTCGGCAACGGCACCGCCTCACGCGAGACTGAACGGTTCCTGCGTGAGTCCGGTATCGTTGACCCCACCCAGATTTATATGGTCAATGAGGACGGAGCATCGGTCTATTCGGCCTCAGAAATAGCTCGCAAGGAGTTTCCCGACAAGGATGTCACCGTACGCGGAGCTGTCTCCATCGGCCGACGCCTGATTGACCCTCTTGCCGAACTCGTCAAAATCGACCCAAAGTCGATCGGGGTCGGGCAATACCAGCATGACGTCGACCAGAGGAATCTCAAGGATGCCCTTGACTATACGGTGATGGCCTGCGTTAACTCAGTCGGAGTGGATGTCAACACGGCTTCCGAAAAACTGCTCTCCTATGTATCGGGCATAGGGCCTTCGCTCGCGGCCAATATCGTGAAGTACCGTGCCGGAAACGGACCGTTCTCATCAAGGGCGGAGCTGAAGAAGGTGCCCCGGCTCGGAGAGAAGGCATTCGAGCTCTGCGCCGGATTCCTGCGTGTACCCGGAGGCCGCGAACCNCTCGACAATACGGGGATACACCCGGAAAGCTACAGCCTTGTGAAAGAGATGGCCCGAAGCATAGGAGCCAAGGTCGAGGACCTCCCCGCCAACAAGGAGCTGCTCGACCGGATTGATGTCGAGGCGCTCGCCGCAAAGGGGGTCGGCGGCAGGGAAACGATGCGCGATATAGTGGCGGAACTGCGGAAGCCGGGGCGCGACCCGCGCACAGAGGATGCCTCGGAGGCATTCATTCCCTCCGTAGACAACTTCGAGCAGCTCGTCGTCGGCCAGACCGTCAACGGGAAAGTCAACAACATCACCGCCTTCGGGGCTTTTGTCGACCTCGGCATCAAGGAGAACGGACTAATCCATATCTCGCGCCTGTCCACGCGCAGGGTTTCCTCTGTATCCGACGTGCTTCATATCGGCCAGCGAATCGAGGCCAAGGTCATAGATATCGACCCCGCGCGCCGCAGAATATCCCTCTCCTTAATATAAGCAATACAAGGGTTAATATAAGCAATACAAGGGTTAATATCAAGGGCAGTATAAGAGTTAACCTCAGGGCCGGTATAGGGATAATATAGGTATAAGGATAATATAAAGGCGCCACTCATCTATATTTATAAAGGAGGCCTTTTCATCGAAAACAACAGACTTCAGAACAATGAACATATTAATACTTGACGAGACGGCGAGCACCAACTCATATGTAGCCGAACATGAAGACCACCTCACAGCACCCGTGATGGTGGCGGCCCGCCGTCAATACGCCGGACGCGGACAACGGGGCAACTCCTGGGAGTCCGAACCGGGAAAGAACCTGACGGCATCAGTGCTGCTTCGTCCCGACAGAGTGCTCCCCCGCCAACAGTTCGCGATATCCGAGGCCATAGCCCTGGCAGTCGTGGCCACTCTGGCGCAGTACGGTATCGAGGCACGGGTAAAGTGGCCCAACGACATCTACGTTGCCGACGGCAAGATATGCGGCATCCTGATCGAGCACTCACTCATGGGCCATCAGATCCGGCGCACCATCGCAGGATTCGGACTGAACATCAACCAGACTGAATTCATAAGCGATGCCCCGAACCCGATTTCCATGAGCCGGATAACGGGGGTTGCCTACGATGCGGAAGAAGTGGCACGGCGAACCGGAGAGAACATCGAGCGCTATCTTCCGCTCCTCCCTTCCGAAGAGGGGCGGGGCAGGCTGCACGAGCTTTATATGGCGACGCTATGGCGAGGAGAAGGTGAATGGCCGTTCCTCGACAATAAAACCGGCGAAACCCTATCGGCCTCCATCCACGGCATCGCACCCGACGGCACACTTACACTGAAGACCCATGACGGCGAACTGAGGCCTTACGCCTTCAAGGAAGTCAGCTTCCTGCCAATCCACTGAAATTCAAAAGNATAAGTAAGCTTCCGCAAAAACATGTTGCAGAGCAATAATATTCCCTTTCCGGTTTCCGGTTTTTTTATTAATTTTGTAAATTGAGTAGAATATTTACTCTCCTTCTCCCCCCGACTCTTCCTCGGCCCTAACCCTTCTCAGAGCCCCTCAGGGGAGCATGCGCCATGACAACCAACTGGAATTACCAACCCCTTACACTACAGCAACGCCAGCTCGTAGACGACATTCAGACACAGTGCGGCAACAACGCCACTGTGGCTGAGATACTCGTGCGCCGAGGCGTAAAGACAGCCGCCGAAGCGGCCTCATTCTTCGCACCCCAGCTTTCCGGCCTCCACTCCCCATTTCTCATGCAGGACATGGACAAGGCCGTCAACCGACTCAACAAGGCCATGGGGGCAAAGGAGCGGATCATGATCTACGGTGATTATGATGTCGACGGCACTACNGCCGTAGCGCTTGTCTACAAATACCTGCAGAACTATTACTCCAACATCGAGTACTACATTCCCACCCGCTACGAGGAAGGCTACGGCATCTCCCGCAAGAGCATCGACTATGCAGCCGACAACGACGTCAAGCTCGTAATCGTGCTCGACTGCGGCATCAAGGCCATCGACGAGATAGCCTACGCCAAAGAGAAAGGGATCGACTTCATCATCTGCGACCATCATGTGCCCGACGAGGTGCTGCCCGACGCAGTGGCGATACTCAACCCGAAAATGCCCGGCTCGACATATCCGTGTCCCCACCTGTCGGGATGCGGCGTAGGTTTCAAGTTCATGCAGGCGTTCGCCATGAGCAACGGCCTGACCAACCATAACGAACTCGAATCCCTTCTCGACCTCTGCGCCGTCAGCATCGCCGCCGACATAGTGCCGATCGTGGATGAAAACCGCGTAATGGCCTACCACGGACTGCGCCGCCTCAATTCCAATCCTAACCTCGGCCTGCGGAGCATCATCCGACTCTGCAAACTCACCAACAAGGACATCACCATCTCCGACGTGATTTTCAAGATCGGTCCCCGCATCAATGCCTCCGGACGCATGCAGAGCGGCATGGAGGCCGTAGACCTGCTCGTGAGCCGCGACCTCCACGACGCCTATGAGAAGGGGAAAGACATCGACCAGTACAACCGCGACCGGAAGGAGCTCGACAAGCGCATCACCGAGGAAGCCAACACCCTGCTGGACAACAACATCAACGTCATCCAGGACAAACGCTCAATCGTAATCTATAACAAGAACTGGCACAAGGGCATCATCGGGATAGTGGCCTCGCGCCTCACGGAGCTTTATTACAAGCCCGCCGTGGTACTCACCTACTCCAACGGTATCGCCACAGGCTCTTCGCGCAGCGTGCAGGGCTTCGACATCTATTCCGCCATCAACAGCACCCGCGACCTCCTAGAGAACTTCGGCGGCCATACCTATGCCGTAGGCCTGTCGCTTAAGGAAGAGAACATACCCGAGTTCCGCCGGCGCTTCGAGGAATACGTAGCCGAGCACATCCAGCCCAACCAGCTCTCGCCACAACTCGACATCGACGCTACGATAGAATTCGCCGACATCACGCCGGAGCTTGTGTCGTCGCTCAGAAAACTCAATCCCTACGGACCGGGCAACCAGAAGCCCGTGTTCTGCACCCAGAACGTCTTTGACTTCGGCACGAGCAAGCTCGTAGGCAAGAATCTGGAGCACATCAAGCTTGAACTTGAGGACAACAGTACATCCCGTGTGCTCAACGCCATAGCATTCAACATGGCCCCCTATTTCGAGCACATCCACGCCCATAAGCCGATTGACATCTGCTACACCATCGAGCAGGCCAAGCACAACAACAACGGTGAGTCGATCCAGCTGATGATCCGTGACATACGTCTTTCCAAACAGAACTGACACCCCCATCTCCCCCGCAGAGACACTCCTTAGACATGCCCTCCGATATCCACGCTATTCTCAAACGCCATTGGGGATATGACTCGTTCCGTCCGCTTCAGGAAGAGATAATACGCTCCGTGCTCGACGGCCACGACACGCTCGGCCTTATGCCAACGGGCGGAGGAAAGTCCATAGTCTTCCAGGTGGCCGGCCTCGCCACCGGGCGCCTCACCCTGGTCATCTCCCCGCTCGTGGCGCTGATGAAGGACCAGGTCGACAATCTCGCGCGCCATCACGTGAAGGCCGTCTACTTCCACGGCGGAATGACCCCTGTGGAGCACCGTATCGCGTGGGAACGCATCGTCAACGGCCGCGCCGCATTCCTCTACTGCGCTCCGGAACGCCTCAAGAACGAACGCTTCCTCAGCGAACTGCGACACCTGAAACCTGGCCTTATCGTGGTCGACGAGGCCCACTGCATCTCGCAATGGGGCTATGATTTCCGTCCGTCGTTTCTCAACATCAGGGACCTGCGTAAAGTCCTCCCCTCGGCCTCCATCCTCGCCCTGACCGCTACGGCTACCCCGAAAGTGGCCGAAGACATACGCCGACAGCTCGATTTCCACGCCGACAGCAGGACATTCCAGATGAGTTTCGCCCGCCATAACATCAGCTATCTGGTGCGCGAGGCGGAGGTTAAGATCTCCCTGCTTGCGAAAATCCTCGGGCAGACGTCGGGCTCCTCGATAGTCTATGTGCGCAACCGCAAACGCACCCGTGAGATATCCGACTATCTCAACTCCGCCGGCATATCCTCCACCTATTATCACGCGGGACTCGATTTCGAGACCAAAGAGCAGCGCCAGAACGACTGGAAAGCCGGAGAGATACGGGTGATCGTGGCCACCAACGCTTTCGGAATGGGCATTGACAAGCCGGATGTGCGTGTCGTGATCCACCATGACATGCCCCCCTCCCTCGAGGAATACTATCAGGAGGCAGGACGCGCCGGCCGCGACGGACTCCCCTCATATGCGGTGCTCCTCTACAGCCCGAGGGACAGATCCACGCTCCGCCGCCATCTCACCACTGAGTTTCCCGACCGGGGCGTGATATTGAAGGTGTACGAACGGGTGTGCAATTTCCTGAACATCGCGCTTGAGGAGGGCTACGACCGGCTGTACCCTTTCGACATCGACCTCTTCCTCGACACATTCGCCATGCAGCGCGCGCAGGTCGAGGCATCGCTTCGCCTGCTTGGACGAGCAGGATATATGGAATACATCGACGAGCGCGAGAACTCCACACGCCTCATGATTACGGTAGACCGCGAGGAGCTCTACGGCATAACGGACCTCAGCGAGACATCCGAGAGGGTGCTTCGCCACATCCTCCGCAACTATACGGGACTGTTCACCGACTACACACGAATCAATGAGGAGCGGGTGGCCCGCGAACTCTCCGTCGGCATCGACTGCGTCTATACCTCTTTTCTCGAAATGGCGCGCCTGCGTGTGATTTCACTCATACCCCGCAGCCGCACGCCGATGATATACCTGCCCACCTCACGCGAAGAGCCGAGATATATAGTAATCGGCCACAGCATCTACGAAGACCGTTTCGCAATAGCCGAGCAACGTGTGGAGGCCATGATAGATTACGCTTCCAACGGTACGGACTGCAGGGTCAGACGCATGCTCGCCTATTTCGGTGAGCCCCGGCCTGTGCCATGCGGGAAATGCGACCCATGCCGCGATGCCGCGCACAGGCGGGGAAAGGCCCCTACGGACGAAGACCTCACAAAGCGCCTCATATCCATGCTCGACGCCAATGAGGGCGCCCTCCCCCTCGAGCGCATCGACGCCGCCTTCTCCCCCCGGCAGGCGCGGATACGCGACATCATCCTTATCCTCATCGACAGAGGATTCCTGACCATGGACGGACCGGATGTGCGCCGCCTCTGAGTGGTGCCCGATTCCCGCCTGGCGCAAAAAGAAAAAACATCATCCCACAAAATCAATCCCGATAATAGGAATCCGATAAATTTTTCGTAATTTTGCATTCATGAAAAAAAGATATCTCACCCCCGCCATAATCGGAGTCGTGCTCGCTTCCATGACCATGACAAGCTGCATCGGCAGCTTCCGGCTGACCCACTCGGTACTTAAATGGAACCAGCAGGTGGGCTCGAAGGTCATCAACGAGATAGTGTTCTTCGCATTCTGGGTCCTCCCCGTCTATGAAGTGACGTCGCTGGCCGACCTTCTCGTGATCAACTCCATCGAATTCTGGAGCGGCCGCAACCCGCTCACGGCATCCGTCAAGGTAGTCGACACCGACCACGGACGCTACACCATAGCCTGCGACTCCAAGGGATATGAAGTGACCAACACCTCCACGGGAGTGTCCTACCGCCTCGACTTCATGGAAGCCACCGCCACCTGGGCCCTCGACTACCAGGGAGTGTCCTATCCGCTTATGACGATGGTGGATGAAAACCATGTGAAGGCAGTCACCCCGTCGGGCGACTTCCGCCTCGTCGAACTCTCCGACGAAGGCCTTCAGGCCTATGCCGGAGAAGTGTTTGCCGTCAATCCCGGAGTTGCAATGGCATTTGGAGAATAAAATTTGCGCACAATCCCCTTATCTGCGCAACCACGGCGAACTTTTGCAGGCTTTGGCGCGTTATAACTATGACTGCAACTAAAACGAATGTAAACCATTAAAAAAATTATAAGACTATGAAACCTCTTCACATCATCTGCGCTGTGATTGGCGGCGCTATCGCCGGTGCTACCGTCGGCCTCCTTCTCGCTCCCGAAAAAGGCTCCGACACCCGCAGCAACATCCTCAAGCTCCTCAAGGAAAAGGGCATCAACCTCAAGAAGAGCCAGATGGAGGAACTCGTCGACGAAATCGAGGACCAGATTGAGCAGAATATCTGATCGCATCCGCTCCTGATCAGCAAACCGGCATTTAAATTTTCAACATAGGGAATTTTTCAAGTTATTATGAAATCTCTGACTATTATTTCAGCCTTTCTCGGAGGCGCCATCGTAGGCGTAGCTTCCGCCATCCTGTTTGCCCCCGAAAAGGGTGAGGACGCACGCAAGCGCATCGCCAAGATCCTTCGCAAGCGCGGCATCCAGATCAGCGACGACGAAGTCGACGCTCTTGTGGCTGAGCTCTCCGGCGAAAAGCTTTGATTTTCCGTCAGCCGGGCCATCGGCCGGGCCGACAGTTTTTACGCTTTATCATAAGGAAAAAAGACTACGCGGGACATGGCGTTCTCCCTGCGGGCCTACCCCCCGCAGGAGTACCATGCCCCGCATTGCGTAGTGACTCATTCCTGATCATTCAACGATACTTATGAGCGACAACATTACAGAAAACATAAAGTCCATCTTCGACAGCGGACGCAAATGGCTGGAACTTGAGATACGTTACGCCAAACTGACGGCTACAGAGAAGCTGACGGTGCTCATGTCGACCCTTATCCTGGGAGCCATATGCCTGCTCTTAGGCATCGCCATCATGATTCTGCTCTCATTCTCGCTGGCAGATGTGTTCAAGAGCTTCATGTCGCCGGCCTGGGCCTACCTCACGGTAAGCGGAGTGCTGCTTATCATCATCCTGCTCATCTACTTTTTCCGCCGGCAGGTGCTCGAGAATCCCATCTCAAGACTTCTGAGCAAACTTATCCTTGACCTTAAACCCGAGAAACAATGAGCCAGTCAGCAGTACAGAAGAGCCCGGCGGCGGAAGCCGCCGAAAAGGCTCAGGAAGCCCATGCTCCCGCCAAAGTAAAAGGCCTTACCATCCGGGAAATCAGGTATCAGCGAGCCTTGGTCACCATGCAGAAGGAATTCTGCAAGGAGAAGATCACCATCTCGCTCGACCGCGTCAAACGCTCATCCCCCTTCAGCAAGGACTACGACGGAGGAGCCGACAACAAGAGCCGCGCCTCCGGCATAATCGGAAAGCTCCTTTCCGGCCTCAACTATGTGGATTACGCCATGGCCGGCTATTCGGTCTATAATACCGGCAAGAAATTCCTCGGCATCTTTAAACGCAATAAGAAATGAACGACTACATGAAGCTCCGCGTCGAAGTGTCGCCCTGTTCGGAGGATACCACCGACCTGATCGCCGCCTTTCTGGCCGACTGCGGATTCGAGTCCTTCGAGCCGGACGCCACGGGACTGACAGCCTATATTCCGGCCGGAGACTATGACCCGCAGGCAGTGAGCGATGCCCTCTCCGACATACCCGGAGAGCCCGCCATGACCCTCTCAGCCGAGCTTATCGAAGGCCAGGACTGGAATGCCGAATGGGAAAAGAATTATTTCCGGCCTATAATCATAGACTCACGGTGTGTGATCCACAGCTCGTTCCATACCGATGTACCGGCTGCCAAGTACGATATCGTCATCGACCCGAAGATGGCCTTCGGCACAGGGCATCACGCCACTACCACTATGATGATCCGTTGGCTTCTTCAGCTCGACCTCACCGGCAAGACCGTGATCGACATGGGCACCGGCACCGGAATCCTGGGAATACTCGCCCTTATGCGTGGGGCCGCCCGCGCCTACGGAATCGAAATCGACCCCGCGGCATGCGTCAATTGCCGTGAGAACGCCGACCTGAACCACACTCCTCTCGAAGTGCTGGAAGGCAACTCCTCACACCTCGCCGGTCTTCCGGAAGCCGACCTCTTCATGGCCAACATCAACCGCAATGTCATCCTGGCCGATTTCGTCCGCTACGCCGGCGCCACCCGCCCGGGAGGCAAAATGGCCATAAGCGGCTTCTACACCTCCGACATCCCCCTGCTGCTCGCCGTAGCCGAACTCCACGGACTTCGGCTTTCAGCCGAAGACTCCATCCCCTCCGACAACAATCCCGAAGAGCACTGGGCGTCCCTCCTATTCGAACGAATACGCTGATTTAACAATTTTTACGGCATTATGACACAATAATATTTGGAAATACCCGAATATTGTTGTACCTTTGTAATGAGAGAAGTACCCTCCGGGGCCTCCTCTCATTAACTGTAAGGCGCCCGGCTGTAGAAGCCACGCCTGAAGACTGTGTTTTCATATAATATACCCAATATCAACCAAACCTATCCCGCCTATCGACCTACCTCTACTATAACAGAAACTAAAAAGTAAGGAATGGCAAACTATTCAAGCATGACTGACGAAATGCTGGTCAAAGCTTATGCACAAGGCAACAATGAGGCGTTCGACGCACTTCTCAAGCGTCATCAGGACCGCGTATTCAACTATATCCTCCGAATAATCCGCAACGAGGACCTCGCCAACGACATTTTCCAGGAAACCTTCGTAAAGGCTATCCTCACGATCAAGCAGGGCCGCTATACCGAAAACGGCAAGTTCCCCGCATGGATCACCCGCATTGCGCATAATCTGATCATCGACTACTATCGTCAGGAAAAGTCAGAAAACGTCCAGTCGGCCGATATGGAAGACATCGACATCCTCAACCGCAAGGACCTCTGCGAGGCCACAATCGAGGATCTCATCATCTCCGACCAGATCATCGCCGACGTACAGTACCTCATCCAGGAACTCCCAGAGCTTCAGCGCGAGGTGCTCAATATGAGATACTACCAGAACATGAGCTTCAAGGAAATAGCCGAGAAGACCGGCGTAAGCATCAACACCGCTTTAGGCCGCATGCGCTACGCCATCATCAACCTCCGCCGCATAGCGGCAGAGAAGGATATCGTCCTCACGCTCTGACGGGGCCCGGTCCACGCGCCGATTCATCGCGTGCCTTGCAAGCCCCTCCTTAACAGACCAATTTAAAACGGGTTGTATTCCTCGCCGTAAGCAGCCGAGAGATACATCCCGTTTATTTTTTGAACCGTACACATATGCAGATTTCCGGCCGCTGACCGGAATCCCGGCTCAATTGCATATAAGACCGCCGAATCTATCGGCCCGGTTCATCTGTACATAGGCTCTTGAGAACTGTCGGATGAAATCGACTGTGGCAATTCTCGGTCCTTTAGTACGGCATACCGAGGAATCGGCGGCGGCAAATAAGGTGGAATCGTTTACCATAGGCAGGGTGTCGGGTTTTTAATAAATATAAGGTCTTTTACACCTTTAACGCCCCCGACCTCATTTTTAGTATTCTGATCCGCCCGATATGAATATTTTCCGGGCCGAGCTTCCGGTCTGCAGCAGATAGAGTCCGTTTCGGAGATAAATCACATCTCCCCCCATTCCGGCTCCGACAGACTCACCCGCAGTGCTCCACAGCCTATATTGCTCCACACCGGGATGGATCTCCAGCCTGTTTCCCTCGACACTGAACTCTGCCTCCTCCTCAGTCTCCTCCACGCCTAACGGATAGAAATCACCCTCGATGTGCTCGAACCGACTCCAGTAAGCCGCCATCGCATAGGCATCACGGCTTTCAGGACGCACATGAAGCCAAGCCTCACGCTCCACGACGTTTTCAAACGTCGTGACTTCTATGGCAGGGGGCACTTCCGGACGACAATAGATATCCCGGATTGCGCCGCATCCCCCGAAGGCATCCCCTCCCACGGCGCCGCAACCGAAGTCAAACGTAATGCTTTCCAGCCCTCCGCATCCGTTAAATCCCCGGGCGCCGATTCCGGCCACTCCCGCAAGGTCCAGCGAAGTAAGCCCCGTACATCCCTCGAATGCCGATGCGCCTATCACAAGTCCTTCATCGCCGAACGCTATTCCATCTATGGCGGCACATCCCGAAAAGCACCGGCTCCCAAGCTCTACAAGTCCGGAAGGGAGACACAGTGTCCCCCTAATGGACGTATCACTGAACGCGTCATCTCCAATCAGCGTTATTTCAGACCCCAGATTCAATTCCTCCAGACTCCCGCACCCCGACATCAGCGCCGAGGGCACGGTACCGCGTATTCCGCCAAGGTCAGCCTTACGTATTGAGCGGCATCCTGCGAAAGCTCCCTCCCCTACCGCCACATCGGGCGACAGGATCGCCACCCACTCCAGAGCGGCAGTCCTGGCGAAAGCCCTCTCCCCTATCGACCTCACTCCATCGCTCAGCTCCACCCCCTGCAGGCTCACGCACCCGGCGAAGCAGCGGTCGCCGAACTCTTCGGCACCGCTTGCGGCCGGCATCGACTCAAGACTACCGCAATACTGGAAAGCGCCCTCCCCGAAGCGGCGCAGCAATCCGGCTCCGGTGACTGTCCTGAGTCCTCCGCACCCGGCGAACGCGAATGCTCCGATTCGCTCGATTTCATTTGGAAGCGACACGGTCACAAGCTCCCCCCGCCCTTCGAACGCTCCGTCGGCGATACCGATGACCTGGTAATGCTCACCTTCACGCTCCACCATCCCCGGCATCACATACTCCGGCGGAAGCCGCGGCATCTCCACTCCGCTCGCCTCCACCGCATCCGGGCCCGTTATGACATAACCGATACCCTCAAAGACGAAATCCGGCTCCGCCGCACTACAGCATAGCGACCCCGTCGCTCCCGAAAAAAAAATAAGACACTTAAGCAGATTGCGGATTTTCATAATGCAGTGGGATTGGAAAGTAAAAACGCGGAGGATGCGGAGCGAATGCCGCTTCGACCGACTGCGAATTTAACCAAAAAATCCCGCAACTCAACAAAACTCCTCCCCATAATCCCGTTTTTTCCAATAATGAGGGTATTATCTTCAACTATCAAGCGGAGTTTTATTGAAAATCCCTCCAAAATAGTTAATTTTGCAAATCCGACCCGCCCTATCCACAGGGGTCATCCTCATTTTAAACCACAAGAGACACTTCTTATGAGCGAAGAAATCAAGGAAGAGGCACTCGTCAATGAAAGCGGCCTCAACTTCATAGAGCAGGAAATACAGCAGGACCTCGCCGCCGGCAAGAACGGAGGCCGACTCAACACCCGCTTCCCGCCCGAGCCCAACGGCTATCTCCACATAGGCCATGCCAAAGCATTCATAATGGACTTCGGTGCAGCCGAGAAATTCGGCGGCACGTGCAATCTGCGCTTCGATGATACGAACCCCGCCAAGGAGGACAATGAATACGTCGAAGCCATCAAGCGCGACATCCACTGGCTCGGGTATGACTGGGAAGACCGTCT
Source organism: Bacteroides sp. (assembly GCA_014802425.1). Taxonomy (GTDB): domain Bacteria; phylum Bacteroidota; class Bacteroidia; order Bacteroidales; family Muribaculaceae; genus Lepagella. The sequence goes on from JAAVCH010000028.1 coordinate 39,018, forward strand.
CTACTATGCCAGCGACTATTTCCCGCAGCTCTTCGATCTGGCGGTGCGCATGATCAAGGAAGGCAAGGCCTACGTCGACGAGCAGACATCCGAGCAGATCGCCGAGCAGAAAGGCACCCCGACCCGACCCGGCACAGACTCCCCCTTCCGGAACCGTCCGGTGGAAGAAAACCTCGACCTCTTTATGCGCATGAACAAGGGAGAGTTTCCCGACGGCGCGATGGTGCTCCGCGCCAAAATCGATATGGCGAGCGACAACATGCACTTCCGCGACCCCATCATGTACCGCATAATCCATGCACCCCACTGGCGCACCGGCGACACCTGGAAGGTCTATCCCATGTACGACTTCGCCCACGGACAGAGCGACTATTTCGAGGGAGTCACCCACTCGATATGCACCCTTGAGTTCGTACCTCACCGTCCGCTTTACGAATACTTCGTCAAGGAGCTGGCCGATGAATCCTACTGCCCGCGTCAGATTGAATTCAACCGTCTGAACCTCACGTACACCGTGATGTCGAAGCGCAAGCTCCTGCAGCTGGTGAAGGAGGGGCTTGTGGCCGGTTGGGACGATCCCCGCATGCCGACCATCTGCGGCCTCCGTCGCCGCGGCTACACTCCCTCGGCCATCAAGGATTTCGTAAGCCGAATAGGCTATACCCGCTATGAGGCGCTCAACCACATCGAGCTCCTTGAGCATTCGGTGCGCGAAGACCTCAATAAGACAGCCACCCGCGTCAGCGCCGTGAAGAACCCCGTGAAACTCATCATCACCAACTATCCCGAGGGTGAGACCGAAGAGGTGTTCATGGACAACAATCCGGAAAACCCCGCCGAAGGACAGCACGCCATGCCCTTCAGCCGCGAACTCTGGATTGAGCGCGAAGACTTCATGGAGAATCCCCCCAAGAAATTCTTCCGCCTCTCACCCGACAAGGAAGTACGCCTGAAAGGAGCCTATATCATCAAATGCACCGGAGTCAAAAAGAACGACGCCGGGGAAATCGAAGAAATATACGCCGAGTATGACCCCGACACACTGAGCGGACGCCCCGGAGCGGACCGCAAGGTAAAGGGCACGCTCCACTGGGTGTCGGTCCCCACGGCCGTGCGCGCCGAGGTACGCGACTACGACCGCCTCTTCGCAGTAGAAAACCCCTCGGCGGAAGAAGGCGATTTCCGCGACCTGCTCAACCCCGACTCACTCAAGGTGCTCGACAACGTAATGATCGAACCCTGGCTGGCAGAGCGCGCCAAGGCAGGCGACCACTTCCAGTTCCAGCGTCTGGGATACTACACCGTCGACCCCGACTCCACTCCGGACCACCTTGTCTTCAACAAGACCATCGGCCTCAAGGATACCTGGGCCAAGATTCAGAAAAAATAACCCTTCCGGGACTCACCTCCCGCCGAAGCACCGATACAGTCAACCCCGGGCCTTGAGGCCCGGGGTTTCTCACGAAATACGCCGCATATTCCGAGTGTCCGCGCCGCTCCGGAGTTAAAATAAGTTAAACAACTTGCATAATCCTCCGGAAGGCAGTATATTTGCACATTCGCAAAGCGTCTGCACTGACAGACATTGCCTACACAATGGGGATGACTGGCTTTGACAGCATGTAGAGGCGATAAGTAAGCATGCAGAGTTTTGGTGTTGAAACTCTATAATACCAACAGCATCGAACTATAATTGGCGAAAATAACAATTACGCTCTCGCTGCGTAACCCGAATAGAGTAAGGTTCCTTAATTCTCCTCACAGGTAGGAGAACGAGACATCAGCCCATTGCCCCGTTCCGAGACGTTTGGACAAGCTGGTGCTAAGAAAATCGGAAATAGGACCTGTGCAGCCTTGACACAGGCCCGAAACCAAAAGGCTAAGGTTGCAGTTGGTAGTCGTGAGCCTGCTGCAACTCGAAAACCAAGTCAATGACTAAGCATGTAGAAAGCCTATTGACTCCATGTTTGGACGAGGGTTCGATCCCCTCCATCTCCACTTTAATTCTTTATAATCAAGCATTTTACTATTTTTTTCATCCGATTTCTTCCTTTTAGTAGGATAGAAACCGGATGTTTTTATTTATGCTTTGAAAATAAAAGGGTCAGCGGATTTTTTAGGTGCATAGCATTATTAGGCAAATATTTTAGATAACCTAAAGATGAAAAACAAAGGGTCGGAAACCCCTTTCAATTGAGTTCTGAACATCTTGATTTTTGC
>JAAVCH010000029.1 GCA_014802425.1 Bacteroides sp.
CCCAATGTCGGAAGCAGATGCCACTCTTCAGAAGGGTTACCCTGAATTAAACTGGCATTCCGGTCTCAGATTCCCGGCTACCCCTCAACAGATTAAAGAGTGGATTAAATAGAAAAATATCAAATATTACTCCCCAAAATAAGACAGACCATAGCAACGCACTACGGTCTGTCCTTTTGTTAATATTGTTAATTTTCTTATCCGAGATAGGGGGGGATTAACAAAATAAATTCGTAATTTTGCAGTGAATTAAGACAAAACGCTTCGATTTCGTTCCAAAAGCTATGTTAGGCTTCACTTTTAAGCCCTAAGATTCCACGGACAACCGCTAATCTCGCATTGAAGTCGTGATGACTTCCTCTCAAATCCAACGCAATCTGCCCTTAGTTTCAGCAACCGAACAGCCACAAGGCGATTGAATAATGCTTGGGAACAATTCCCCAAAATCCAATTTAGCCAAGTCTGAATATCAGACAATTACTTCAAAACTATGTACCCCGTTCCGGGGCACGACATACGCCACGAGATAGTGCAGTCCCGCTTCATCGGGGAAAGCGCGCACAATACCACGCTCCACATCCGGATACTCGTTGAGTACGTTCTCCACCTCCTCGGGCTCCACAAGCTTGCCGAGGATCATCACCTGCTCGTCATGCCTGTGCAGGGACGCCATGTTGCCGTCAGAGAGCACATAGCCCAGATCCCCGCTGCGATAGAAATTATTCAATCCCACCTCGAAGTGTCCGTCAATGTATCATCACCGTCACGTTTTGTGCTATCACGCCTTAAATTCGATTTACTAAATATGTGCTTTCCGGAGCATCCTGCGGGGCCGACATCACTACGCTCTCAATCCGCTTCACCCTCTTCCCGTCACCGACGCCCTACCCCGTCGGTTTCATCTATCGGCCGTACTTCTTTTCAAACAGATCATAGTGCTCCTCACCCCACTTCAGCATTGCGTCGATAATCGGAATAAGGGTCAGCCCCAGACGGCTGATACGGTATTCCGAACGCGGCGGAAGTTCCGGGTAGATGGTCTTCTCGATTAATCCGTCGTCCACAAGCTCCTTGAGCTGAATGTCAAGCACCCGTGGCGCCGCCTCGGGAAGCCGTCTGTGCAGTTCGCTGGGACGCAGAGCGACTTCCGAACGCAGTTCATCCAGTATACATGATTTCCATTTGGAATCAATGAGGCTCATTGTCAGCCGTAGCGGACAATCGAGATCCACGGGTATCTTCTTGGTATATGCCATCTTGTCGTAGTTTATCGTAATGCAAAGTTACGACTATATCTCCTGATAATCAAGTATGGAATAATTTTTCGGTATCTGAAAAATTATTCCATACTTGACCGGCACGCGGCCGTATATTAACTTTGCGCCTGGAATCAACATGAATTAACCGTATGAGAGACCAGATCAAAGAATACGAGGCAGTGGCTAAAGCAGCCGAAAAATTCGTAATGAGCGTTGCCGAAGGCAACAGCGCGTATGCCAAAACACTTTTCACCGAGGATGCAGTCCTTTTCGGCATCCTTGACGGAGCGGTGGAACGCGGTTCCATCGAGCAGTTCTATCACAATGTCGACACCGTAGGCGCAGGCGATGACTTCAAGGCCCGTATCGACGTACTGGCCGTGGAAGAGACTGTTGCGGTAGTGCGTGTGCTTGAAGAGAAGTGGGGGGGCCGTATTGACTTCACCGATTTTCTGCTGCTCCTCAAGCTCGACGGTGAATGGAAATGTGTGGCCAAGGCCTACAACCAGAACTCCGACACCATCAAGTCATAGCCGACTCTGCCTGACCCTCCGCAGTCCGTCACGCATAGCGCCGGCATTACATCCTGTTCGTACGCTCCGTCATTTCAGCGTCATCCCCCGTGTAGTTGCCGAGTGAGCCTTCTTTCGCCTGAATGCAGATGTAGGTCATAGGCTCGGCTGAGGTGCATTTGATGTTACGGTCGCACCCCGTGGCAACGCGGATTACAGATCCCTCCGCAATGTCAAAAGCCTCATCATTCACTTGGAAGCGCCCCTTTCCGCTAAGGATTATATAGTTTTCCTCATTTTCCTTATGACTGTGGAAGAAAGGCACTTCCGCTCCGGTCGGGAGTGTACCGAAAGAAATCTCACAGGACGTGGCTCCGGTGGCGTCCTTCACAAACTGCTTACCCTCGAAAGTGTGGATGCTTCCGACTGAGGCATGGGCGAACTTGTCGCCGGTGTTGATGACTTTAATCTCACTCATGTTTTTATAATTTGATTTATATGATTAACTTTGCAGCGGTAAGCTACTTTCATTATGATAGTGCAAAGTTAACGATTTGATTCATACCTTACAAGATGTTACCTAAAAGTAAGTGGCTTACTTTTAGGTAACTTTTATTGATTATGAACTCTTTGCCCCTGAAAGAAAATTTAAAGAAATATGTGCGTATCGACGACTGCCCGATACGCAACGTCGTGGCCCGCTTCTCCGGAAAATGGGCCATGCTGGTGCTGTGCGTCCTATCGGAAAACGATTCGACACGGTTCAACGCCATTGCCAGAGCCATTCCGGACATATCCCCGAAAGTGCTCACGGAGACCCTGAAGAATCTTGAAAAAGACACGCTTGTCAGACGCGAGCTGTTTGCGGAGGTGCCCCCGAGAGTCGAATACTCCTTAACGGATCTGGGCCGGAGTCTGCTTCCGCATATCGAGAGTCTTCTTAAATGGGCAATGGACAATTTTGAGGCCTTTTCCCACTGATTCCGTCCATCCTATTGAATCCCGGGCCAACTTGTCCCGTCGCTCCGTATGCTTCCCTTTTTCCGGTCCGCACCCTGACAGCCGGAATCCCTGCTGTCAGAACCTGCCCTTATCCGAATTGCCTGCACCGCAGCCCTTATACCGTGAACGTGCGGAATTGAAACTGTACCGTATTGTCAATGAGACGTCGCGTGTGTCAGCCATCTTCCTCATGCTCACTGTGCTTATGGCATCGTATGACACCATTTCACGCCGCCATGTGTCGAAGACGTCGTTAAGCTGCAGTTTGACGCTCCAGGTGTCCTGTACAAAGGATTTATACAGACCGAGATTACACTGCCAATAAGCCTTCATGTAGAAGTTGTCACCGTTTCCCGACGTTCTCGCGGAAAAATCCAGATTGAGCCACATATCCCAGGGCAGACGCACGGCATTGTCCAGCCGGAACACCCCCAAAGGCTTATTCAGCCTTACCATACCGCCGGCATGCTTTATCTTGAGGTCCTGAGCCTCAACACCCGCCATAAAGATGGGATGCCAAAGGCCGAAGAATACGGGGGTATAGCTTAAGTATGCGCCATATGTATTGAATCTCGGCATATTCACCATTGTGAGCAATGTAGCCTCTCCCCCTCCGGGATATTCCGATGTCTGCCACATGAAATAGTTTTTAGTCGAGCAGTATTCCAGTTCTACCACAAGGTCCCTCCATGCCGCCGATGCGGAGACATAATCCCTGTAAATCGGTCTCAGGCCCGGATTGCCTGATTCATATCTGTATCGGTCGATGTATCTCACCGCTGAACTCAACTGACTGAACGCCGGGCGGGACGTCTTCCTCATATAAGCCGCTTTGGCCGTGATATTCCTCCCTAAAGGCAACGACAGGCTGGCCGACGGAGCAAGGTTTTGGTATTTCAGGCTCCGTCCATCGCTTGCACTCCCCGACTCCATATAACTCGCATCGGTATATTCCCATCTCAGGCCCACCCCGGCGGATAAGGCGCCGAATGTCTGACCGGTCTCGACAAACAGCGCGTAGGTGGCCTCGCTGATCTTCACATCGCTGTCGGCTATGTATCCGGCGCTTCCGGCGTATATGTCCGTGCGTCTTATGGCGCTTACCTCCGAGCCAAACCTCAGCTCCCCTTTCCATAAAGGGATGGATGCGGTGACATTGCCTGCAAGAAGACGGTTAGTCACATCATTGACAGTTGTGAAATCACGCTCTTCATTGGCTGATGACACTTCCCTCTCGGTAGTATGCCTGTCATTCTCCTGCCACAAGGCATCAAGATTTGCTGAAAGGTCAAAGCGCCCCACCTTACCCGAATAATAGGCACTCATCAGGTGCTGCCGGTTATGGCGTCCGATACCGGAAAGATTGTCAAGGTCCTCTGAAAAGGCACCGTTGACATAGCGGTCGGTAAAGGAACTCCCGGTTATGGAGGCCGGTCGGAAAGAGAAGTCATAATATAGCCCGAAGCAATGGGTGGAGACATTGTGGTTAAGCCCGACCCGTAACTGATAAACCGGGTATCCGGCAAAATCCTGCCCGTAACTGTTTTGCCTCACAATGCCGGATTCGAGATACTGTACCGTAGTGCCGGAGAAACCCGTTCGCTCCCTGTAATTCTCATAATTCAGCATCCCGAAAAGGTCAAGCCCGTTTTTCCTCCAGTTGAAGTCGACCTGCTCAAACAAATAGGCATAGCGCTTGTAGCCGCCTACCGTCCGGTCGCTGAACGAGAAGCCATCCCCCATCGGAGCCACAGTAGTGATCCTTATCACGGCGTTGACATTCGAAGCATATCCGGCTCCGGGATTAGTCACCACATCCACATTCTTTATCTTCGATGAAGCGAGCCGGTCAAGTTCCGACATATCGTGTACCTGCCTGCCGTTAATGTATATAAGCGGCCTCCCTTTACCGAGCACCTCTATCTCCGAGCCGTTTTTCGACACAAAAGGGATTTTTCCGAGTGTTTCGAGGGCAGTGCCGGTATTTGCGAGATATGTGCCGTGGACCGGCACCTGCACCCCGTCGGCTTTCAGTCTGACCGTCGGACGTGTGCCTTCGACCTCTACCTCTCCAAGCATATAGGATGTCGGAGTAAGGATGATGTCGCCTGAGTCTTCCGCGGGATTGTCGATCAGCTTCTCCTCGAATCCCATTGAAGAGATCCGGATAAACGCAGGGACGACGCTTCCTGTGAGGATAAACTTCCCCGTAGCGTCAGTGACGGTACCGTCAATGAGTGTGGAGTCGTTGCGTGATATCAGCGCCACATTGGCTAATTCCAAAGGCACGCCTGCCTCGTCCTTTACCGTGCCGGTGTAGTGCGGACCTACAGCGAAAAGGGTGTTGACGTTCGGACAAAGCAAGAGCCCTGCCACTAAATCCTTTAATGACATAAAACTGTTGGTATTATTCGTTAAGTCAGAATCAAAGACCTCCTACGACAATCCAGCCGCCGGAGCCGGATTTCTGCAAGGCCATGTTGTGACGTTGCAGTGTGCTGTCCCGGAGTTCCAACGTATAGGGTACAAAAACGGAATTACTGTTGCCTGACCTGAACGACCGTCCTATCGAAATCGGTCTTGAGCCCCGGAACTTCTCACGGTAAGCGGCATCTGCCAGTTCACGCATCATCACCTCATCAAGAATACCCTCATCCCAGTCGGTAAATGCGTTCAGTACGGTAGAGGCCGCTTCCTCCGCGCTTAGACCGGACACCCCGGCTGGCTGTTCCTCGATCTCCAGAAACACCACCCCGGCGTCAAGTCCGCATATTTCCCGTTCTTGAGAAGCGTAATCTATCGAAGCCACTCTGAGCACCTCTACTTCATGCTTTCCGGCCATGACACTGACCGACACGCTCTTCAACCTTCTTGAATACGCATCAACGACATATCTGCGGACGCTCTCGGACTCCTCGACCGAAGTATTGAACATATACGGATTATCGAAATTACCTTGCGGATACGCATGGACCGTCAGGATAATCTCATCGCCGGTCTTCACCGCCTTATACTCCGCCTTACTGTCGTTGATGCAGTTCTCCAACTCTGCCTCCAGGATTCTGTACGGTGTCAGTATGTTGGCCAGATACCCCAATACGTTATCCGTTTCCCCGCTGTCCATGTGCCATCCCAAATGTAACGAGGGCATCCATGTGTAGATATCCCTACCGTTGCCTACGGCTATCCTCTCCCCTTTATCAATCCTCCATCTTGATAATGAATCCGCAGTGGCGACCCGTATACGGTGTGTCACGAAGTCCTCGCCGACGTCGATATACCGGAAATTCTCAATCGGGCGTGTCCTTATCTCCACGATCATCTCCAAGCTTTCGGAATTACGCAGAGCATCCATAGCCCCTCTCAGGACCTCTTTCGCCGTTACCCCCGCAGGCATCAGCACAAGCAGCAGAAGCGCGGCCACGGCACTGAGGCTTATTCCTCCGAGCAGGAACCTTCTTGCCATCCGTTTTCTTCGGTGCCTGTCAAGTGATTCACGCACTTTATCGCGGAGTCCTTCCGAAGCCTTTATGTCACGCCGGGGCGTCAGCAGCTCAATAATCTCTTTGTAGTCGTCCTCCATACCAGGTGTCTCCATGGTTAATCACAAGTGTCTCTGTGGTTAATAAAAAGCTTCCTTAATTTATCCATTCCGGTTTTGAATCTTGATTTGACCGTGGACTGGGGAATGGATAGTATCTTACTTATATCCACGAAGGATAGACTGTCCACCACCCTCATCCTGATGATCTCGGATTCATGCTGAGGAAGGATGTCGAGACACACGTTGATTCTATCGGCTTCCTCCTTATCGGCCACATCCTCCGCCTTGTCCTCGATTTCATGACCGCCGTCCAGCATCAACACCTTCTTTACCGACCGCATCCTGTCAAGACAGAGATTATAGACGATCCTGAAAAGATATGGCCTCAGCCTATCCGGACTGATGTCATTGACGTTCCTTTCAAGAAATCTAAGGATGGCATCATGTACGATATCCTCCGCCTCCGTACGGTTGCCCAGCCGGAAATACGCAAAACGCACGAGGTAATCAAGATTACTCTCGATGATATCGCTTATCGTGTCATGTGTCGGTCTCTTGAACATAAGGTTATCGGATACTTCCATCCTATATGACGGAACAATCAGGAAATCGACGGGAGCCGAATGTTAATTTATGTAAATGGCATGGAAAAAAGACCGACCCAGATCAGGCCGGTCCCTACAGAGGTGACTGTCATGTTACTTCAAGATTGCGTTGCCCGCTCCCGACATTTGCGATACCTCATTGCCTACATTGATTTTCTTGCCGAAACCGAATGTATATGTAGCGGACACATAGATGAAGCAATGGTTATTCGGACTGTATATTGTCTGTGAGAAGTCATAGTTTTTACTTTTCATCACAGATGAGTCGCTGCGCCAGTTCCATCTGAACGGATTGACAAGCTGCCCCTGAAGATGCCATGAAGAATTACCCCAGCCGACAATGGCGGCATATGCGTCTTTGCTGTTCTCCCATACTCCGTTCGTAAGGTTGCCTGCAGATCTGTTCGACTGGTACTGAATTCCGAAATACAGTTTATTGAGGTAATAAAAAGCCTGGAGATACCAGCTGAGGTGAGATTTTGTCCAGTTGAACGGTTCTTCGTTCCTTACGATATAATGTGCCAGCTGACCGTTGATTTGGAGGTTAGCATCGAGAAGTCGGGCGGTGCCGGTAATGCCGTACCTGCATTCAACATACTTTCCCATCGGCTGTTGCACCGTGCGGAGTATTCCGTCCGCATCAGCCTCATATACATACGCGAAACGGTTTGTGGCCATGAAGCCTGAGGCAAATGCGGATAAAACGAATTTATAGGTCGGCAGCCATTGGTAACTTACCCCGAAATCATATGACCTGTATGGTTTGAGATTGGGATTACCGGTATATCTCATCAATGGATTGGATTGTATGACGGCCGCGCTGCGTAACGAAAGTTCGGGAATCTGGCTGCTGTAATGAAATTCCGCGTTAAGAGAGTTCTTGTCGTTGAATGAATATTGCGCCGAAAGGTCAGTCCAGGGATACATATCGTTTTCGGTCGTATCCCCGGTTTTTGTCCGGTCATAGGAAAAGCCGGCTCCCACACTCCCGTAGAACCTGTCGGAAGTATAGTTGTAAGTGACACCGGGTCCGATCCTGAAAAGTCTGAGTCTGTCATACGATGATGATGTGCCTGAATATCTGGTTTCAGCATTGTAATATAAGCCTTGTGTAAAGACAGAGATATCGCCCCATTTGCCGAAATCGTGCTGAAACCGGAGGTTGCCGCTCGCTTTATGTGTCCTGTCCGAAACGTTGTTGATGAATTCCGCGGATTCACCTTCGGCATACCTGCTGTTCTGTCTGGAGTGAGAATAGGAATAATATGGGGAAAAATTCAGTATGTTGCCGTGAGGCAGTATGAAATTCCAGTATCCGTTATAGGTTATGTGGTTTTCCCGATGATTGGCTTCGCTTGTGAAATCGGTCTGCGGGAAATCGGCGGGAGAGAAATATACCGATCCGGCACTATTCTCTTTCGGATAGTTGTCGAAATTAGCGCCGACAGAGTTGCTCATTGTAATTTTGTCGGTACGGTATAGGGCTTTGAAGGTCGGCCAGAAATAACGTCTGCGGGTTTCCGCATCGGTTGTGATGGAGTGACGCTCAAACCGCTTGATCGAGCCGTCGGACTGTGGCAGCCGGTAAGACTCAACCGTATTCGTGTAGTCGTGGCTGCCATTGCGACAATATCCACCGACACCGAGGTCATAGGTCATCCTCTTGTACTGGATTCGGGAATACAGATTGAGCTCACCTGAATTGGCAATGAAAAACTCATTGGCGTAGGCTTTCAGATAGCCGCCATACTCATATTTCTGCATTATGAAGTTTATGACGTGGGCGTTGCCTTGAAAACGTGGGTCTTTGGGATAGTCGTAGTACTCCACTTTCTTTACGTCAGCCATCCGCATTCCGGTCAGGTCTTGTTCCGATGCCGGCAGATAGTCGATATAGATGTCCACGCTCTTGCCTGCGTTGGTCTTTACTGCATTTCCCATCCCCGGAGAAAGCTGTGGAATACCCATATGGTTGAGCAGATCGGTAGCGGTCTGCGACGAATTTTTCTGTCTTGATGTAGGAATATAGGTGGAGACAGTAGCCGAGGTCGACTGCATCTGAGCCTCCACCACCACTTCGTCAAGCTCCCGTGTGCCGGTGCTGTCGGGAACCTCATTCCGCGCCATCACACTGAAAGCCGATAGGCATACGCCCGTCATGAAGAACAATCGTTTCATCTCTTTAAGCCATTAGGATTATGGCGCAAAGTTACCGAATGAAAAAATAAAGACTCTCGACCTAGGTTGAGAGTCAGTGATTTTTAAGGTTGGTTTTTGTTGTTTTCCTTAATCTGCTCAAATAAGTGGGAGTGATGTTAAGGAACGATGCAATCTCTTTGAGAGGAAACAGCGAGAAGATGTCGTCGTGTTTAGCCATAAGTTCATTGTATCTTTCCTGCGCCGATTTAGTGTATAGGTTTATATATCGGGTGTAGGTTGTGTCGAACAGAGCGACAGCGGTTTCGGCTATCATTCTGTATAGCCGCTCATCGGATTTCATCAGCCGTCCGAGCTCCATCGTCGGGATGCAGTAAATATCGCAGGGAGTGACCGCCACGATTGAGACGCGTGATTCCCTGCCGTAAAGGGAAAACGGAAAGTCAGCGACAAACCCTCCTTCAAATTCCAGCCCTACGACCTTCTCCGAGCCATCGGATGCAGTGACCGCATATTTGAGGGTGCCCGACTTGATATAGCCTAAATATCTGGCTATACGCCCTTCCTCGGCAAACAGTTCTCCCTTTTCATAATGGCGCAATTCCCCTTGCCCGATACATAGATTACGCCAGAAAACATCGTCGATGTTCTCGTAATATGTATTGAAGTTTGAAGATTCCACTGTATCTTTATGGTATGTTCCGGCAGCCTCATCAGCGGTTGGTCATGATAAGGAAACATGAGCTGTCCATGCCTGCGTCCTGTTTACCGAAATGTCGCGGAGCGGCCGCCGGTTTTGGATGCACGCCGGTCACTCCTCCTTAAAGGAATAAAGGTACTTCCAGTCTTCCGGCGCAGCGGGAGCGTCTTCAGCTTTATAGAAGCTCCCCTTTCTCCCGAGATAATCCTCGGTAAGGTAGAAGTGGCACATTCCTATCCCCGTGTCGAGAACAGAGGCCGGACTCTTGGGCTTGTAGTAGAAGTGTACCGTGCGGTCGTCGGCCACAAGCGCACGCCAGGGCTGCGAGTTGGTGGAAGAGGGAGCAAGCCGGAGCATCTCAAGGGGCTCTCCGAAATGGCTGTCAGGTGAAATGGGCTTTTTGAAGCCGTCGGTGAAGAACAGCTTGTCGAATGGCTTGCGGTTCTTACTGCCGAGCGCCATCCGGGCCAGCTTTTCCTTTATCCCCTGCTTCGCAGGCTCCCCCACCGGGGAGATTATCTTCAGTTCCTCACCATTCGGCCATGCTTCCCCACGGTCGAAGTCCGACCCTTTGAATGTGGCGGCAATCCAGCATGTGCCCAGCCCCAGTTCACGGGCTTTAAGCACTACCTGCTCGAACTTGAACCCCGCCGATAAAGCGGATGCCTCGTCAGAGCCCACTCCTAACAGGAAGAAGTCGGTAGCTCCGGTGATCATGCCGTAGGTGCTTGGCTTATACCCGGCCTTCAGGTCGAATACCTTAAGGCGTATAGTCACATTCCCTCCGAAGGGATCGTATGCCGTCTCGATTGCCTCCGTCAGGCTCTTTTTCATCTCCGGAGAAAGTGGCTCTCCGTTGAATGTCCTTACGGAACGTCGTTCCTTTATAGTCTCGATAATATTCATGTCGATAGTGTTTTACGGCTTGAGCCTGTTTCACCTGATTGACTTTCAGAAGCCATTCAGGCGGATAAGCAGCCTGCGCCCACTTCATTCAGTCAATAACCAAACACTTTCACACAAGGTAATGTTCCGAAATCGCGTGGCATTCTCCGCCGCAGTGACGCCCGCCTCCACCCTGATACAGTCTCCCGGCTTTCGCTGTCCGTCATTGTTTCGGATGACGGGGAAACATCTTCCTGACATGGAGTATCAGCCTGTCGACAGGCTTCTCGGCAATCACCATAAGGGTGGCCACCACTATCAGTGTCCCCCCCGCGATGTCGCGCAAGGTAAGACTCTGTCCGAGCACCACCACACTCAATATCACGGCCGAAATGGGTTCAAGGGCACCGAAAATCGCGGTCGGGGTCGACCCTATCAGCTGGATGGCCCGTGTGGTGCAGGCAAGGGAAATGACTGTCGGTATCACGGCCAACGCTATGAGGGAAATCCATCCGGAGCTTTCAGCCGGAGTGGTCAGTCCGAACCCCAGCGGAATAAGCGCCGCATAGAAAAGACTCCCCCAGCAGAGTACATAGAGGAGCAGCTTCGTAGTGGGTATCGAGCGGATGGTTTCCGAGACATTGGTGAATACGATATACAGGGCGTAGGTCAACGCCGACACCACCACGAGCAGCATCCCGACCAGACTGACCGACTGCTCCCCCTGCGGCTTCATGAGTACACCCAGACCGGCCCCCATCACCAACAGGCAGCAGGCCACCGAAGGTTTGAATTTCTCATGGAAGAAGAAGATCATCATCACCGCCACCATCACGGGATATATGAAAAGCAGCGTGGAGGCGATACCGGAATTCATATAGTTGTAGCTCTCAAACAGGGTCAGCGACGACAGGGCCATCAATATACCGAGAATGGCCACCGGTCCGGCCTCCTCCTTTCTTAGACGGAACGGCACGTGGCGCCATTTCATGATGGCCGCCAGTATCGGGATGCCGATGACGTATCTGAAGAGCAGCACTGAGTTGGGGCTCATTCCCTGTTGGTAGAGGGGAATGGCGAAGGCAGGATTGGTGCCGTAAGCCGCCGCCGCAAGAGCAGCCAGAAAATAACCTTTGAATCTATTAAGCGACATAAATCCGTATGGTAGTTATGGTTAAGCGTCAAGGATGCCCGTCGCGACGCCGGGCATCCGGTCAGGGGTGCAAATTTAGCAAAAAAAACCGACTGTACGGTATGTTCTAAGGATACTGACTTAGCCCAATACAAGGCTGAGATTGAGCGATACTGCCCTGATGTGCCGGAGTTGATTGTATGGGGACGGGACTGCACACCTATAGGCTTCCCCGACCGGATGACTCGGCGTATACTTGTTCTGCAGTCGGTGGGATTTTCCGGAAAACTTTACTCGTCGGAACATGAACAGAAGTTCTCAGCCGAACACTCCGAGGTGAAACTTGAACGTGATCCGGAGACGCAGCATCGCTTCATCTTGAAGATTGATGGTATCAGTATCTTTCAGTCGTTCCGCGACATGGCTCGCAAACTCCTTGAAAACATGGGCTTCGGACAACCCGGATCCAGACAGCGCAGCGGAATCCGGCGATGACTCGTATTTCCGAATGTTAGAATAATAGAACTTCCGTATCACTGAGAAGGTGGTGCCGCAACTCCAACCTAAAATTATTGTTGTCGTATTGAGGTTAAGGGTGAGAAATAATTAAATCCGGGCGCAAAACTAATAGTCATATTTTCGTAATCCCATATCATACGAAAGCGTTTTAGTATATCATATCCAATCAATCCGTTAAAAGTTTGACGCCATTCCGCTTGATATGAGTTTTCCTCCAATAGAATTGGAAGCAGTGGCATAGATTCACCTGCAAACATAATTCGTGGAGCAGTAACCATAATAGAGTTGTTTTTTATCCCCCCACCGTCAGAAGATGATTCCCGACCAAACTGTTTAAGTATAGTTGGAAGGTTATTAGATTCACTAAAATCTGAATTAACGCATAAAATACCGGTAAAGCCAGTATCAATCATATATATGCCCCTTACATCGCAAGAATCAGTTTTGATCGAAAGGTCAGTACCATAAACGCCTCCACTTTTTATAATGGGTTGAATAATGCCATCTGCAATTTTGAGAGATTCTCCTTTTTCGCAAAAAATAATAATCTTGCTATCCGGGAATATACCGATTTTTGAAAATCGTTCCAATAGTCGCTGCCCAATAATGCCATCATAATCGGTGGACGGATCATTATCGGCGAATATCTGAACTGAATCCACCAGCAAAGAACCGAGCATTAGCGTGTTATCAAAAGCGGTCTTTCTGATAATTGCTGAAGAATGAGCGTATTCAGCAGTATCAGTATCACAAAGATTCAGTTGTTTCATCAGTCTATCATTATTGGCATTTGCCATCACAACTGAACAGCCTGTATCAAAAACAAAATTGAATGGTACCGTATCATTGTTGACGTATACCTCTACAATCGGCAGATTGTTTTTGGAATCAGTGTCAAACGGCACTATATATCGTGCGTTAAGTATTAAAGCCGAGAGTATAAAACAAAGAAAAACAGTAGGTTTCATCTCAGTAGTTCGAAAAGATTACAAAGTATTATTATATCGCTGAGGCTCGCAGTGAAGGATTCTTAAAGAAAACGTGAGTCAACTATGCCACATCTAAACTGATGGTCGTAGGAACCCCTTGATGCAGATGTAACAATAGTGACCCACGCTATACGCGTGAGAACCACTATGCCATCTCTTGCATCTTTTGAAAATTTCCTACGTTTTCAGTTTAGAAGATGAGTATAACATTTCTTATTTTTCCAAAATGTCATGGAATGGCTATGCCAATCCGACTGCAAAATTACAAAAATCCCTTTAATATCCTGCCATTCAGAGCCTTAAATCCTAGACAAAAAAAATCGAAATTGTTAGAATTAAATAAAATAAAACACTGTTAAATTATAATAAATCAGAGATATCGTTTTTAATTTATCCAACTAATCAGTCTACCATGAGTATACCACAATATTTATAACTAATTGATTTATTGATACATTACATTATATACGAGACGATAAGGTATGTTTCATTCCGGCAGCATAACGCACAGCCCGGTCAGCGGTTTTTTAATCAGCAGGGGGACGGGTGCCGAAAAAATAGCTATCTTTGCGGAAAAATCGGAAATGAATCATACTGAGATTGAGAAAACGCTTATCGCCAAGGGAGTCAGGCCCACTCCCAACAGGATACTCGTCATGAAGGAGCTTATGGGCGTCACCCGTCCTGTGAATCTCGCTGACCTGGAAGTGGCTCTCGCCCCCATGGATAAGGCCAGCATATTCCGTGTCCTTGACCTGTTTGCCCGACAGGACATCATCCACGTCATCGAGGACGGCAGCCGCTCCTTTAAATATGAATTATGCCATAACCGCGACCATCACAGCGCATCCGACCAGCATGCGCATTTTTATTGTGAGAAGTGCGGCAAACTTACCTGCCTCGACGATATTCCCCTCCCCCCCATCGATCTGCCACGGAATTATGAGGTGAGGGCGGTCAATTTCATGTTCAAGGGAACATGCCCCGAGTGCCGCGATTAGACTTACGCCCTTTTGCAACACCCGGAGCCTATTGATATTTACCCAGAGTCAGCCGACCAGGTCACCCCACTGCGGGCGAATGGCCTCAGAATCCNATACTTACACGCTCATGTCCCGTGATGCGCTCCTTCCGGCAGAGGCCGCGGAGAGCATCGAGGTCCAGGCTCTCGCTGCCTGAAAGAATGGAGCTTACTGTCTGCCGGCGTGCGATGTTCTCGATTTCGCCTCCGGAAAGGTCAAACTCAGTGGAGGGCGCCTTCCATTTCCTGAGCACCTGTGGCCGAATTCGTCCGTCACCGTCAGGTGCCTCGCCGCAAGCCGTGGCCGGAGGACTTCGATGTGGGAAGTGCCGAGAAACTCATCGGCCTTTGAGCAAAGGGCGTATATCCGGTCGTCCTTATCCGCTAAAGTTGCCTTAAACTCATAGGCCTCATACTTGACGAGCACTTCCTGTGTAATGGTATAGGTCTGCTTCCCGTCAAGGTGAGTACAAAAGTACTCCACTTCCATACCTTCCCATCTTCCGAGTGCCTACTGCGGTGCCAGACATGGATTTACCGCTACGAGCTACGCGTCGCCGCCGTCACGCATTTCCCATTTCTGTATTGATTATCGCCTTAAAAACGACAGCTATATCTTAGTAAACATGGGCCAAAATTTCATGGCNATGTATTAATNAATGTTAAACTGATTCCTCTTACTTCANGGACTTATCTATGCCGGGGGTTTTTAGTAATTTTGTACTCATATAATATTACCGATTGAATTCCGACTTCATTCTCAACCATCATGAGCAGCCGACCCNCATACATACCTCCAGTAAGCTCCACCCAGCAGGATGTGCTCGACTACATCCGTTCCGGCCCAAGCGGACTGACGTTTGTCCACGGCAAGGCCGGATGCGGCAAGACGCATCTCATCAGGCAGATTGAGTCTGCCGACCCCGGATGCCTGGTGCTTGCCCCCACCAATCTTGCCGCATCGCTCTATGCCCGGGCGCGCACGCTGCACTCTTTCTTCAACCGGAGTTTCCACAGCCTNGACGAGGGATACCAGGATATCGCCGCGCTTGACCCGGGCAAGGCCATGCAGATGGCCCCCGCGCTGTCGGCCGTGACGCTGCTCGTTTTCGATGAGGTTTCCATGGTGCGCTCCGACACATTCGAGATGATGCACCGGATATGCCAGACGGCCCGAAGGAATTTCACCGAGCCTTTCGGGGGAATCCCCGTAGTGGTAGTGGGCGACCTTTTCCAGCTCCCTCCTGTGGTGAGCGACGATGCTGTATTCGCATATCTTGTCAAGGAGTACGGCGGAATATATTTCTTCGACAGTCATGTGATTCGCGCCAATATCGGACACATACGTCTTTTCGAACTCACGAAATCCTACCGTCAGCTCAACGACCCCGGCTTCGTGCGCCTGCTCGATGCCTTCCGCGAGCCCCTATCGCCGGAGCGGAAACTAAGCCTTATCGGCCAACTTAACGCCCGTGTCTGCGAGTCATTGCCCGATGACGCCGTATATATAGCCGCATCGAATGAAGACGTCAACCGGATAAATACCGGATGCCTCGACTCCCTCCCGGGCACAGCCCGGACCGTAGAGGCCCGTTATCGCATAAAGCTCCGCCATCTTGACGCCCATGTCGATCTTCTTCCTTCGGATCTCCCCACCACCATGGATATCGAGCCCATCGTGCTCCCCTCTCCCTACGACGCCAGACTCACCTTCAAGCCCGGCGCAAGGGTCATGCTGACCAAAAGCTCCAAGATAGGATATTCACGCAATTACAACAACGGTGATTTCGGCTACATCAAGGACTTCGACGGCTCTTGCTTCACGATACGGCTCGATTCAGGCCGTACAGTCCTCTGTCCCGATCCCCGGGACAACTATTCGGCTCAACAGATGTTCGTCTACCGATATGATTATGAGTATAATCCACGCAAGCATAAGGTGATGAGGAAAAAACCGTTCGTGCAGCGCACCGACCAGTTTCCAGTCAAGCTGGCCTATGCGTTCACCATCCATAAATCCCAGGGCCAGACCTACGACAAGGTGATTCTCGACCTCACGAGCCATATTTTCGCACCCGGTCAGCTGTACGTTGCCCTTAGCCGTGCGAAATCCCTCGACGGATTGTACNTGACAAAACCCGTTTCCTACAGCGACATCATTTCCGACGACTCGATATTCAGCTTCCTCAACGATCTCCGCGTGGCCAACGGCGCCTCGGCATCCGACACGCCCGCGATTCCCCCGAAAGCCGACTTCTCCGACGTACGCTGCGACTCGTTTATCTCTTTCGTACGTGTCAATGAGGCCGACATCCCCATCCGCGACTTTCTCATCCACACCCTGCAGAGCTATAAGTCGGTATCCGCCCTCGGCCGCCCCGATCTCGCCCTCCAGGAGCTTTTCAAAGTCATCGACATCGTCNACGGCACCTACCTCACCGACCGTTATGCCGGNATGCTCTCCGCCATGCGCGCCAAGCACCCCACGGAAGCCTCCTGCCGCTACAACCTCAATGCCATCTTCGAGATTTACACCGATGTCATCCATTCCCCCCGCTCCCAGATGGCCGACAAATCCCGATTCCTCCCTCACTGACCGCCGGTATCTCACCAAACCACCGGTATCCCCCCCTGACCACCGAATGGAGGAGATGGAAGCCATCGGCAGGATCCAGTCATAGGATCAATCCGCAGAAGCCATCGGCAGAAGCCAGTCACAGGACCAATCCGCAGAAGCCATAGGCAGGACCAGTCACCGGACTCTACCGTCAGACTCAATCGGTAAAGGAGAGTTTTCCGCTTACAATGTCGTCAACCATGCCGTCATAAGGCGCTTCCGANATCACCTTCTCGTTGTTGGCTCCCTCGTTCTTCTGATAGAAGATATCGCCGAACTCCGGCACCACATACTTAGGATAAGTCTCGTACTTCTCACGGCTCTCCTCCATCAAGGGAATATGCTCGTTCTGGAAGCAGACTGTGATTTCAGGGTGTTCACGCACCCACTTCGGGAAGAATATCACACCGTGCAGCCTGTTGTCCTTCGGCATGAAGTTCAGGCTCACGTCCGTGCCCGTCGGCTCTGTCCACGAAATCTTGTAGACGCCGTCGGCCAGTTTCACGATATCGGCCTTCTGGTCGCGCACCCAGCGTCCTCCGACCATACCGGAGTGGATGCGNTAGTCCACCGTGTTTTCATTCTTTACATAGAGTTCATACATCCAGCCGTTGGCATAAGTGTAGATGAAATGTGATCCAATAAAATTTTCCATAATATCAATTGTTTTTTGGGTTATATACTTANCGTTGTCAGAAACAGTCATGCATCATTATCCGAAACAGCCTTGCACCGTTGTCAGAAACAGNCNTGCACCGTTGTCAGAAACAGCCTTGCATCATTGTCAAAAACAGCCTTGCATCATTGTCAGAGACAGTCGTGCATCATTATCAGAAACAGCCTTGCATCATTGTCCGAAACAGCCATCTATCCTTATTCGAAGCAACCATGGCTTTTTCATCACCGGAATTTCGTCATAGCTCCGTGGCAGAGTCCCTTTGTAATGCGGGGGGTGTCCTTTGCGTAAAAGCTCCGGCGATTCCTTGTTTCCTATTGACAATGCAAAGTTAATCAATTATCTTTGTGCCGAATTTACCAAAAGGGACTCCTTATTGATATTTCAGGCCAATCTATGACTGACGAACAGAAATCCTACATCGACCGCATCAATACCATTCCCGCAGATGAGATCTTAATAAAGGATTCGGGCTGGGAAGTGATCGACCTTCCGGAGCATTCCCATACCCTCCACCAGATCGTGCACACCCTGTCCGGCACCCTCCGCATCCAGGTGGGCGAGATATGCTATTTCGTACCCGAGCGTCATCTTGCCTGGATTCCTCCGGGGGTGGAGCACCGCCTGTCGAGCAACAACCGGCAGGTTTCCCTTCAGATCATCTGTTGTTCGCATCTCTATGCGCCACGCGACATATTCGCCGTCTACAACACCTCCTCCTTCATCGGCGACAATCTGAAGTTCATAGGCAGCGGCGGCACGCATATAAAGAAAAGTGAGGAACCCGAGATGTACAGCTACATCATCAGCTTCCTCAATCTGTTTCCTGTAAAGGGTGAAAAATACCGTATCCCCCTCAAGGCACTGTTCGAGCCCCATGACAGACGCCTTCGCGATATACTCCGCTACATCGACTCCCATCTCGGTGATTCCATAAATAAGGAGATGCTTGCCGAACGCTTCGGAATGTCGGTGCGCAGCCTGAGCCGGCTTTTCCGGGCCTCCGACATACGGTTCACCGATTACCTCAGCTATCAGCGCGTCACCCGGGCCATCGAACTTATCGCCGACCGCGACATGAGCATCGAGCAGATAGCCTACACCGTAGGGTTCAATTCACCAAATCACTTCAACCGGGTCTTCCGTCAGTTGACGGGACGTACCCCGGGATCGCTCTGCAGACGCTGACCCGCGCTGGCAGCACCCTGCATGTCTCACGCCGCAGGCACATGCGCACCGGCCTACACGAATGCCAGCACCAGCAGCGAGGAGAATACCAGTATCAGGTTGGCGGCGGCATACGTGACAGTGTATCCGATCACAGGCACCGTGCTTTCAAGAGCGTCCTGAATAGCGCCGATCGAGGCCACGCCGCAACGTGCGCCCGCCACACATCCCAGGGTCTCAGGGGCCGAGAACCCGAATATCTTGCGGGCGATGAATATATTCACTGTCAGAGCCACCAGAGTGGCGGCCACACCCACGAAGAAGAGCGACAATCCCACTTCTCTCAGGCCCGATATGAAGGTGGCCCCGGAGCTGAGGCCCACCACGGCGATAAACATGTTCAGGCCCAGATTGTCGAATATCCATATCACTGAATCGGGTATATGTCCGAATGTGGGACGACGGCTGCGGAGCCATCCGAAGAAGAGACCGGAAAGCAGGGCGCCTCCGCTGGTGCTCAGCGACACCGGCACACCTCCTATATGTATGGCCAGCGCGCCGATGAAGCAACCCAGCGCTATGCCGAGGCCGAGAAGCACCATATCGGTGGTGACGGTCTGGCGGTCCTCATATCCTATGGCCTTCGCGGCTATCCCCACATTACGGGGTGAGCCGCAGAGCGTAAGCACATCGCCGCGTTCGAGCACGAGGTTGTTCTTTCCAGGAATGCACATGTTGTTTCTGGTGATCTTGCTTACGAGCGCACCCTTCATGAAGGGCTGCTGTCGGAGTTGGCCGAATGTCATTCCGTCCACTTCGGATGTGGCCACTGTCACAGGCAGGTTTTCCGATCCGAAGCTCAACAGTTCGTGGTCGGCGATTTCGGTACCGAGATAGGGACTTTCCTCCACGAGCGTCTCGCTGCGTCCGCTGAGCACCATAAGGTCACCACGGCGTATACGTGCCTTCGACGAGGGATCCGAGATTTTTCCGCGCAGTCTCAGACGCTCCACGAAGATACGCTTTCCGTTGCGCTCGAAGTGCGCCTCTACCTCATCCACACTCCGGGGGGTGTCAAACCACTCCCCTTCGGCCCGGTAGACGCGGAATGCCACCGGCGAGTCGGCAAGCACCATTCCCGGAGCGATTTTTTCCGACCCGTCGTCGAGAGCGCGTTCGATTGCTTCGGTCTCGGCCTTCACTTTTTTCATTCCTCCCAGCAGCATCGGGCCGACGTTCGAAAGAAACCATGCGGAGCCGATGGTGCCGAACACATAGGTCACTGCATAACACGTAGGTATTATGTCGAGAAGATGCTGCTTGGTGTCGGTGTCCATCGAGAGGCCGCGTATCGTCTCGGCCGTCACTCCGAGCGACGCGGAGGCCGTCTGCGAGCCTGCGAACATCCCGACGGCCACTCCCGTCTCATAGCCCATGAGCTTCGCCGCGAGTATCACGGTGCCCGCGCACACGAGCGCCCCCACCACGGCGAATCCCAGCTGCTTCAGGCCGTCACCCTTAAACGCACGGAAGAACTGCGGACCCACGCTATATCCGATTGAGAACAGGAAGAGCATAAAGAAGACCGACTTCACCACTTCCGGAATGGAAATACCTATTTGGCCTATCACCACTCCCACAAGAAGAGTCGCGGCCACCGCCCCCAGTGAGAAGGATTTAAACTTAAGGTGGCCGATCCAGAATCCGATTCCTACCGTCAGGAATATCGGTATCACGGGATTGTGCCTCAGGATTTCGAAGATATACTCCATAAGATCAGTCTATAGATATTGGTTTTTGTAAATATAGGTATATGTGGATATCAGTACGACGGTTNCCGTTATATACGTTCATCTNGTCATATATAAAGACTTCNGCTGAGTTAAAGCCGAAGAGGATGCCCGGGAGGGCGTCTTTTTTCTCAACAACCTAATCTCGGAAAAAGTTATTGACCGTTCCTTCGGAAAAAATCCTTGACCGTTCCCTCGGGAAAACGCCATTGACCGATCATCCCGGAAAAGTTTATTGATNCCGCCCTATTGAGTCATACGCTTATTTTCCTTATCTTTGCACTGAGAATCATCAGCCGGGCGGATGGCCGACTTTGTTTTTTAATTAACCGGACTTGCTTGTTATGGCCGACAATTATCTTGAGAGAAGAATGGAAGATCTTCGCGCCGGAAGGATCGGCGCTTCCGCATCGGTGTCCACAGTGGGCGCCCGGCGGAAGGGGTATATTCAGGTGCCGTTCCCTCCCCGGAGGGTAATAGTCACCGGAGGCGCCAACGGCATCGGCCTCGCAATCAGCCGTGCGTTTCTGAAAGCCGGCTGCAAAGTGGCCGTGATGGACTGCGATGAGGAGGCCGGCAACCTCATCGCCGCCGGGGAAGGCGTGCGGTTCTATAATGTAGACNTNGCCGACTCNGGCGCGGTCAGACAGGCCTTTGATGATGTCGTCCATGCGTGGCGCGACATCGACATAATNGTCAGCAACGCCGGAGTCGGGCATTTCCGGCCCCTTACCGAAGGCGACGACGATTATTTTCGCCACGTGCTCGACATCAATCTCCTCCCGGCCTACACGCTTGCCCGTCTCTGGGCGCGGTTCAGGCAGGACTCCCCTCTCACCAATCCCTTCGGCGGACGCTTCATCATAATATCCTCCACCCGNCATATCCAGAGCGAGGCCGGCACAGAGGCCTACTCGGCGTCCAAGGGCGCCCTCGCATCCCTCACCCATTCCCTCATGATGTCGCTATCCCCTTACGGCATTACCTCCAACTGCATTTCTCCGGGATGGATNAATGTCAAGGACGAGACCCTTTCGGAAGCCGACTCTCTTCAGCACCCTTCGCGTCGCGTAGGAGTACCAGACGACATCGCCCGCGTGTGCCTCTTCCTCTCCGCCCCGGGCAATGATTTCATCAACGGAGCCGACATCCCGGTCGACGGCGGAATGACGCGCCGCATGATCTACGAGCCCTGAATCCGGGATACGGGTATGGATACCCTAAAGAAAGGTAAATCAAAACCGGAATTACAGCGTTATATATAAGGCCGTGGGCCTCCGGACATCCCGCCCCCCCCGGAACAATCAAAAAAACTTTTACCCNGATGGAACTCATAAAAGACCGTGAATTCGAAGGCGAACGCCCCCTTTTCGGCGCGCGCAACCTCAGACTCGAAAACGTTACGATACACACCGGCGAATCAGCCCTGAAATGCTGCGCCAATATCGATGCCGACCATTGCCGCTTCGAGGGGAAATACCCCTTCTGGCACGTGGATGGATTCCGCATCACGGATTGCCTTTTCACTCCGGGCGCCCGNGCTGCGCTGTGGTACTCGCGCAATCTGGATATGTCCGACACTCAGGTCGACGCGCCCAAAATGTTCCGGGAGATGGACGGAATCGTGCTCCGCAACGTCCGCATACCCGATGCGGAGGAGACACTCTGGCACTGCTCCAACGTCATCATCCGCGACGTTGAGGTGCGTAAGGCCGACTATCTTTTCATGCATTCGCATGACATCGACATAGACAAATGGTATCAGGAAGGCAATTATTCCTTCCAGTACTGCCGCAACGTCACCATCCGCAATGCCGTGATCCACTCAAAGGACGCTTTCTGGGGCACCGAGAACGTCACCGTATACGATTCCGAACTCCACGGAGAATACCTCGGCTGGCATTCGAAGCGCCTTCATCTCGTGCGCTGTAAGATTTCCGGCACCCAGCCTCTCTGCTACTGCAAGGACCTTATTCTTGAGGACTGCGAGTTCGCACCCGACTGCGACCTGGCTTTTGAAGACAGCGAGGTCATCGCCACAGTCAACGGCCACATCACTTCCATAAAGAATCCTATGGCCGGAGCCATAAANGCCGGCTCCGTAGGCGAGACAATCATCGACGAGCATTCCAAGGCCGTGGACCCCGTAACGATAGTCACCGATGGACAGCTTTGATTTCGATACCCTCACCGAACGNCGTGGCTCCTATTCCATGAAATGGGACACGATGCCCGGCGACGATGTGATACCCCTGTGGGTGGCCGACATGGATTTCCGCACGGCACCCTCCGTCACCGACGCCCTCCGGCGCCGGGTGGAGAAAGGGATCTTCGGCTACACCGACGTCCCCGAGAAGTACTACGGCGCATTGCGCGGATGGTTCTCACGCCGTCATGGCTGGGAGATCAGACGCGACATGGTTATTGNCACNTCAGGCGTTGTCCCGGCCGTCTCGGCCATCATCAAGGCCCTCACCATTCCCGGCGACGGCGTGATACTCCAGACTCCCGCCTACAACTGCTTCTTTTCCTCCGTGCGCAACAACGGCTGCCGGGAATACGACAATCCCCTCATCCGCGTCGACGAAGGCCGTGGTTTCACCTATCGCATGGACTTCGACGGACTCGAGACCCTCGTCTCCGACCCCCGCAACAAGCTTCTCATCCTATGCAACCCCCATAATCCCACCGGACGTGTATGGACCCGTCCGGAACTGGAGCGCTTACGCGACATATGCCGCAGCCACGGCGTGAGGGTCATCAGCGATGAGATCCACTGCGAGCTTACGCACGGGGAGTCCGGCTACATACCGTATGCCACGGTTGATTCCGATGCAGTCATTTGCGGGTCGCCCAGCAAGGCGTTCAATACCGCCGGGCTGCAGAACGCATTCATCGTGTGTCCCGACGCAGCGACTCGCGCCATGGTTGACCGCGCCATCAACGACAACGAAGTCTGCGATGTGAATCCCTTCGGTGTCGACGGCCTCATAGCCGCCTACGACGAAGGCGCCGGCTGGCTCGACTCCCTGTGCGGATACCTTGACGGCAATTACACCCTTCTCAGCGACTTCATCGCCAAGGAGCTCCCCGCCTGGAAGATATGCCGGTCGGAAGCCACCTACCTCGCATGGGTCGACATCTCCGCCACCGGCCTGACCGGCGACGAAATGGAGCGCCATCTCATCGACAAAGCCCGTGTATGCGTCAGCTCCGGAGCCACCTACGGCGATCCGCGCTACATCCGCATCAACTACGCCTGCCCGCGCCCACGCCTCGCCGAAGCCCTGGGCCGCATCCGCCGGGCCTTCGCCACTTCCCCCGAAGCCGGATCCTGTACTCCCTAAGGACGGTCCGTCATAGTGCTGCGCGCGTAAGTGCAAAGACAAAGCCCGAGCGCAAATGCCATAGCGCGCCCAAGCACAAAATACATATTGACCTTGACTACCGATATAAAATACATACGCGAAGGAAGGCAACTTTCATGGCTCCAGCGCCTCGGCCTCACCCTCTCGCTCTCTTTTCCCGCGATGCTCGCACAGTTGTCGAGCATCGCGATGCAGTATATCGATGCCTCGATGGTCGGCCGCCTCGGAGCCGACGACTCCGCCTCGATCGGCCTCGTATCGACCAGCCTCTGGCTGTTCTGGGGCATCTGCTCCGCCATGACTTCCGGCTACTCCGTGCAGGTGGCCCACAAGGTCGGCGCCTCCGACGCCGGAGGCGCGCGCCGCATATTCCGCCAGGGCATCGTGGCCTCGCTCCTGTTCAGCCTGGTCATAGTGGCCATCGGAGTGGCGATTGCCTGGAAGCTTCCACATTGGCTCGGAGGCGAGGAGGAAATCTGCGGAAAGGCCACACTGTACTTCGTGGTCTTCGTGGCGGCCCTCCCCCTCCTGACACTCAACTACCTCGCCGGAGGAATGCTGCGCTGCGCCGGCAACATGAAGATACCCAGCATCTTCAGCGGCCTGATGTGCGCCCTCGACTGCCTCTTCAATTTCCTGCTGATTTTCCCCACCGCCACTTACAGCCTGTTCGGCACCGAGGTCACGTTCCCCGGAGCCGGCCTCGGAGTGCTCGGCGCGGCGCTCGGCACAGTCGCCGCCGAAGCCGTGTGCGCGGGCGTCATGATGTGGTACGCCTGCCGCCGGCAACCTGAGATCAGGCTCAGCGGCCACTCCGGCTCATGGCGGCTTACACGTGATGTCACCCGGAAAGCCGTCAACATATCCGTCCCCATGACGCTGGAACACGCCATCATCTGCGGCGCGCAGATAGCCATCACGATGATCGTGGCTCCCCTCGGAGTGATAGCCATAGCCGCCAACTCCTTTGCCGTCACGGCCGAAAGCCTGTGCTATATGCCCGGCTACGGTATCGGCGACGCCGCCACGGCCCTTACCGGCCAGAGCCTCGGAGCCGGAAGGCTGAGGCTCGTGCGCCGGTTCGGATACATGGCCGTCGGACTCGGCATGGCGGTGATGTCGGTGATGGGCCTGCTCATGTATGTCTTCGCCGACGATATAATGCGGCTCATCACCCCCGTCGAAGCCATCAGCTCGCTCGGCGCCGAGGTGCTCCGCATCGAGGCATGGGCCGAACCGATGTTCGCCGCCTCCATCGTGGCCTACGGAGCCTTTATCGGAGTGGGGCACACGAAGCTCCCGGCGGCAATGAACTTCGGCAGCATCTGGCTCGTGCGCGTGCCGCTGGCATGGTGGATGTCGTCCACGATGGGACTGCGCGGCGTCTGGATAGCCATGTGCATCGAACTCACTTTCCGAGGCACGATATTCCTACTGAGGCTATTCTGCTCCAAATGGTGGAAAGTGCCCGAAAGCTGACCCGGGGCTATTCCTCCCTCAGCTCGCCCAGACGGCGCATCTCGTCCTCAAGCGTCACTCCCTCCGGCAGGTTGAGCTTCTGGCGCAGGCGCCAGCGCCCCTGCTTCACGCTTTCCGGCCGCGTGCCGGTGAGCCTCGCGATATGCTTGTTGTCGAGTTCAAGGGCGATGTATGTGGCCAGCCGTCGCTCAGCCTTGCTGAGGGTGGGATAAGTCCTGTCGAGGGCCTCAAGGAATTTCGGGTTCACCTGTGAGAATACCTCTACGAATGAGTCCTGCGCCCCGCGTGTGGCGTCATGGCTCTTAAGCGTGGCTTCCAGACACCCGATGGCCTCGGGGGTCACCTGGCCGTGGCGTTCGAGGGAGTCGACCGTTTCGAGCAGGTCGCTGCCGAGCTGGCGGTTCTCTTCCATGGCGATCTCCAGCGCCAGCACACGGCGTTCGGCGCGTTCCTGGGCAAGCGACGCCTCAAGCCGCTTCTCACGCTGACGGCTGAACCGGCGGTGATAGAAAATCACCACGCCGCCGGCTATCAGGATTATCCCGATCAGCACGCCGAGAAAGACCACCGTGCGGTCGCGCCGCGCTATCTCAAGGCGGTGGCGCACTTCCTCGATCATGCGCGCCTGCGACATTCTCTTCACTTCCTCCACCTCTTGGTCTTCCTCCAGCGCCTGCATCAGTCTGATGGCCCTGTCGGCATAGGCGTATGCCCTGGAGTCGTTGCCGAGCGCATGTTCTCCTGCTGCCCTTCCGATGTAGTAGTCACGCAGATACCCCTCGTCGCCGAGCTGAAGTGTGTCGGGCTCCACCCTCGCTATATAGGTCCGCACCGAATCCGTCATCCCCCTGGCTGCGTATTCCTTTATCAGGTGCGAGCCGTAGAGGGCCCGCATCGTGCCTTCCTGCGGATCCCCCTCCAGTCCCGCATAGGCCTTCTGAAGCATCGGCAGGCTGTCGGTGAAAAGGTAGAGGTTCCACTGGGCTATGTTGACCGCCACCGGCTCGCTGCAGAACATCGAGTCCGAAAGGGAATGCTTGAGTATGGCCACGGCATCGGCCACGCGCCCGCTCCTGTGTATGGTAGTGGCGATGTTGATCATGTTGCGTGCCGACTGCCCGTCGAGGCCCGAAAGACGCAGCAGCGAGTCGGCCGACTTGAAGTAGTCAAGCGCCGCGTCCTGGTTCCCCACATCGTTCATTATCGTGCCGAGATGCATCTTGTAGTATGCCTCCATGGGGAGGTCGCCGAATTTTCTGAACAGCTCGGCCCTGGAGAGCCCGTAGTTGTACCCCTCCACTCCATATGGCTCCTCCAGCTCCATATTCCATCTGATGCGGGCCACATCGTAAGGATATTTCGACGAATCGGTAAGGGCGAGGGCCATGGCGAATCCGTCCATGGCCCCCTCCACGTCATGGCGCCGGAGCTTGAGCCTGGAGTTCCAGTAATGATAGCGCGACATCTTCGCCGGCCTCGACGGATCCCGCCGGGCCAGCTCCCCCATCCTGGAAGTCATGGCGTGCAGCACCGAGTCCGGAGCAATCCCGTAGTACGCGCGTTCGAGCC
Source organism: Bacteroides sp. (assembly GCA_014802425.1). Lineage (GTDB taxonomy): Bacteria > Bacteroidota > Bacteroidia > Bacteroidales > Muribaculaceae > Lepagella. The sequence goes on from JAAVCH010000029.1 coordinate 26,992, forward strand.
CCACGGTAAGGGAATCGAACTCCGCGTCGGTACTCGTCCATCCGAACGGCCCGAGGCGTCCGTCGCTGTGCCGGCATGAGAATCCGGCCAGCATTAGAATGATGAGAAATGAGGAAAGAGTCGCGATCTGCTTGCTGCTGCGTGTCATGGCGAGATTGGATTTTTAGGAGTCAACGACATTGAAAGTCTATGCGAAATTAGTAAAAAAATCTACAATCGGCTATCCGAATTCTGTAGACCTACGTTTTGTAGACGCACTTTAGCCGTTTTGTAGACCGTCTACATGCCCCCTGTAACGGCCAAAATGCCGAAATTCGCAGTGCCAAACTAAATTCATTCGCATCATGCTAAACAAACTCTTAGCCTCGGCGCTGATCCTCACATGCGCCGCGTCGGCTTCGGCTGAAATCAGGTTCAGCTACAGTTACGACCACAACAAGCACACGGCCGTACTTATTCGCCATACCGGCGACAAGGCCGACTCCCCTACCGTCTACGTCCCGCAGCAGGTATCCTACGGCGCCCCTACGACGATGTATGATGTGGTGGGAATCGAGGCCGACGCCGTCAACGACATCGCGGGGATGGTGACACTGGTCATCCCCACCACCGTGAAATATATAGGCCAGGTCAACTCCAGGGCCGATGTGGTGCGCGGAGCCGACTTGAAGAATTTCCGCAATTGCCCCGACATGAAACGCTTCGTCGTCACCGAGGGCAACACGGTGTTCAAGGCCACCGGCGCCGGCATCCTCACCACCGCCGACAGCAAGACAGTGCTCCGCGTGCCCCAGAAGCTCGACCTCGCGTCCACCAACGGAGAACTGAAGATGTCCACCACCGGAGTCAACATCGGAATACACGCCTTCGAGGGAAACTCCACCGTACGCAAGATCGTATTCTCAAAAGACCTCAACTCGATCCACATGGAAGCCGGTTTCAACTCGATGCCCCAGCTGGAGAGCTTCAGCTTCCCCTCCGGCGGCGCGGCCGACGGAAAATTCATGATCGACAACGGAGCCATAATCAACAAGACCGACAAGCGCCTGCTTTTCTACCCTCCGGGCGCCACGGCCGACACCTATATCATCACCCCGGCCAACGTCACTGACGTAGCCCAGGACGCCTTCGCCAACACCGTGAACCTTAAGACGCTCATCGTGCCTGAAGGAGTGAAGACATTCCAGGCCTACGCATTCCGCAATTCCTCCGTCACCGATGTCACCCTCCCCTCCTCGCTGAATTTCCGTACGCTCAACGGACGCGGAGCCTTCGCAGGCTCGAAGGTCACCGACCTCAAGTGGACCACCACCTCAGAGACCTATATTCCCGCCGACTTCATGCTTGGCTGCACCTCGCTGAAATCGTTTGTCTGCACCACCGCGCCCTCGCATATCGGCGCCTCCGCTTTCCGCGACTGCACGTCGCTCCAGACGTTCGCGCCGTTCGACGGCAACATCCGCCTCACAGGCGACAGCGTGTGGGCCAATACTGGCCTTAAGGAGGTAGTCTTCGTGCAGTCGGAGCGCACGTCGAAGCTTTCGATGGAATTCTTCAACACTTTCGCCGGATGCAGGAACCTCACCAAGATCGACATGCGCAATTTCTACGTGCCCACATCCACTCCGCGTGTGGTGATCGGCACAGGCTTCGCCTCCGACTGCCCCGAACTCAAGGAGGTCTATTTCCCGAACTACACGGAGTTCCAGCCCCGCGCCATCTCGGGATGCCCTAAGCTCGACAAGATCATGGTGCGCCAGTTTGAGGTGACTGAGGCTCCCGCCATACAGTACGCCACTTCCACCATCGTGATGCCCGCCATCTATGTCATGGTGCCCGAAAACGGCGCCGGCTACTACAATCAGCCCGTCGACCTCCTTTTAGGCAACTCCCTCAACGGCGACCTCAAGGCCATCTTCTACTTCGAGACCATCTACCCGATGCTCGGCAAATACTTCCCCGGATCGGTCAACTATATCCCCGCCAACATGCTCTCCCGCTATCCCACGCCCACCGACGGCGCCATCGCGGAGGAGATGTTCACATTCTCCATCAAGCAGGAGGGCGGCATGATCCACATGAATTTCAAGTCGCTTGATTTCGTCGACCTCCACTACATCTGCCTCAACTCCGGACAGCGATTCGACATCCCCTCCGACGGCCACGTCCATTTCCCCGATTCGGAAAAGGGAATGGACCTGATCGAGGTGCATCTTTCAGTCAACGGCGTGCCCATGATGATGTATTATCCGCAGAATCTCCAGCCGTGGGACTCCATGTCGGGAGTGAATGAGGTCTCATCCGGCTCCACCCTCCGCTTCGACGGACACTCCATCTCCACGGACTCCGACTCCGTAATCGATATCTACGACCTGACAGGACGCTGCATATTTTCTGCCGAAGGCCCTCTGGCGGACCTCTCGTCCCTTACCGGAGGCACCTACATAGCGCGTCTGCGCGGCGACTCCGCGCAGGCACTCAAATTCATCATGCTCTGAAATATCACTTGACTCACCTGTCACTCCTGCCCGGCCCGCCGACTTCAGGACCGGGCAGACCCCGCCGACGTAAGCCCCTATATGCGCCGGCGGGGTTCTTTTTCACACCCTGTATCCCCTCTTCAATACCTTAACATTTTTTTGGTAAAACGCTCCGAACCGTAGGCCCGGCCGGGGCGTTTTCCTTGTGAAAACCGAAAGAAACACGGGGACCCGGCACCTCCCCGCCGATTTAAACCGAATAATCATTAAAAACCGAAAAATAAGAAATGGAAACAATCATCAACACCCACATCCCGGAGTTTTCCGTACAGGCCTACCACAACGGCCAGTTCGTAACCGTCACCGACAAGGACGTGCTCGGCAAATGGGCGGTATTCTTCTTCTATCCCGCCGACTTCACTTTCGTGTGCCCCACCGAGCTCGTTGACCTCGCCGAGAAGTACGACAAGCTGAAATCAATGGGCGTGGAGGTATATTCCGTAAGCTGCGACAGCCACTTCGTACACAAGGCATGGCACGACGCTTCCGACTCCATCAAGAAGATCAACTATCCCATGCTCGCCGACCCCACCGGCCTTCTGGCCCGCGCATTCGGCGTGATGGACGAACAGTCGGGCATGGCCTACCGCGGCACATTCGTCAGCGACCCCGAAGGCCTCATCAAGCTTGTGGAGATCCAGGACAACAGCATCGGCCGCAACGCCGACGAGCTTCTGCGCAAGGTAGAGGCAGCGCAGTTCGTAGCCGCCCACCCCGGCGATGTCTGCCCCGCCAAGTGGAAAGCCGGAGCTGAGACACTCAAGCCCTCCATCGATCTCGTAGGCAAGATCTGAAGCAGACGTCGTAGAAAGAGACATTCAGCGGCTCCCGGCTTTTTCGGCCCGGAGCCGTTTTTATAAAAAAAACCAACAGCTTTCTTCCTTTGCGTCGCGCACACAGAAGAAAGCGTCAACCCCAACACATACACATTTTACAGCCATGTCGATAATAGATAACGATATTCTCAATCAGCTGAAAACATATTTCGCCAACCTCACGCAGCAGATAATGCTGGTCGTGCAGGGAAGCCCCGACAATCCAAAGCGTAAGGACATGGAGGAATTCGTACGCGACTTCGCGGCGGCCTCCGACTCCCTCTCCGTCAAGGTGGAGGACGCACCCACCATGGAGGACGCGCCCATGCTCTCCATCTGGCGCGACGGGCAGCCCACCGGCATCGAGTTCGTCGGCATCCCGGGAGGCCACGAGTTCAGCTCGCTCATCCTTGCGGTGCTCAATGCCTCCGGCCTCGGCAAGAACCTTCCCGATGAAGCCATGCAGCGCCGCATAGCGGCCATCGCCGGCCCGGTCGACATCTTTACGTTCGTGTCGCTGACATGCTCCATATGCCCCGATGTGGTGCAGGCGCTCGACATCATCGCCCTGCTCAACCCCACCGTCACCAACCGCGTAATCGACGGAGCCGCCGCCCCGCAGACAGCCAAGGACTATAATGTCAACGGCGTGCCGGTGGTCTACGCCAACGGCGAGATGCTCAATGTGGGCCAGGCCTCGCTTGGCGAGCTGGTCACCAAGCTTGAGCAGAAGTTCGGCAAGACCGACGATGCCGGCGTGGCCGACGGCGCCCCCCTCGGATTCGACGCCCTCGTGGCCGGCGGCGGACCTGCCGGAGCGGCCGCCGCAGTCTATATGGCGCGCAAGGGACTCAAGGTCGGCGTCGTGGCCGGACGCATCGGCGGTCAGGTCAAGGACACGACCGACATCGAGAACCTTATCTCCGTCCCCCTCACCACCGGCACGGCGCTTGCCGCCGACCTCCGCTCGCTCATGGACAGCTACGGCATCGCCCTCTTCGACGGCCGCCGGATTTCATCCGTAGAGCTCCAGGGATTTCCCAAGCGCCTGAAGGCCGACAGCGGCGAGACCTTCGAGGCCCCGGCCGTAGTCATCGCCACAGGAGCCTCATGGCGTCGGCTCAATGTTCCCGGTGAAGAGGAATACATCGGCCGGGGCGTGGCCTTCTGCACCCACTGCGACGGTCCCTTCTTCGCCGGCAAGCGTGTGGCCGTCGTAGGCGGAGGCAACTCCGGAATAGAGGCCGCCATCGACCTGGCCGCCATCTGCTCCCACGTCGACGTGTTCGAATTCCTCGACACCCTCAAGGCCGACGAGGTGCTCCAAAAGAAACTCGCCACATTCGACAATGTCGACATCCACCTCTCCTCTGCCGTGAAGGAAATAAAGGGTAACGGCAAGAACGTCACCTCCGTCGAAGTGACCGACCGCGTTTCGGGCCGGACGAACTCCTACGACGTCTCCGGCGTATTCGTCCAGATCGGCCTCACCCCCAACTCGAAGGTATTCGCCGACCAGCTTGAGGTGAACCGTGCGGGCGAGATCGTGAAGGACTCCACATGCCGCACCGCCCTCCCGGGCGTCTACGCCGCAGGCGACGTCACCGACGTCCCCTACAAGCAGATAGTGATCGCCATGGGCGAAGGTGCCAAAGCGGCCCTTTCCGCCACCGACGACCGCATGCGCGGCCTCACCCCCTCCTGATTTCCCGATAACTTCCTTCCCTACTTCAATCCCACCGAAGAGTAATCCCAAAGCCGCCGAGAGTTCCCCCATCCTCTCGGTGGCTTTCTGCTTTTAATCCCCTGACATAGTTGACGGCAGGTGCAGATTCCCTGATGATTCAGATGATGATTTCAGAATTTATTTGTAACTTTGCTTTTAACCTCAGCGTATTGCAAACCTTGGCAAGGCGGCCGTAATGCTGTCCCCGGTGGTGTTCCGACAAGTTACAGCCCACCCTTGACACGCCTGTGAGGATTTCTACAATGGAAATTATAGATAATATAGACAAGACGCTAAAAGACGATATGATGGCAACCTTGCGCTCCGGCTCAAAGGTGGCGATCGCTGCGTCAAGTTTCTCCATCTATGCTTTCCAGGAATTGAAGGAACAGTTAGAAGATATTTCCGAACTGCGTTTTATATTTACCTCCCCGTCTTTTATCACGGAAAAGGCAGACAAACAGAAACGTGAGTTCTATATTCCTCGTCTCAACCGCGAACGGAATCTCTACGGATCGGAGTTTGAGATCAAACTCCGCAATGAATTGTCGTTGAAAGCCGTCGCAAAGGAATGCGCCGAATGGATCAGGAAAAAAGCATGCTTCAAGTCCAACCGCACAAATGCCGGAATGCCGGCTTTTGCGACTGTCGACGATACGACCTATATGCCGCTCAACGGCTTTACGACCGTGGAGCTTGGATGTGAACGTGGCGACAACCTTGCTACTGCCATCACGAAGATGGAAACTCCGTTCACTCAGCAATACCTGCGGATTTTCAATCAGATATGGAATGACGGCGGTCAGTTGCAGGTAGTCACCGAACAGGTGCTCGACAACATCACCAACGCATACAGGGAAAATTCTCCTGAGTTCATATACTTCGTAACGCTATACAACATCTTCAATGAGTTCCTTGAAGATATTTCCGAGGACGTTTTGCCCAACGAAGCAACCGGCTTCAAGTCAAGCGTCATCTGGAACAAGCTATATAATTTTCAGAAGGATGCCGCACTTGCCATAATCAACAAACTTGAAAACTACAACGGCTGCATCCTTGCCGATTCCGTAGGTCTCGGTAAAACATTCACGGCACTCTCCGTCATCCAGTATTACGGGAACCGCAATAAGTCAGTTCTCATCCTTTGCCCGAAGAAACTTCACGACAACTGGGTTACTTACCGCTCCAACTATAAGAACAATCCTCTTGTAGCCGACCGTATGCGTCGGTTATGCCGCGGCAAATCCGAGCCGATTTCAGAACTTTGCCGTAAGTTCAACGCCGAGACTCGCGACGGACAACGCATGGGCACATACTCCCGGCTCCTTGGCGATGCGATATCGTCGCTCATAGCGACAAAAGAGACTACCGACCTCTTCTCGTTCCTCGAGGGCGACAGCGGCTCGCTTTTCGGTAATGAAGTAAAAGGTCTTGATGACTTTGAGTTAATATGTTTCCTGGTAATCCGATAAAACGTTATGGCAAAGGAAAAAGCGATAATACATATCCCGAAGGAGTTTGTTTCTGACGTACGTCGGATTATCGATAATGGCCGTCGACAAGCATTCTCTGCCGCAAGTGCTATTTCGCTTGCCACATATTGGAATATCGGCCGCCGTATCGTAGAGGAGGAACAAAAAGGAAACGTCCGCGCTGAATACGGCTCCCGACTTATTGCCGGCTTGGCCGGGGATCTGAGAGATGAATACGGTCCGAGTTACAATAAACGTAATTTAGAGCATTTTCGTAAGTTTTACCTGCTGTTCAACGATTTCCAAATTGTGAACGACCTCGTACACAATTTGACTTGGACTCATATACGGCGATTGCTGTCGGTTACAAGTCCCGAGGCCCGCCTTTGGTACATGCCCCAGGCATCAAAAGATATGTGGAGCACGACGACTCTTGACCGTAACATCTGCTCCCAATATTATGAACGACGACTTGCTGAACAAAGGAAACGGCCTGGAGAAATGCTTCCGATAGCGAAGGCACCGTTTAATGACTCCGATCCGTCGGAATATATCAAGAATCCTACGGTTGCGGAATTTATGGGATTCAAGCGCGACAGTGGATTTTCCGAGTCGGAACTTGAGCAGGCCCTGATTGATAATCTTGAAAAATTCATCCTTGATCACCATAAAAACGATTGACCGTAATGTTAGGATTGCCACCGACCACCGAAGTCAAACGCCCACTGCCAAAGACGCAGCTCTTTAAGCGGTTCGACTGGACTGCATCGCAACGTGAACGTTTCGATGCCGAGGTGTCGCGTCTTGACGTAGTGAATTGGATTTCTCCCCGCACTGTTCCGGCTATTGCCGCCGGCAACGAGGTGAAGGAGATAATGGTGGTGGATGTATTGGTTAAATCTCGAGAATTTGATGCTGAGTCAATCGTTCCATTTGCCAAATATCTCCCTTACCGCACGGTCTTCGTTCTGCGCTACGAGGATGAGGCTATGCTTGCCGCATACCACGGCAAACTCTTCACCGCTCCGTGGCAACATTTGGATTCTATCTCTTTAACCCTGTCAGGACTCAATCTCGATGCCGTTTGGGAAAACATCGTTTCCACAATCGGTGATTTCTCGGTTGAGCAGGATAACTCCCTCACCGAGCAAATCAAGATTGATGAAGAAAGAGATAGACACCTTCGCCGGATTGAGGCTCTGGAGCGTCAGATGAAAGCCGCTAAGCAGCCACGCCGCAAGCGTGAGTTATTTGTTGAACTTCAACGATTGAAAGGAGGGTTTAATGAATAACAGACATCAATTTCGTGCGAAATGGCATGATTATAATTGCGGCATCTATTTTGTCACAATTTGTTCACATAACAAATCGCATGTATTCGGGAGCATTTTCCAGTCGCGATTCAAACCATATCCACTTGGTGAAATTGTAAATGACTGTATCTTGAAAATCCCCGAGATACATAGAAATGTTGAAGTCTGGAATTATGTCGTCATGCCCAACCATATTCATTTGATATTATCCGTAGGGGCGCAATACATTGCGCCCCCCGCTCCATCCGGCACCATAATCCACAATGCCGCCCCCGACAAGTCCGCCCTGACAAACGAAGGCCGACAAAACGTGGGCTGCCTCAAGCCTCCGATGCACGGAACGCCTGTTGATGACAATCATTTCAATAGTGCGTTGTGTATTGCGATACGCACATTCAAAGCCGCTGTCACCCGGATAGCGGGGGCGCAATGTATTGCGCCCCTACCGGTTTGGCAACGCAATTATCATGAACATATCATTCGTGACCAAAGGGCTTTCGACAATATCATGTATTATATTGATACTAATGTTGAAAAATGGGACACGGATTGTTTTTCAAAATAAATTTCCATTATGGATAAACTACGCATGAAAACCCCTGACGCGGTGTACGACAATGTGGCTAAAATAGCCGCATTGTTCCCTCATTGTGTTACGGAATGTAAAAAAATATTAACGGGGACTACCACCCTCAAAATAGACTGGGACAAGCTCCGGGCCGAACTTGACCCGGACGTAATACAGGAGGGCGAAGAACGCTATCAGTTCACATGGCCTGATAAGCGTGCCGCTTCGCGTCTTGCCAATACACCGACAGATAAGACACTGCGTCCGGATGTCGATGCCTCAAAAGATTTTTGGAACACCAAAAATCTTTACATAGAGGGAGATAATCTTGATGTGCTGAAAGTTCTTCGCGAGAACTATCTTGGCAAAATCAAGATGATTTACATTGATCCTCCGTATAACACCGGCAATGATTTCGTCTATAACGACGACTTTGCACAGAGCCGTGAGGAGTTTGAGCAGTCAAGCGGACTCTTTGACGAGGACGGCAACCAAGTCATCGACCCAATGCAACGCAATACTGAGAGTAATGGGCGCTTCCATACGGACTGGCTTAATATGATATATCCTCGTCTGAAAGTTGCGCGTGACTTACTCTCTGATGATGGAGTTATCTTCATTTCTATTGATGGAAATGAATACGAGAATCTTCATAAACTTTGTTCAGAGATATTTGGACAAAGAAACGTAATTGGTTCTATAATAGTACAAAGTAATCCCAGAGGTTCTATGTCTTCTGCAGAAATTGCAGAATTACATGAATATGTAATTTTATGTTCAAAAAATAGAGATTTATCGGCAATTATTGGGCATAAACTTACTGATGAAATGATATCAGAGTATAAGCATTCTGATCTTGGTGGAAAATACAGACTTTTAGGTTTAAGAATGAGAGGTGGCTTCTGGAGACGCTCAGATAGGCCCAAATTATATTTTCCATTATTCATTAATCCAATATCTAAAGAGGTCTCTTTAACGAAAGATGAATCATTCTCAATACAAGTATTCCCAATCCAAATTTCTACAGGAGAAGAAGGTACTTGGAGATGGTCGAAAGAAAAAATTGCAACGGAGAGGAACTATCTTGTTGGAAAACAAATAACTCGTGATGGAGAAAATGTATGGGATATTTTTCAAAAAGATTATTTAACGAAGAATGGAGAAAGACGCACAAAAGCAAAAAGTATTTGGAATGAATCTGAAATGAATTATCAGAATGGGACTAATGATATTAAGTCTCTATTAGGTAATTCAAAACTATTTGAATACTCAAAACCGACATTTCTAATCAATCAAATGTTGGAAATGATTGATACAAAAGACTCTATTATCCTTGACTTCTTCAGCGGTAGCGCTACTACAGCACATGCTGTTATGAAACTCAATGCTGAGGACGGAGGAAAGCGCAAGTTCATAATGGTTCAGCTTCCCGAGGTGACCGATGAAAAAAGTGAGGCTCGCAAAGCCGGTTACGAAACCATCTGCCAAATTGGAAAGGAGCGTATCCGTAGAGCCGGAGATAAAGTCAAGGAAGAGGCAGGTGACAATGCTAAAGACCTTGATGTCGGCTTCCGTGTGCTCAAACTTGACTCATCGAATATGGAGGATGTGTTCTACATTCCCGAAGATTTCAATGAGCAGCACCTTTTCAACTACGTTGATAATGTGAAGTCCGACCGCACTCCGCTTGACCTGCTTTTCCAAGTTCTGCCTGAACTCGGCATCGAACTCTCTGCCAAGATTGAGGAGCGCGATGTCAACGGCAAAAAGGTGTTCTTCGTTGACGGTACTTATCTGATAGCCACTTTTGACACCGATGTTAACGAGTCAACCGTCACAGAAATAGCCAAGATGAAACCTGACTATTTCGTTATGCGTGACGCTTCTGCCGCTAACGACAATGTCCTCGATAACTTCGAGCAGATTTTCAAGCATTATTCTCCCGACACCATCCGCAAAATCCTGTGAAGTAGGAATTTTAATTGTTCAACCCAATTTTGCACACACGTCTGCAAAATCCCAAAAGATTCAAGTATGACAAAAGCAGAATATAACTCTTACCGCTTTGACTCCAATAACGACCCAAGTGACGAACAGTTGGGTCAACTAATGGAAAATGCAGCTGAAAAAGTGAGAGAGACCAATCGCCAATCCAACGAGAAATTTTTTGCTGAGCTCCGTCGTGCAAGTGAGGAGGCAAAGAAACGTAGTGCAAACCAAACTGATATGCTATGAGAAAGGAGGGACATGCACCATTGCTGATAGTTATTGCCGGACCGAATGGGTCTGGTAAGACTACCATTACATCAGAAGTCCTTGAAAGCGATTGGCTTGAAGATGCTGTCTATATCAATCCGGATATAGTGGCGCAAGATAAGTTTGGCAACTGGAATTCTCCTGAAGCCGTGCGCGAGGCTGCGCTTTTTTGTGAACAGTGGCGGGAACAATGTCTTACAAACGGTGAAAGTCTTATTTTTGAAACCGTTATGTCGGCTCCTGATAAATTAGACTTTATCCGTCGCGCAAAGAAAGCCGGTTACTTCGTACGTATATTCTTCATATCCACTGAAAACCCTACTATTAACGCAGCGCGTATTGCCCGACGTGTGATGAAAGGCGGACATGATGTGCCTATCCCGAAGATTATTTCGCGCTACATAAAGTCTATTGCCAACTGTACTGAAATCGCACCGCTTGTTGATAGACTTTATGTTTACGACAATTCTCGCGAAGATGAGAAAGCAACCCCCCTGTTTAGACTTTGCAATGGCGAGATTGGTAAACAGTATGTTGAATCGGTGCCGGAATGGGCACAAAATATTCTGCCCAAATAATGACGTTCAAGTTTAAGATTCAAGGCTATCAGACGGATGCAGTGGCGAATACTACCGCTATCTTCACCGGTCAGCCTAATCTCGACCCCGCTCATTATCGCCGAGACCTTGGCAACCTCCCTGCCGGCACTATGCGTGAGATGCTTGAAGATGACGGTTACCGTAACGCCGACATTGAGCTGTCGTCGAAACAGCTACTCGATAATCTGCACTCCGTTCAGACTCTCGCAGGTGTGCCGCTCTCTAAGTCTCTAAGCAAGATCGACGGCTTAGGTGCCGTCAACCTTGATGTCGAGATGGAGACCGGTACGGGTAAGACTTACGTCTACATCAAGACGATGTTTGAACTCAACAAGCTCTACGGTTGGTCGAAGTTCATCATCGTTGTGCCGAGTATCGCCATTCGTGAAGGTGTGGCAAAATCTTTCCGCATGCTTGAGGATCACTTCATGGAGCAGTACGGAAAGAAAGCGCGTTGGTTTGTCTACAATAGTTCTAACCTCAATCAACTCGACCAGTTCTCGCAGGATGCAGGGGTGAACGTGATGATTATCAACACCCAGGCATTCGCTGCCTCGCTCAAAGAAGGGAGTCGGTCAAAGGAAAGCCGCATCATTTATTCAAAGCGCGACGAGTTCGCTTCCCGCCGCCCTATTGATGTCATTGCGGCCAACCGCCCGATAATCATTATGGACGAGCCGCAGAAGATGGAGGGTGCGGCTACACAGGCTGCCCTTAAGAAATTCAATCCGCTGTTCGTGCTGAATTACTCCGCTACCCACCGCACAAAGCACGATACAGTATATGCCCTCGATGCTTTGGACGCCTACCGCGAGCGCCTTGTAAAGCGTATCAAGGTTGTCGGTTTTGAACTGAAAAACCTCCGTGGCACCAACGGCTACATGTACCTCGAAGATATTGTACTGTCTCCGACAAAACCTCCGATGGCGCGAATATCTATTGAGGTGAAGAACGCCGCCGGGGAGCCTCGCCGTCATTTCAGGACATTGGGTGTCGGTGACTCTTTATTTGTTGAATCCAACGACCTGGAGCAATACCGTGGCTATGATATTGCAGAGATCAATCCAGGTAATGCCGCCTATCCGACCGGATATGTAACTTTTACAAATGGCGTGACTATTCGTAAAGGTGAAATTGTCGGTGACTCCAACGAACTGCACATGCAGCGTGTTCAGATACGCGAAACCATCAAGGCTCACTTCGAGAAGGAGCGTCAGTTGTTCAAGAAAGGGATCAAGTGTCTGTCGCTATTCTTCATCGACGAAGTGGCCAAGTACCGCAAGTATGACGAGAACGGCGAACCTGTCAAGGGTATATTCCAAACTATCTTTGAAGAGGAATACTCCCGACTTGTCAATGAAGAGTTCCATATCTTCGATGAGGAATACAACGAATATCTGCGCCGGTTCTATCCCTATCAGACTCATCGCGGTTACTTCTCCATTGACAAGAAAGGCAAAATGGTTGACACCAAAACCAAACGCGGTTCTGATGTCAGCGAGGAAGCCTCGGACTATGACCTCATTCTCCGCGACAAGGAGCGTCTGCTGAGTTTCGAGGAACCGACACGTTTCATCTTCTCTCACTCCGCTCTGCGTGAGGGGTGGGATAACCCCAATGTATTCCAGATCTGTACTCTGCGCCACAGCAATTCAACCACTACCAAACGTCAGGAGGTTGGCCGTGGCTTGCGTATCGCGGTTGACTGTAACGGTATCCGTCAGGATAAGGAACTGCTCGGCGATAACGTTCACGACATAAATGTGCTTACCGTTATCGCCAATGAGAGTTATGCAGACTTTACAGGTGCGCTCCAAAAGGAAACGCGCGACGCTCTGCGTGAACGCGCTACCAGAGCATCCACTGATTATTTCAAGGGAAAGACCATTACGCTCGACGGTCAGCCGCATATAGTTTCAGATACTGAGGCAAGCCGCATAATGATCTATCTCGAAGATAACGAATATGTGGATGATAGCGGCAACATTACACCGAAATATCACGCTGACCGTGAAGCCGGCACGCTCGCTCCTTTACCTGCCAGACTTCAACCTATGGCGGAGGGTGTTAATCGCCTTATCAACTCTATCTTCGACCCGTCCCTGCTTGACGGCATGACAGAGAACGGCGGCAAAACGAAATTGCCGGAACCTAAGCTCAACGCCAATTTCTACCGGGAGGAGTTTCAGGCTCTATGGAAAGAGATTAACCACCAATATGTCTATACCGTCAGCTATAACTCCGACGAACTGATTAAGAACGCAATCCTGCACCTTAATTCAGACGAGTTGCAGGTGAGGACTCTGCGCTACATAAAAATCGAAGGTAGGCAGCATGAAGATGAAGTAACTGAATTCGGTGACACCAAATCCACTTCTCAGGTGCTTACAGACGTAAGTACTTCATCCGTGAAGTATGACCTTATCGGGCAGATCGCCAAAGGTGCCAATATCACCCGACGAACTGCCGCTAAGATTCTTCAAGGTCTGCGTCCGGCGAAACTCGCCCTGTTCCGCAACAACCCCGAAGAATTTATCCGTAAGGTTGTGCAAATCATCCG